>NZ_SDPW01000001.1:1220020-1525025 GCF_004135645.1 Senegalimassilia faecalis
CATGAAAGAAGAATACGCTACGGTGCCGAAGCTGGGCTTTGGCTGCATGCGCTTGCCGCTGACCGACCCCAAAGACGTCACCGCTATTGACGTTGAGCAGGTCAAACAGATAGTGGATGCGTTTATGCAGGCGGGTGGTACGTATTTCGATACCGCATTCGTGTACCACAACGGCCAGTCCGAGGTTGCGCTGCGCGAGGCGCTGGTGGAGCGCTATCCGCGCGAAAGCTTCACCATTGCCACGAAGTGCCTGGCCTGGGCGCTTCCCGACGCCGAAACAGCGAAGGCGTGCCTGGACGCGTCGCTTGAGCGCTTGGGCACTGACTATGTGGACTACTACCTGTTGCACAACGTAGGCGGCGAGCGTACGAAGAAGTTCGACGACTTCGGTTTGTGGGAATGGGCGCAGGAGATGAAGGCGGCTGGCAAAATTCGCCACGTGGGCTTCAGCATGCACGATGGCGCCGATACGCTTGAGGAATTGCTGCAGGCGCATCCGGAGGTGGACTTCATCCAACTGCAGGTGAACTACCTGGATTGGGAAAGTCCTGTTGTCCAGGCGCGCCGCAACATGGAGGTCGCGCGCAAGTACGACAAGCCTGTTGTGGTGATGGAACCGGCGCGCGGCGGTCGTTTGGCCGACCTGCCCGAAGCCGTGGCCGCGCCGCTTCTGGCTGCTCGCCCCGACCTCAGCCAGGTGTCGTGGGCGTACCGCTTCTGCTTCAACCAGCCCAATGTCATGACGGTGCTTTCGGGCATGTCGACGCTTGACCAGGTGAAACAGAACGTAGCGGAATGGCGTGAGCACGGTGGCGCGTTTTCGGCCGAAGAACAGGCGGCGCTTGACGCGGCGCGCGATGTGCTGGCCGCTATGTCTACGGTGCCGTGCACGAATTGCCGCTACTGCGTAAAGGATTGCCCGCAGCAGGTTGCCATCCCCGAGATCATGAACCTGTTGAACTTGGAAATCCAAACGGAGAACACCGAGTTCGCCAAGCAGCAGTACAGCTGGCAGGCGGCTCCGGGCCGCGCGAGCGACTGCATCCAGTGCGGTGCGTGCGAATCCATGTGCCCGCAAAGCATCAACATCATCGAGCAGCTGGAAAAAGCTGCCGACCACTTCGAGTAATCGGAGGGACGCAAAAGGCCCGGCATATGCCGGGCCTTTGTTGCGCGCACGTCGGTTGTGGGTGGTTTGGCCGGCGCGCGTGCGGCGTGCCGCCTTGCGAACCTGGTCTTTTGCGAGGCGGCGCGCGCCTCGACGGCCTGAAACCGCCCACAACCGACGGGGTGGCGGCTGATGCGGCCGCAAAACACGACCAAACCGTCCACAACGCTGCGTTTGACGCGGCGGGCGGGCGCCGTGCTTACGAAAGCTTGCCGCCCAGCTCCTTTGCCGCTGCGGCCTTATCGAAGTTGCCGCCGGTGCGCTTCGTGAGCTCGCCCATCACGCGGCCCATCTCCTTCTTCGTGGTAGCGCCGGTTTCTGCCAGCACGGTGTCGATGAGCGCGGACAACTGCTCGCCGGACAGCTGCTGGGGCAGCAGCTCTTCAAGCATCTGAACCTGCGCGGCCAGCGTGTCGGTGCGCTCCTGGTTGTTGCCGGCTTTGATGGAGCCCTCCAGCGTTTCTTTCGTTTGCTTGATAACGCGCTTCGTCATGTCGTTGACGTCTTGTTCGGTGATTTCGCGGCGCTCGTTGACCTCGATGTTCTTGATCTCACCGTGTACTTGGCGAAGGATGGACAGGCGCACCTTGTCGTGCGCCTTCATGGCCTGCTTGATATGCTCTTTCAGCTCGTCGTATTGCATGTTTGCTCCTTGCGTGCGTATCGGGGGCGCTTGTGGCGCCTTTATCTCGCTAGCTAGTATAACCCTGCGCGCAAGCGGGCGCGCTTCCGTTGCGCAGCCGCATTGCTACGGGTGCGCAACGGAATTATCGGGCGCGGCCGGCGTATGGTATAAAGGGCGTATGGATACTGAAACAACACTCAACGCATCGCCGGCGCCCACCTGCGGGGAGGGCTCGCCCGCGCCTGCTCACGCATGGACGCCATCGCAGCTTAAGCCGCGCAATTTGCGCGAAGCGAAGGCGCGCCGCAACGAGCCGACGGCAACATCGGCCAACGAGCACAACAAGAAGCACAACGTGCGCGAATACACGCTGGGTGAGGAAATCGCCAATTCCGTGTCGCACGGCATCGGCGCGCTGCTGGCCATTGCCGCCATTCCCATTTTGGTGGTGAAGGCGGTCAGCCATGGCGGTGGAATCCTGCTGTTCGCCGCGCTGGTGTATTCGCTGACCATGCTGCTTGAGTACACCATGTCCACGCTGTATCACGCCATTGCGGTCGACAAGGCCAAGCGCGTGTTCAAGGTGCTCGACCATAGTTGCATCTATTTGTTCATTGCCGGTTCATATACGCCGTTTTGCCTGATCACGCTTGCGGATGCGGGCGGCGTGTGGCTGTGCGCGTTCGTGTGGGCGCTTGCCATTGCCGGCGTGGCGTGCGAGGCGTTCTGGGTGTTTCGCCCACGTTGGATTTCGGCGGTGCTGTACCTGGCCTTGGGCTGGGCTATCGTGTGGTATTTGCCGGCGCTTGTTTCCGCAATCCCTACGGCAGGTTTGTGGCTGCTGGTCATCGGCGGCGTGTGCTATTCAATCGGGTGCATCTTCTACGTGTTGAAAAAGGTTCCGTACATGCACTCCATTTTCCATTTGTGGGTTGTGGCGGGAAGCGTGTTGCAATTCCTGGCGGTAGTTTTGTATGTCATGTAGTCTGTCTCTTTAAGGAAAAGGACGAAAAGGGAAGCGGTTTAACCCATGAGCGGCAAAATCGAAGACGGCGACAGTAGCAAGCAAGGTTTGAAAGGCTTGTTCGGTTTTTTGGGCGCGCAAAAGCGCCAGACGCCCTCGGCGGAAGAGGAAATCAAGGATTTCGTTGCGGACAGCGATGAGCTGCTCGACGACGAAAAGCGCATGATTCACGAGATTTTGGATCTTGGCGACATGGACGCGGGCGAGATTATGACGCCGCGCGTCGATATGATCTTGGTCGAGGACACCGAAACCGTGCGGCAGGCGGTTGATCGCATGATGGGCACGGGCTATTCCCGCCTTCCGGTGTTTCACGAAGACATCGACCGCATCGTGGGCATCGTCCATTACAAGGATTTGGTGCCGCCGGTGCTGGACGGCAAAGGCGACGATTTGGCGGTTGACTACGCGTTTGAGCCGCTGTTCATTCCGGAATCGAAAGACGTGTTCCCCCTGCTGACCGAGATGCAAACGAAACGGCAACAGATGGCCATCGTTGTTGACGAATACGGTGGCACTGATGGTTTAATTACCGTTGAGGACATCGTTGAGGAAATCGTGGGCGAAATCATGGACGAAACGGATCGCGAGCGTCCCGTCATTAAGCAGGAAGGCCCCGACGCATGGCTGGTCGATGGGCGTTTCCCGGTGGAAGACGCCGTGGAAATGGGCTGGCCGCTTGCCGAGTCTGAGGACTACGAGACCATTGCCGGCTGGGTGCTTAGCATGCTGGACACCGTGCCGCAGACGGGCTACTCGTTCGAGAAAGACGGTTTCCGCTTCACGATTCATTCCATGCGTCGCCGCCGCATTTTGGCGGTGCGTGTTGAGCGCGTGGCGAATATGTGCGATGACCAGGAGAAACGAAACGGAGCAGGTCAGGAGGAGCGGTGACGGAGAGGCGCCATCTCTACCGGTCGCGCAATGCGCTGGTTGGCGGCGCGTGCGCCGGGATTGCGGAGCGGCTTGATGTCGACCCGGTTGTCACACGTATTTTCTTCGTGGCGTTTTCTGTGTTGACGCTGGGATTCGGGGGGTTTCTCTACCTGGCGTTGTGGGCGGTTTTACCGAAGGCTCCGAAGCGGGTGCGGCCCGTTGACGTTGAGCCGCAGCTTGTACATTCCGATACGTTTGGCGTGGTGGACTGTCGCAGCGCGCGCGGCCGCAGCGCGGCGGCCGCGCGTTTGGCTCAGGCGCAGCCATACGTGAGCGCGGCGCACTTGCCGCCGACGCCGCCAAGTGCCGCGCGGCAGGGGGGCGCATTGTCTCCTGAGGTTGGCGAGCCTGGCGCATCGATGGACGTTGCGGGCGCCGAACAGCTTGCGGGCGGCAATCGGGAAAGCGTTACGGGTGCCGTGCTTACACGGCCGTCGCTTTTGCGCATTTGCCTTGCGCTGTGCGCGGGGTGCTTGCTGGTGACGGTTGGCGTGTCCATTGCCGCTTCTGCTGCAATTCGCGAAATCGCCTGGTGGCAATGCTGGCCGCTGTTCTTTATTGTCTTGGGGATTGTGCGCATGGCGGTTCCTGTGCCGGGCAACGCAAGCGCCGCGGCATTTCTGCTTGGCGTCACGCTTGCTTCGGCGGGCTTGCTGTTGCTCCCCATAAGCGTGGGGATTGTGGCGTGGGATTCGCTTGAAGCCATGACGGAAGGGTTGTGGCCGCTGCTGGTAGGCGCTGTGGCGCTACTGGCGTTTGGACTGCATGCGCGTTCGGTCACGCCCGTGCTTGTTGCGACGCTGCTGGTGGTGATGTTCTGTGTGTTGGGGCTGCTGCTGTATGCCGAGCCGGGTACGTTGCGCACGGTGACGCTGGTGACGCCGCTTGGTCGCGAGTACCAGGTGTTCCTGCCGTTCACGTTGTTCCGGTAAGCGATTCTCGCACGAAATTGCGCCCACCGCTGCAGTTTTTGTAACGTCTGTTCGCCGGAGCCGTGGATTTCTGGGCCGATTTCGCTGGCTGCAAATCTCAAGCACTCACCTGGGAAAATGCTGAAACGCCATTTGTCAATCGAACAAATAGTGGAGGGCATCTCCACATAATTTGGCTCTGACGAGGGGCTTCGGTAAAATATACCTGTCAAAAACAGCATAACGCCCTTCATGACAGCAATCCATTTCACAACGTAACACGCTGTCGCCGCTTCGGCGGCCTGGGGTCGTGCGCTGTGATCGAAAGGTATTGTTTGAAGAAACGAAATGCACATCCGAAAACAGGGTTGGCGCTGAAAGTCGCCGGCCTTGCTTGCGCTTCGTGCGTGCTTGCCGGTTGCCTTGGCGTGGGGTTCGCCACCGCCGCAAACGGCGTTTCCCATGACATGCAAACGTTCGGTATCAGCGAAACCAGCACGCAAGCCGGCGCTTCCGGCTCGGCCGAATCGCTTTCCGACAAGGCTAACGACGCATCTGCCACGGCAACGTCGCGCCTGGCCACGGCCAGCACGCGCAACATCTCCAAGGGCGTTGCGGCCATTGAAGCCGAGGAAGAAGCTGCCCGCCGCGCTGCCGAGGAGGCCGTGCGCATCGAGGATCAGGCGCACACCGATGCTGCCCTGGCGAATCGCGCAGCGCAGCTTTCGCGCGATCCGGGCGCGGGCCTGACGGGGCTTTCCGAGGTTGACTGGAACGTCAGCAAAGTCGATTTCGTTAGCGAATGGAGCCAGCGCATCGACAATTACCTGGCAGGCAGCCCGCTTGCCGGTTATGGCGCAGCGTTCGCGGAAGCCGCCTGGGAAAACGGCGTTGATCCGCGTTTTTCGCCGGCCATTTCCAACACGGAATCCACGAAGGGTCTGAACTGCTTCCGCAGCCACAACGCGTGGGGTTGGATGGGCAACACGTCGTGGGGCAGCTGGAGCGAGTCCATCAACGCTCACGTGCAGGGTTTGGCGAAGGGCTACGGGTACACTATTTCCTTGGCCAACGCGAACAAGTACTGTCCGCCAACATATGAGGACTGGTACGCGAAAACGCTTGCGCAAATGGAACTGATTTAGCGAAAGGCGGCTTGCGGGTCGCCTTTCTTGCTGTTAGGCGCGCCTTGCCTTTTGCGCTATTCTGTTGCGTGGACGTAAGGAAGGATGATGCATGAGCAACGTTATTGTGGTGGGATGCGGCCGCGTGGGCTCGCAGCTTGCCAACATGCTGTCCGATAACGGCAGCAACGTGTGCGTGATCGACCGCAACGTGGACGCGTTCGCCAACCTGGGGCGCAACTTCAACGGCTCGACCATTCAAGGCGTGGGCTTCGACGAGGAAACGCTGGAGAAGGCGGGCATCGAAGACTGCACCGTTCTCGCGGCGGTGACGCAGCTGGACAATACGAACCTCATGTGCTGCGAGGTGGCAAGCCGCCTGTTCGACGTTCCGCACGTTATTGCGCGTCTGTACAACCCCGACCACGAGCGCGCGTACATGCAGCTGGGCATCGACTATGTGTGTGGCACGTCGCTGGTGGCAGAAGACGTGTTCAGCAAGGTGGTTTCGGGCCACGGGGCGCACCTGGACACGTTCGGCGAATTCGAGGTACTGCGCTTCTCGCTGAACCTTAGCTGGATGGAGAAGAGCACCATTCGCGTGTCCGAACTTGAGCGCGACCACGACATTCGCATCGTGGCGTTCGAGCGCGGCGACGGCAGCGCAAGTTCCATTCCCACCAGGGAATCTATTCTTTACAACGGCGATTCGGTGCTGGCGTGCGTGCGGCACGAGCTGATCGAGTCGTTCTCGAAATACATTCAGGATTAGGGGCGCACAATGTACGTGGTGATTGCCGGCGGCGGCAAGATTGGCGAATATCTGGCAAACGTGCTGCTGCAAAGCGGCAATGACGTGACCATCATCGAGGAGGACCTGGACACGGCTGACCGCTTGTCGGTGGTGCTGCAGGGTCGCTACCTGGTCATTCACGGCGACGGGTGCGATTCGAAGTTCCAGGAAGACGCGGGCATTCGCCGCGCGGACGTGTTTGTTGCCACCACGGGCCAGGACGATGACAACCTGGTGTCGTGCGAAATTGCGCAGCGTGTGTTCAACGTGCCGCGCTGTATTGCGCGCGTGAACAGTCCGAAGAACCTGCGCATTTTCCACGAGGTGGGCATCGAGTGCGTGTCGTCTACCACGCTGATTGCGAACCTGATCGAAGAAGAAACGCTTCTGGGCAGCGTGTCGGTTGCCTCGTCGCTGACGCACGGCAACGTGATGCTGACGGAGGTGGTGGTGCCGCGCATGCGTCATCATTCCAACGACGCCGGCGTGCTGGCGTCGGCCATTCCCATGCCGCCCGACAGCCTGATTGCAGCCGTGGCCTCGCACGATAACGTTGAAGTGACAAACGAGGACACGGTGCTGTTCCCTGGCGACAAGGCCATCGTGGTGGCCGACAACGAAGCCATCGATGAAGTGCGTGTCGTGTTCAAGACACTGTAGACAACAAGGCGGCGAAGGGATTGGGGCAGATGCCGCCAAAGGCAGGCTCGGGAAACGCGGCCTTCTTGGCGGCGGTGTGCGCTCCGGCGTCCGCGATACCTGGCAACTCGGACTAGCGAAGCAAAAAAGAAGGGAGCCAAACGGCTCCCTTCTTTTTTTGCGCGTAACTTGTGGTCTGCGCTTAGCGCGGCGTGTTCGCCAGCTCGTCAAGCGCTTCCTGCGGCGTGTACTCGCACGTGCCATCGCCCAGCTTCACCACGTCGATGCTGTCACCGGCCTTCACCTGACCCGTGGTCAGCGCCACGAAGAAGATGCCCTCGCGCGGGAAGATGCAGTCGCCGGCCAGGTAGTAGATGGCGCACTTTTGGTGGCACACCTTGCCCTGCTGGGACAGCTCCAGCAGCACGTCGTCGCCGATTTTGATTTGCGTGCCCAGTGGCAGCGCCATAAGGTTGATGCCTTCGGTGGTGATGTTCTCGGCGAAGTCGCCTTCCTTCACGTCCAGGCCGCGGGCCTGGGCTTTCGCGATGGATTCCCAAGCAAGCAGCGAAACCTGGCGGTGCCATTCTCCGGCGTGCGCGTCTTCGGCCACGCCATGGTGCGCTTCGATGGTAACCGGGCCGTCGACTACAGTTTTGCGCGTGCCCTTGCGTTTGGAAACGCATACGGCGCGCACGGTGCCATGCGTGGTGCTTTCGGCGTCAGGGCCTTCCATGCGGCCCTTTTCCACGATGTTGACCTGGTCGTTTGCCGCCTGGCGCGCGGCGCAATCCGCATCGCAGGCAGCGCAGGCGTTCGGCAGCTGATTATTCTCGTCGCAATTCTGCGTCATGTGTCCCCCAATAAACCTAGTGAATAGCTAGGGGCATACTAGCATACTGGCGCACAAATCGGCGAAGGTGCATACCGAATCCGCGAATGGATGATCGTGATCGAAGAGGCCTTCCCGGGCAACGCGCGAGCGTTGCTGCGTGCGTAAACCATCTGCAGAAACGCCTGGTACATGCCGCTGCGCAAGGCGCCTGCGGTATTATGGCCCTATCCACTAGCAAGCGCGAAAGGGGTCGTTGTGATCAACCGCTACACGCGCCCGGCCATGGGCGCCATCTGGGAGCTTCAGAACAAGTTCTCCATCTGGAAGGAAATCGAGGTGCTGGCGTGCGAAGCGCAGGCCGAGCTGGGTCAGGCCGGCATCACGAAGGAGGAGGCGCAGTGGATTCGCGACCACGCCGACTTCACGGTTGAGCGCATCGACGAGATCGAGCAGGTGACGAACCACGACGTCATCGCCTTCACCACGTGCATGGCCGAGTACATCGACGCCGACGTTCCCGAGGGCAAGGAAAAGCCCAGCCGCTGGGTACACTACGGCATGACGTCGTCCGACCTGGGTGACACTGCGCTGTCGTACCAGATCACGCAGGCAATCGACATTATCCTGGACGATGCGAAGCAGCTGGGCGAAACGTGCAAGCGTCGCGCGTTCGAGTTCCAGAACACGCTGTGCGTGGGCCGCACGCACGGCATCCACGCCGAGCCCATGACGTTCGGCATGAAGTTCGGCAGCTGGGCATGGGCGCTCAAGCGCGCGCAAACGCGCCTGGAGCAGGCCCGCGAGGTTGCCGCAACCGGCGCCATCTCCGGCGCGGTGGGCACGTACTCCAGCATCGACCCCTACGTTGAGCAGTACGTGTGCGAGAAGCTGGGCCTGACGCCCGACCCGCTGTCCACTCAGGTGCTGGCGCGCGACCGCCACGCCCAGGTCATGTGCGCGCTTGCTTGCGCCGCGGCCACGCTGGAATCCATTGCCATGCAGGTGCGCCTGCTGCAGCAAACCGACGTCATCGAGGCGGAAGAGCCGTTCAAGAAGGGCCAGAAGGGCTCGTCGGCCATGCCGCACAAGCGCAACCCCATCACGGCCGAGCGCGTGTGCGGCCTTGCGCGTTGCGTGAAGGCGAATGCCCAGGTGGCGCTTGACAACGTGGCGCTGTGGTTCGAGCGCGACATCAGCCATTCCGGCACGGAGCGCGTGGCGCTAGCCGACAGCTTCATCGCGCTGGACTACATGTTCGGCAAGATGCAGTGGATGCTGGATGGACTGCAAACGTATCCAGCGAAGATGGAGCACAACGTGTGGCGCACGAAGGGCCTCATCTTCTCCAGCAAGGTGCTGCTGGCCCTGGTGAACACGGGCATTACGCGCGAGGATGCCTACGTTATCGTGCAGCGCAACGCCATGGCGGTGTGGGAGGATATCCAGAACGCCGTGGACGGTCCGACGTATCGTGAGCGCCTGGAGGCCGACCCCGAGGCGAAGCTGTCGAAGGAAACGCTCGACGAGATTTTCGACCCGTGGGATTTCCTTACGCGCAAGGACGAAGTGTTCAAGCGCCTGGAGGGCCTGGAGTTCTAACTGTTTCGTCGGCCTGCCGGCCGACGAATTTGCTCGACGCTGTGGAGCCCGATGGCACCCGGCCTTGCCCGCTGTACAGCACGCTGCGCGTACCGAAGTACGCTTGGTGCTGCGGCGGGGCAATTCCGGGCATCCTCGGGCTCCTCGCTGACGTTGGTGGGCCTGGGATTTGTTCCAAGGAGATGCGTAAACGAATAAAGCCCCCGCAATTGCGGGGGCTTTTTGCTGCTGGTGTTTGTGCAGGTTAGGCGCGCAAGAAGGCTTCGTAGCCGCGTTCGGCTTCGTAGATGTCGGCCTTGCTGGTGGCTTCCCAGGGGCTGTGCATGGAAAGCACGGCCACGCCCGAATCGATGACGTCCATGCCGTACTTCGCGGGGATGTACGCGATGGTTCCGCCGCCGCCGGCATCGACTTTGCCCAGCTCGCAGGTTTGGAACTGCACGCCGGCGTCGTCCATGATTTTGCGGATGCGGGCCATGTACTCGGCGCGGGCGTCGTTGCTGCCCGACTTGCCGCGCGCGCCGGTGTACTTGTTGAACACCAGGCCGCGGCCCAGATAAGCGCTGTTCTTCGGCTCGAATACGCTGGCGTAGGCCGGGTCAAGGCCGGCGGACACGTCGGAGGACAGCATGGCGGAAGCGGCCAGCGCGCGGCGCAGCGGCAGCATGCCGCCCTCGCCGGCAAGCTCCATGATCTCGGCGATGGTGTTCTCGAAGAACTGCGACGCCATGCCGGTGGCGCCCACGCTGCCGATCTCTTCCTTGTCCACTAGCACGCACACGCCCGTGCGGTCGAGCTCGTCGCCAGCAACGGCCAGCTGCGCCACCAGCGACGTATAGGCGCACACGCTGTCGTCCTGGCCGTAACCAAGCACCATGGAGCGGTCGAAGCCCAGGTCACGGGCGCGTCCGGCGGGCACCACTTCAAGCTCGGCGGACAGGAAGTCCTCTTCCTCGACGCCGTACTTCTCGTTGAGCAGCTTGAGCGCGAACGCCTTCACCGGCTCCTTCTGCTCCTCGGGCTCGCCTTCGTCGTTGCGCACCACCAGCGGGCGGTTGCCTACCAGGATGTCGAGCGCTTCGCCTTCCACGACCTCGTTGGCTTTCTTGCCCATCTGCTGATTCGCCAGGTGAATGAGCAGGTCGGACACGCAGAACACGGGGTCTTCCGGGTCTTCGCCGATCTTCACGTCCACAACGCTGCCGTCCTTCTTCGCCACCACGCCGTGCAGCGCCAGCGGGATGGTGACCCACTGATAGTGCTTGATGCCGCCGTAATAGTGCGTGTCCAGGAAGGCGAAATCGTTGGACTCGTACAGCGGGTTCTGCTTCACGTCCAGGCGCGGGCTGTCGATGTGCGCGCCCAGGATGTTCATGCCCTCGGTGAGCGGGCGAGCGCCCAGCTGCACCAAAATGACGGCCTTGCCGCGCATGGTTGCCCACACCTTGTCGCCTGAAACAAGTTTGCGACCTGCGGCGATAGCGTTGTCCAGACTTTCGTAGCCCGCGGCCTCGGCGCTGCGGATGGCCGCAGCGGCAAACTCGCGCTCGGTTTTGTTCTCGGAAATGAAATCGATGTAGCTTGCACCAAGCTGCTCAAGCTCGGCAAGCTGGTCTTCGTCGTAGCGCTTCCACGCCGACTCGCGTTCCATACACGCTCCTCACGTTCGGGATTGTCGTTCGCAGATGATACTACGCCAACCGCTCCCGCCGCGCCAGCGCGTGACGGGGCGGTGGTTGTTCGGTTGTCTGAAGGTTACAGATTCCGCGCATTTGGCGAAGGTGGGGATTGCAAGCTGAGCGCTGGGGGATAATCGGGAAGATTGCCAGCCCGAAAACGGCCTTGCGCGATGCGCCTTGCGGTGCGCGCCGGCTGAGGGAAGCTCAACTTCGAAAGGCGCTTCATGCTGCAACTGATAGACGTGTGCAAGTCTTACACGGTGGCGGACTTCACGCAAACGGCGCTCGACCACGTGTCGGTGGCGTTCCGCGACAACGAGTTCGTGGCCGTGCTTGGCCCGTCGGGCTCGGGCAAGACCACCATGCTCAATATCATCGGCGGCCTTGACCATTACGACAGCGGTAACCTGCTTGTCGACGGCGTGTCCACACGCGAGTACAAAGACCGCGACTGGGACACGTACCGCAACAACCGCATTGGCTTCGTGTTCCAGGCATATAACCTTATTCCGCACCAAACCATTTTGGAGAACGTTGAGCTGGCGTTGACGCTGTCTGGCGTTTCGCGTGGCGAGCGTCGCCAGCGTGCTGTTGAGGCGCTGGGCCGCGTGGGCTTGGGCGACCACATCAACAAGAAGCCTAGCCAGCTTTCCGGTGGTCAGATGCAGCGCGTGGCCATTGCCCGTGCGCTTATCAACGATCCGGAAATCCTGCTGGCCGACGAACCCACCGGCGCGCTGGACTCCAAAACCAGCGTGCAGATTATGGATCTGCTGACCGAAATTGCCAACGACCGCCTGGTCATTATGGTCACGCACAACCCTGAACTGGCCGAACGGTATGCCACGCGCATCGTCACGCTGGCAGACGGCGTCATCCGCAGCGACACGCGCCCATTCGACCCTGCCGCCGAAAACGAGCCGCGCCGCGAGGCCAAACAAGCGCGCCGCACCAGCATGTCGTTTTTGACGGCTCTGTCGCTGTCGTTCAAGAACCTGTTGACGAAGAAGGGCCGCACGCTTATGACGGCCTTTGCCGGCAGCATCGGCATCATCGGCATCGCCGCCATCTTGTCGCTGGCTAATGGCGTGAACAACTACATCGCCAATGTCGAAGAGAACGCGCTTTCCGAATACCCGCTGCAAATCCAGGACCAGGGCTTCGACATGACCAGCATGATGGGGCTTGGCGCCGACGGGTCGGGCGATTCGACGGATGCGTCCTCGGGCAGTCAGTCGTCCGATGGCGATTCCGGCAAGCCCGTACACGAGTCGAAGATGATTGCGAATACATTCGACAGCATCGGCAGCAACGACCTGGCATCGTTGAAGGAGTATTTCGATTCGGGCGAATCCGACATCGACCAGTACGTCAGCTCCATCGAATACGGATACAACGTCACGCCGCAGATTTTCGGTCCTGACACGTCCGATGGCGTGCGCCAGGTTAACCCCGACAAGTCGTTCGGCAGCATCGGCTTGGGCGCCGGCACGGCATCGAACGGCATCATGTCGTCGATGATGAGCACGAACATTTTCTACGAGCTGCCGAACAACATGAACATGGCTGAAAGCCAGTACGACGTTGTAGCCGGTCATTGGCCTGAAAGTTACAATGACATCGTGCTGGTGCTCACGCCGAACGGCAATGTCAGCGACTTCATGCTGTATTCCATGGGCCTGCGCGACCATGCTGAGCTTGACGATATGGTGCGCGCCTTCGCGAACGAAGAAGAGGTTGACGCGCCTTCCGATACGCTGTCGTTTACGTACGACGACCTTATGAACGTGGAGTTCAAGCTGGTCAACGCCACGGGCTTCTACCAGTACGATGACGAGTACGGCGTGTGGAAGGACAAGTCGGGCGATTCCGACTACATGAAGGGCCTTGTTGACGGCGGCGACACCTTGAAGATTGCCGGCGTGGTCAAGCCGAAGGAAGACGCGCGAATCACGTCGCTGAAGGTGGGCCTGTATTACCCGACAAGCCTGGTGAACCACCTCATCGACCAGGCAAACGACACGCAAATCGTGAAGGATCAAATCGCGAATCCGTCGAAGAACGTCATTACGGGCAAGTCGTTCGCTGAAGAAGAGGACGAGGCGAAAGACGGCAACCAGCTTGATATGTCCAGCTTGTTTACCATCGACGGCGAGAAGTTGCAAAGTGCGTTCACATTTGATGAAAGCGCGTTGACGTCGGGCCTGGAGGGGGCTGATCTGTCCAGTAGTTTGGACCTCTCTGGCATGAATCTTGACCTGTCGAACATGCCTGCGTTCGATGCGTCGTCCATCAGCATTGACCCGTCCGCTATTGACCTGAGCAGCATGAATCTAGACTTTAGCGGGTTGGACATTAACCTCGACGGCGCGCAGCCTACCATCAAAACCGATGCGCTTACTCAGGGCGTCATGGCGGTGGTGCAGGGGTATCCCGCATGGCTTACCGGCCAGCTGTCCGAGCATCCTGAGTACGCGACGGATCAAAACGCCGCCATTGCCGCCTACCTTGCCGACCCCACCACGCAAGCGGCTATGCAAGCCGCCATTGCCGGTTCTATCGATTTCAGCGGCATGACTGACCAGATTAAGCAGCAGCTGCAGACGCAAATTGGCCAGCAGCTGCAGCAACAATTGCTGCCGGCGCTGACGCAGGCCATCTCGCAGCAGCTGCAAACGCAGCTGGCAAGCGCGGTCGCCCAGTACATGCAAACGGCCATGACCCAGGTGATGACCCAGTTCAGTGGCGCAATCCAGCAGCAAGTCTCCAGCGCCATGAGCGGCTACATGTCCACGCTTTCCGCGAATATGTCCAACGCCATGGGCATCGATGAATCGGCGTTTGCCGATGCGTTCCAAATGAACATGGACGAAAATGACCTGGCTGAGCTCATAGCCAGCCTTATGTCCACGGAAACCAGCAGCTATGACAACAACATGAAGAAGTTCGGCTGGGCCGATTACGCGAAGCCTGCCAGCATCGATATCTATCCGAAGGACTTCGATAGCAAGCAAAGCGTCATCGACATTCTTGACGGCTACAACGATCGCATGAAGGTCGACGGCGATGACGCAAAGGTGGTCAGCTATACCGATATCGTTGGCGCGCTTATGAGCTCGGTTACCACCATCGTGAACATGATTAGCTATGTGCTGGTGGCGTTCGTGGCCATCTCGCTGGTGGTCAGCTCCATCATGATCGGCGTCATCACGTACATCAGCGTGCTTGAGCGCAAAAAAGAAATCGGCATCCTACGCTCCATCGGCGCCAGCAAGGGCGACATCAGCCGCGTATTCAACGCCGAAACCATTATTGTGGGCTTTACGGCGGGCGTCATTGGCATCGGCCTGACCGCGTTGGGATGCATTCCGGCGAACGCCATCGTGTATTCCCTGTTCAACGTAGAGAACGTGGCTATCTTGCCGTGGCAGGCGGCCATCGTACTTGTTGCCATCAGCATGTTCCTGACGTTCTTGGCGGGCCTGATTCCCTCAAGCGCGGCAAGCCGCAAGGACCCGGTGGAGGCGCTTCGCTCCGAATAGGGGGCTCGGTAGGTTTGGGACATCGCGGTGAGGGGTGTGCCTTCGCTGCGATGTCCGCTGATGCCGGCGCAGTGCGAAATTTGTCGCGGCGCGCCGGCCGAAGCGCCCGCCCTGTCGGCGGCGGCAACGGTTTTCTCCCCGTCACGTCGCTAGCAGCTTTCGTGCGTTTCCGCTACACTGCAAGGGTTGATTGTGCGCGCCCGGCGTTTCGCAAGAACGCCGGGCGCTTTTTGTGCATACCGTTCATCGCGCGGTTTGGAGGGCGAATGGAACGCGAAAAGTTCGGAAGCCGCCTGGGCTTCATTCTGGTAAGCGCCGGTTGTGCCATCGGTTTGGGCAACGTGTGGCGCTTCCCCTACATCACCGGCGAGTACGGCGGCGCGGCGTTCGTGCTGATGTACCTGGTGTTTTTGGCCATTTTCGCCTTGCCGGCGCTCATCATGGAGTTCGCCGCCGGGCGTGCCAGCCAGCGCTCCATCGCGCGCAGCTACAACGAGCTGGAACCCGCGGGCACGAAATGGCATGCGTTCAAGTGGCTCGCGCTTGCGGGCAACTACCTGCTCATGATGTTCTACACTACGGTGGGCGGCTGGATGCTTGCGTTCGTGGTGAAAAGCGCCACGGGCGAATTCGTGGGGCTTGAAAGTTCCCAGGTGGCCGACGTGTTCAACGGCCTTTTGGCCGACCCGGTGCAGTTGACGGTGTACATGCTCATCATCGTGGGCGTGGGTGTGGGCGTTACCCGCGCGGGTGTGCAGAAGGGCGTCGAGCGCGTGACGAAGGTCATGATGATGGCGCTGTTCGTGGTGCTGCTAGCCTTATGCGTGCGCGCGGTTACGCTGCCGGGCGCTGCTGATGGCCTGCGGTTTTACCTCATGCCCGATTTCAGCAAGATGTTCGCCGGCGATACGCTTGCCCAGCAGCTGGCAACGTTTGGCGACGCGGTATACGCGGCCATGGGTCAGGCGTTCTTCACCGTGTCGGTAGGCATGGGCGGCATGTCCATTTTCGGTAGCTACATTGGCAAGGACCATACGCTCACTGGCGAAGCTGTGCGCGTGGCGGGGCTCGATACGTTGGTGGCTCTGATGGCGGGCCTGGTTATCTTCCCGTCGTGCTTCGCGTTCGGCGTGGAGCCGGGTTCGGGCCCGGGCCTGGTGTTCATCACGCTGCCCAGCGTGTTCAACGAGATGCCGCTTGGCCAGTTGTGGGCCGTGCTGTTCTTCGTGTTCATGACGTTTGCGGCCCTGTCTACCGTCATTGCCGTGTTCGAAAACATCATGAGTTTCACCATGGACCAATGGGGCACGCCGCGCAAGAAGGCGTGCCTGGTCAACGGTGTGTTGCTGGCGGTGCTCAGCCTTCCGTGCGTGCTGGGATTCAACGTGCTTGCGGGCGTTAGCGTTCCGGGCATCGGCGACATCCAGGCTATCGAGGACTTCCTAGTGTCGAACAACATCCTGCCGTGGGGCGGCTTGCTGCTGGTGTTGTTCTGCACACGCAAAAACGGCTGGGGCTGGGAAAATTTCCTGGCCGAAGCCGATACGGGCAGCGGCTTGAAGTTCCCGCGCTGGGCGCGCGGCTACGTGTCGTACGTCATTCCCGTTGGTATGCTTATCGTGTTCGCACTGGGCTATGCGCCCATCGTGGCGAAATGGGTGGGGCTCGGATAGCTTTGCGTTTGCGGCGGGCTACCTCGCTTTTCGCGTGCTGTTCGGGCGTTTCGCCCTCTGCGAAAGCCGCTTCGCCGACGCGTGGCCTAGCTACGCGCGACGCGGCCGCTAAAAATCCAAACGTTCGCGATGCCGCTGGCTTGGTGCCGGCGGCATCGCGCGTTTTCGGGCGCGTTGTCCGTGACTTTCTTCATAATCGCCGCTATTTGCCGTTCCGTTCTCGCAATCGGCCGCTTCGCGTGACTATAATATCTAGCAACAAATTCCCGTTGCGAGAAAAGGAGCCCTCTCCCATGGCTTATTACTACGACGAGCCGTCACGTACGTTCAACGAGTATCTTCTGGTACCTGGTCATACGCCTGCAACGTGCATACCGGCGTCGGTGAGCCTGAAAACCCCGCTGGTCAAGTACCGTAAGGGCCAGGAAGAGTGCCCGCTTACGCTGAACATCCCCATGGTCAGCGCCATCATGGCCGCCGTTTCCGACGACAATATGGCCGTTGCCCTGGCAACCGAGGGCGGCCTTAGCTTCATTTACGGTAACCAAACCATCGAGCAGGAAGCTGCCATGGTTGCGCGCGTGAAGAACTACAAGGCTGGCTTCGTGGAGTCCGACGCGAACCTGTCGCCCGAGATGACGCTGAACCAGGTTGTGGAGCTGAAGGAGGCCACGGGCCATTCCACTATGCCCGTCACTGACGATGGCTCTGCGCATGGCAAGCTGCTGGGCGTGGTGACCGAGCGCGATTACCGCCTGTCCCGCATGACCGGTGAGGAAAAGGTCGCCGAGTTCATGACGCCGCTGGAGAAGCTGGTCACCGCTTCTGCGGACACGTCGCTCAAGGAAGCTAACGACATCATCTGGGATCACAAGCTGAATTCCCTGCCGCTGGTGGACGCCGAGGGCAAGCTGACCTACATGGTGTTCCGCAAGGACTACGACAACCATAAGTCCAACCCTAACGAGATGCTTGACGGCCACAAGCGCTACATGGTGGGCGCCGGTATCAACTCCCGCGACTACGCCGAGCGCGTTCCCGCCCTGGTGGAAGCCGGTGCGGACGTGCTGTGCATCGACAGCTCCGAGGGCTATTCCGACTGGCAGAAGATGACCATCGAGTGGGTGCGCGAGCACTACGGCGACTCCGTGAAGATTGGTGCCGGCAACGTAGTTGACGGCGAAGGCTTCCGCTTCTTGGCCGAGGCGGGCGCGGACTTCGTGAAGATCGGCATTGGCGGCGGTTCCATCTGCATCACGCGCGAGACGAAAGGCATCGGCCGCGGTCAGGCTACGGCCACCATCGAGGTTGCCAAGGCCCGCGACGAGTACTTCAAGGAAACCGGCATCTACGTGCCCATCTGCTCCGACGGCGGCATCGTCTACGACCATCACATCTCCCTGGCGCTGGCCATGGGCGCCGACTTCGTCATGCTGGGCCGTTACTTCGCCCGCTTCGACGAGTCCCCGTCGGCCAAGGTCATGGTCAACGGCACCTACATGAAGGAATACTGGGGCGAGGGTTCTGCCCGTGCCCGTAACTGGGGTCGCTACGACCTGGGCGGCAAGAAGTCGCTCAGCTTCGAAGAGGGCGTGGACAGCTACGTGCCCTACGCCGGCCCGCTTAAGGACAGCATTGCGGTGACGCTGCTGAAGATCAAGTCCACCATGTGCAATTGCGGCGCACTTACCATTCCCGAGTTCCAGGACAAGGCGAAGCTGACGGTTATCAGCTCCACGTCCATCGTCGAGGGCGGCGCGCACGACGTTCTGCTCAAGGACAAGGCGCCCTACGCCTCCAACATGCGCTAATTGGTTTCGCCGGCCTGCCGGCCGGCGAACTGACTTTTCCAGGCCGTCGACCCCTTACCGCGGGTCGACGCCTTCGCTTTCGCTGATGATGCGGTGCAGCTCTTCGATGTAGCGGTCAAGCAGCGGGGAGGGCTTGCGCTCGTTGTGCATGATGTAGCCGACGGTCATGCGCTCGTCGGTATCAAGCGGGATGCTCACAATGCCCGTGTGCATTTCGCTTGACAGCACGCCGGTGGACAGCGTGTAGCCGTTGTAGCTGGTCAGCAGGTTGGAAAGCGTGCCGCGGTCCGAAATGCGGATGTTGCGCGTGTGCTCAACGTAGCTCAGCGGCTCTTCGGAATAATAGAACGAGTTCGTGGTGCCTTGCTCGAAGCTATAGCGTGGCCATTCGGTCAGCTCGTCGGGCTTGATGATGTTGCGATGCGCCAGCGGGTGGTTTTCGCCCACGAACACATGAACGCCGGCGTCGAACAGCGGGAAAAACGCCACGTCAGCATCGTCGAACGCCTTTTGCATCACACGCTGGTTGAATGCGTCAAGGTACAGCACGCCCACCTCGCTGCGGAATGACCGCACATCGTCGATGATCTGGGCCGTGGTGGTTTCTCGCATGATGAAATCGAAGTAGTCGCCGTCGCATTGCTCCACCACATTCACGAACGCCTGCACGCTGAACGCGTAATGCTGCGTGGAAACCGCCAGGCGTGCCTGCGGCTTCTCCTTGTTCGCGTAGCGCGCCTCAAGCATGTTCGCCTGCTCGATAACCTGGCGCGCGTAACCCAAAAGCTCGGTGCCGTCGTTCGTCAGCGTGACTCCGCGGTTGCTGCGCGTAAATATGGAGATGCCTAGCTCCTGCTCAAGTTCCTTAATGGCGGTCGAAAGGTTCGACTGCGAGGCGTACAGGTTCTGCGCGGCGGCGTTGATGGAGCCATATTCCGCGATGGCAATTAAATAGCGAAGCTGTTGCAGCGTCATGGCGGGCCTTCCTTCGTGAAGAACTGATGGCGGTTAGTGCCGCCATTCTAAGCCAGGATATCGGTTTTCGGTATAACGAAACGAATTCTCCGATTTTCCGTTGACCGAAAAACCTGACGCCGCTACAATAGATAGCCGCACATATGCGAAGTGGGCCTTTAGCTCAGTCGGTAGAGCAGGGGACTTTTAATCCCAAGGTCGTGGGTTCGATCCCCACAGGGCCCACCATTTCATGTGCTGCCGCTTCGGCGGACCGAATGCACTGGGCCATCGTCCAACGGCAGGACTCTGGTTTTTGGTACCAGCTACCTAGGTTCGAATCCTAGTGGCCCAGCCAGCGAAACTTAAAGCCTTCCATCGCGGAAGGCTTTTCTTTTGCAATCCTTGCGCAGCGGCGGGTGGATTGCGGAAAACTTCTCCACAAGTCTTGACGGCTGAAAGGGAAGGGCTATCATTTACAGAATCTGAACGCGAAACGCAACTCATTCACTCCAGCGCGTTATAGCCGACAAGGCGGCTGCGCCAAGCGCGAATACCTGGCGGCCTCTCCCAATCCAAGTGGTGAAGGCTGCGCGGCATCTAGACCGCACGCCTGACATGCAGGTACTTCAAAAGCCAAGAGCTTATCTGGTCTTGTGCGCTTTATGTATTTCTCCCACACAATCGAATATTTTTGGTATCATTCCGGATTGCTGCGAAAAGACGAATTAGTTTGAAGGAGCACCGTTGACCAAGCAAGATGTTATCGAACTGGGCGGTAAGGTTCTTGAAGCCCTGCCGAACGCCATGTTCAAGGTGGAGCTGGAAAACGGCCACCAAATCCTGGCCCACATTTCCGGCAAGATGCGTATGCATTACATCAAGATCTTGCCCGGCGACAAGGTGACGGTCGAGCTGTCCGTCTACGACTTGAACCGCGGGCGCATCACGTACCGCTTCAAGTAGTCTCAGCCTGCGCGCAAGCCGGCGCGCTACTGTCCCCGAGAACAATCACCAGCGGCTGGGTGTGTACATATAGGACCGCATTAACCGAAAGGAAATTGAAATGAAGGTACGTCCTTCGGTCAAGAAAATGTGCGACAAGTGCAAGATCATTCGACGCCATGGCAAGGTCCTCGTGATTTGCGAGAACCCCCGTCATAAGCAGCGTCAAGGCTAGGAAGAAAGAGGAGATATTACCTATGGCACGTCTTGTTGGTGTCGACCTTCCTCGCGGCAAGCGCATTGAAGTCGGCTTGACCTACATTTACGGCATTGGCCTGACCACGTCCAAGAAGATCTTGGCCGAGACGGGCATCAACCCCGACACGCGCACGAACGACCTCACCGAGGAAGAGCTCGTGAAGCTCCGCGACTACATCCAGGGCAACCTCAAGGTTGAGGGCGATCTGCATCGCGAGGTTTCTCAGAACATTAAGCGCCTTATGGAAATCGGCTGCTACCGTGGCCTGCGTCACCGCAAGGGCCTGCCCGTTCGCGGTCAGCGCACCCACACGAACGCTCGTACCCGCAAGGGTCCGCGCAAGCAAATCGGCGGCAAGAAGAAGTAAGTAAGGGAGCTAAGAAGTGGCAACTAAGAAAAACGTGCGCACGCGCATCAAGCGCTCCGAGCGCAAGAACATTGCCGTTGGTGCTGCGCATATCAAGTCTACGTTCAACAACACCATCGTCAGCATCACCGATCCTCAGGGCAACGTGATCTCTTGGCAGTCCGCCGGTACCGTCGGCTTCAAGGGCTCTCGTAAGTCCACGCCGTTTGCCGCGCAGATGGCTGCTGAGGCTGCCGCCAAGACGGCTATGGAGCACGGCCTGAAGAAGGTCGCCGTGTACGTGAAGGGCCCGGGTTCTGGTCGCGAGACCGCTATCCGTTCCCTGCAGGCGACCGGCCTGGAAGTTTCCAGCATTCAGGACTGCACCCCCATCCCGCACAACGGCTGCCGCCCCAAGAAGCGTCGTCGCGTGTAACTGAAAGGATCTATTTACTATGGCTATCAATAGAACTCCGGTTCTTAAGCGCTGCCGCCAGCTGGGCCTGGATCCCGTCGTGCTGGGTTACAGCAGCAACAAAACCTCCAAGCGCGAGCCCAAGCGTCGTCGTAAGGAATCCGAGTACGCGATGCAGCTGCGCGAGAAGCAGAAGGTCAAGTTCATCTACGGCGTGCTGGAGAAGCAGTTCCACGGCTACTTCAACAAGGCTAAGTCCATGCCCGGCATCACCGGCGACAACCTGATGATCATCCTCGAGTCCCGTCTCGACAGCGTTATCTTCCGTCTGGGCTTTGCTCGCACCCGCAAGGAAGCTCGTCAGATTGTGACCCACGGTCACATCACCGTGAACGGCCGTCGCGTGGACATCCCGTCCTACCGCGTCAAGGCCGGCGACAAGATTGCTGTTGCTGACAAGTCCAAGGAACTGCTGGTCATCAAGAGCGCTCTCGTTTCCAACGCTCGTTTCCAGGTGCCTGCTTGGCTGGAAGTTGACATCGAGAAGCTGCAGGGCAGCGTTCTTGCTCTTCCGACCCGCGATCAGATTGATCTCGACATCCGCGAACAGCTCATCGTCGAGCTCTACTCCAAGTAATCGCGCGATAGTAAGGAGGCTTACCCAACATGACAGAGTTCATGAGGCCGACGGTAACAACGGAAGAAGTCAACGATACTGTTGCGCGTTTCATCGTGGAACCGCTGGAGCGTGGCTACGGCTATACGCTGGGTAACAGCATGCGTCGCGTTCTGCTGTCTTCTCTGGACGGCGCCAAGGCGACGGCCATCCAGATCGAAGGTGTGCAGCACGAGTTCACCACGGCCGAGGGCGTCATCGAGGATATCACCGATATCGTCCTGAACGTCAAGGGCCTGGTCTTCTCGGCTCTGAGCGATGACATCGAAGAGGCTACGGCGCATGTGTCCGCCGAGGGTCCCTGCGTTGTCACCGGTGCGGACCTGCAGGTTCCCGCCGAGTTCACGCTGATCAACCCCGAGCATGTTATTGCCACGGTTGCCGACGGCGGCCAGCTTGACATGACGGTGCGCATCGGTGTGGGCCGCGGTTACGTGTCTGCTGAGCGCAACAAGCGCACGGAAGACCCCATCGGCGTCATCCATGTCGACTCGCTGTTCTCCCCGGTTCGTCGTTGCACGATGAACGTCACCGACACCCGCGTGGGTCAGCGCACCGACTACGATAAGCTGGTTCTGGAAGTTGAGACGGACGGCTCCATTGCGCCTATCGACGCAGTCACCCGCGCCGCCAACATCATCAACCAGTACATGGGTGCGTTCCTCAGCCTGACCAGCACCCCCGAAGAGGAAGAGGGCGAAGTGCCGTCCATCTTTGCTCCGGAGGGTCAGGAGTCGAACGCCGAGCTTGACAAGCAGATCGAAGACCTCGACCTGTCCGTCCGCTCGTACAACTGCCTGAAGCGTGCCGGTATCCACTCGGTGCGCCAGCTGGTCGAGTTCTCCGAGAACGACCTGCTGAACATCAGGAACTTTGGTGCGAAGTCCATCGAGGAAGTGAAGGACAAGCTTATTTCCATGGACCTCAATTTGAAGCAATAGGAGATACCTACCATGAGGCATAACTACAAGGGCCGCAAGCTGGGCACCGACTTCGCCCACACTAAGGCCATGAAGCGTTCCCTGGTGCAGGCGCTGTTCTTGAACGACCGCATCAAGACCATCGAGTCCCGCGCCAAGGAAATCCGCCCCGATGTTGACAAGATCATCACCTGGGCGAAGAAGGGCGACCTGCACAGCCGTCGTCTGGCCATCGCTGCGCTGGGCAACGACAAGGAGCTCGTCCGCGAGATCTTCGAGAAGGTCGCGCAGGGCATGTTCGCCGATCGTCAGGGTGGCTACACCCGCATCATGAAGCTGGGCAACCGCAAGGGCGACAATGCTCCCATGGTTATCATGGAGCTGTGCACCGAGCCGGTGGCCAAGAAGGCTGAGAAGGCCGCTGCCCCGAAGGCTGCTCCGAAGAAGGTCGAGGCTGTTGAGGAGCCGAAGGCCGAGGAGAAGGCTGAGGAAGCTGCTGAGGCTCCCGAGGCTGCTGCCGAGGAGAAGGCCGAATAAGCTCAGGCTTTCAAGCAAAACTCGTTTTGAAAGGACCCTTCGGGGTCCTTTCTTTTTTCAAACAACTAGGTCGCGTGCGCTAAACCTGACAGGGGACAGGTCACTTGTCAGGTTTTGAGACTTTGCCATGCTTGTATCGACGAGGGGTGAGAGCCCCTGATACTGCGCGCATGTCGTTATTGGCAAGGTCGAAAGCGCTTGCTATAAGCATCAAGCCTGCGTGCGCTATACTTCGCTTCATGCAATTGCAGACGAGCGCATATATTCCGGGTTCCAGCATCGTTCATGCGTGCGACGCGCGCGTGAAGGTGATGCTGCTGTTTGGATTTACCATCTCGCTGTTTTGGGTGGATTCCTGGGTGGGGCAGGGTCTGCTTGCGGCGTTGTTCGTTGCGTCAATTTTGCTTGCGCGAATTCCGGTTGTGCGGGTGCTTGCCATGGGGATTCCCGTATATGTGTTGGCGGCATTTACGGTGGTGTTCGCATCGATAAACCAGCAGGTGGGGCTTGGACTGGGAGTTTTCTACGGCATCCGCATGATTTTACTGGTGTTGGCAAGTTTGGCGGTGGTGCTTACCACTACGTCTTCGCAGCTGACCGATGCCTTGCAATCGTTTTTGCGGCCGCTTCGCGTGCTGAAAGTCCCCGTTGACGATTTCGCTATGGTGGCCTGTATGGCGCTGCGTTTTATCCCCGTGATGGCACAGGAGCTGTGCGCAGTGCATGACGCCCAGTGGTCGCGCGGTGCTCCGTTTACGGATGGCAGCCTTCTGAAGCGCCTGTCTGCATGGTCATCGGTGTTCATTCCTCTGTTCGTTGGCATGTTCCGCCGGGCGGATAAACTGTCCGTTGCCATGGATGCGCGCTGCTATGGGCTTGATGTTAAGCGAAGCGTTTTGCGGCAGCCGCGTATGAACGTTGCTGATGTGGTTTCTCTGGTTGGTGGACTCGCGTTCATGGCGGTTGTTGCGGCGTTCCTGTAATGCGGACTTCCGCGCACGAGCCCATCGTGCCGTCCGTCGGAGCGCGGGGGCGCTGCCGCGCACGCGTGGTATCATGAACCCGTATGGCTTGGTGCAAGTGAGGCGCCAAGGTCAAAGGAAACATCCTACAAGGAGGCATTCATGAGCGTCATCATCGATGTGTTCGGGCGTGAAGTCCTGGACTCTCGCGGCAACCCCACCGTTGAAGTGGAAGTTGTGCTGGAGGATGGTTCCTTCGGTCGTGCGGCTGTTCCCTCCGGCGCGTCTACGGGCGCATTCGAGGCCGTTGAGCTGCGCGATTGCGACAAGGATCGCTATCTGGGCAAGGGCACGCTTGATGCCGTTGGCCATGTGAACGACGAAATTGCCGATGCCCTCATCGGCTTCGAGGCAGACGACCAGCGCGCTATCGACGACGTGATGCTGGAGCTTGACGGCACGGACAACAAGGGCGCTCTGGGCGCAAACGCCATCCTGGGCGTGTCGCTGGCCTGCGCAAAGGCCGCTGCCGAATCCGCCGGCCTGCCCCTGTACAAGTACATCGGCGGTGTGAACGGCCATATCCTGCCCACGCCTATGATGAACATTCTCAACGGCGGCGTGCATGCCGACAACAACGTGGACTTCCAGGAGTTCATGATCATGCCGGTGGGCGCGGAGACGTTCGCCGAGGCGCTGCGCTGGTGCGCCGAGATCTATCACACGCTGAAGAAGGTGCTGCACGAGGCCGGCCTGGGCGGCGGCGTT
This sequence comes from Senegalimassilia faecalis, assembly GCF_004135645.1. NCBI lineage: Bacteria > Bacillati > Actinomycetota > Coriobacteriia > Coriobacteriales > Coriobacteriaceae > Senegalimassilia > Senegalimassilia faecalis. The sequence goes on from NZ_SDPW01000001.1 coordinate 1,245,162, forward strand.
GGTGACGAGGGCGGCTTCGCGCCGAACTTCACCACGAACGAAGAGCCGCTGCAGTACATCGTGAAGGCTTGCGAGGCTGCTGGTTACAAGCCCGGCGAGGACATCATGTTCGCCATGGACCCGGCATCCACGGAGTTTTACAACGCTGAAACCGGCAAGTACGAATTGGCGGGCGAAGGCCGTGAGCTTACCAGCGCCGAAATGGTGGACTACTGGGAGGCTTTGGTCGACAAGTACCCGATCATCTCCATCGAAGACGGCATGGCCGAGGAGGATTGGAACGGTTGGAAGGCCCTGACCGACCGCATCGGCGACCGCGTGCAGCTGGTGGGCGACGACCTGTTCGTTACGAACTCCAAGCGTCTGGCCAAGGGCATCGAGCTGGGCTGCGCGAACGCCATCCTTATCAAGGTGAACCAGATCGGCAGCCTGTCCGAGACGCTTGACGCCATCGAGATGGCCAAGCAGGCTGGCTATGCGTGCGTTATGTCCCATCGTTCCGGCGAGACCGAGGACACCACCATCGCCGACTTGGCCGTGGCGCTGAACACTGGCCAGATCAAGACCGGCGCCCCGTGCCGCAGCGACCGCGTGGCCAAGTACAACCAGCTGCTGCGCATCGAAGAGGAGCTGGACTCCCAGGCGCAGTACGCCGGCCGCAACGCGTTCTACAACATCAAGCGCTAGCTCGCAAAGCCAAAGACAGGCACTTGTTTGAAATCTCAAGCGCCCTCGCATCGTGCGGGGGCGCTTGTTGTTGCTTGCTGCTACAATGGCTAACGTGTGAATTACCGCGTCAGTCAAGGAAAGATAGACGATGAAACAGTACAACCCTCACGAGATTGAGCCTCGTTGGCAGAAGGTTTGGGAGGACTCCAACCTGCACAAGGTGACGGAAGACCATTCCAAGCCGAAGAAGTACGTGCTTGAGATGTTCCCGTATCCGTCGGGCGACATCCACATGGGCCACGTGCGCAACTACACCATCGGCGACGTGATTGCCCGTTACTCCAAGATGCGCGGCTTCGACGTGCTGCACCCCATGGGCTGGGACGCGTTTGGTCTGCCGGCTGAAAACGCTGCCATCAAACATCATAGCCACCCCGCAAAGTGGACGTACGCGAATATCGAAACGCAGAAGGCCAGCTTCAAGCGCATGGGCCTGTCCTATGACTGGGATCGCACCGTTGTGGCGTGCGACCCCGAATATTACCGCTGGGGCCAGTGGATTTTCCTGCAGTTCTGGAAGCGCGGCCTGGTGGAGCGCCGCAATTCTCCGGTGAACTGGTGCCCGAAGTGCCAGACGGTGCTTGCAAACGAGCAGGTCACCGAAGGTGAATGCTGGCGTTGCAACAGCGCGGTTGAGAAGCGCGACCTGACGCAGTGGTACTTCAAGATCACCGATTACGCGCAGGAGCTGCTTGACGACCTTGATCAGCTGGACGGCTGGCCCGAGCGCGTCAAGCAGATGCAGGCGAACTGGATCGGCCGCTCCGAGGGCGCCGAAGTGAAGTTCACGCTGTGCGACAAAGACGGCAACGTGCCGGAAAACCCCACGGATGACGACCTGATCACCGTGTTCACCACGCGCGCCGATACGCTGTTCGGCTGCAGCTTCTTCCTGCTTGCTCCCGAAAGCCCCATCCTGAAGGGCCTGGTGGAGGGCACGGAATACGAGGCTGCCGTCATGCAGGTGGTCGAGGACGCGAAGAAGATCACCGCTGTTGAGCGCGCGCAGGGCAACAAGGAAAAGCACGGTGCGTTCACGGGCCGCTATGTGGTGAACCCCGTCAACGGCGAGAAGGTGCCCGTATGGGTGGCCGACTACATCGTGGCCGACTACGGCACCGGCGCGGTTATGGCCGTGCCGTGCGGCGACCAGCGCGACTTCGAGTTCGCAAAGAAGTACGACCTGCCTATCATCCCCATCATCTTGGGCGATGACGACCCGCTGTTCGAGCAGCTCAAAGACGAGCAGAACCGCGTGGTCACCCGCGTTGACTGGGATGCGGCCATGGAGGCCGAGGGGCGCCTGGTGCAGTCTGGCAAGTACACGGGCCTGACCGGCGGCAAGCATTCCGAGGGCGAAGAGGCCATCGTCGCCGACCTGGAGGCCATGGGCCGCGGCCGTCGCAAGGTGGAGTTCCGCCTGCGCGATTGGCTGATTTCCCGCCAGCGCTATTGGGGCAACCCCATCCCCATGATTTATTGCGACAAGTGCGGCCTGGTGCCGGTTCCCGAAGAGGACCTGCCGGTGCGCCTGCCCGAGGACATCGACCTGGCTGCCGGCGAAACGCTGGCCACGCACGAGGGTTTCGCGAAGTGCACGTGCCCGAAGTGCGGTGGCGAGGCGCGTCGCGAGACGGACACCATGGACACGTTCACGTGCTCGAGCTGGTATTACCTACGCTACACCGATCCGCACAACACCGAGCTGCCGTTCGATAGCGCCAAGACGAACCGCTGGATGCCCGTTGACCAGTACATCGGCGGCATTGAGCACGCAATTTTGCACTTGCTGTACAGCCGCTTCTTCACGAAGGTGCTGCGCGACATGGGCATGGTGGACTTTGACGAGCCGTTCAAGAACCTGCTGTGCCAGGGCATGGTGCTTGACGAGCACGGCGACGTTATGAGCAAGTCGAAGGGCAACGTCATCTCGCCCGAGGACATGATCGCCGGTTACGGCTGCGATGCCGTGCGCGCGTACATCCTGTTCATGGCTCCGCCTGACAAGGAACTGCAGTGGAACGAGGACGGCCTGGCCGGCATGCACAAGTTCCTCAACCGCGTGTGGCGCATGGTGAACGACCTGGCGGGTGCGGCCGACGAGGACACGCTGTTCCAGCCCGGCGCCTCCGACGCCGACGTTACGGCAGCGCGCAAGGTGCTGCTGCGCGAGCGTCACCGTGTGGCGGGCAAGGTTGTGGACGACTTCGACCGCAACAACTTCAACACCGCCATCGCCGCCATCATGGAGCTGGCCAACGCTGCGGGCGACTACCTGCGCAAGGTCGGCCCCGAGCAGCGCGCCGCTTCCGCAGATGAGCAGGCATTTGCCACCGAGATTGCCGAGGTGCTGGTGAAGCTGCTGGCGCCTATCTGCCCGCACATGACCGAAGAGCTGTGGCACGACGTGCTGGGTCACGAGGGCTCCATCCACACTGAGGAGTGGCCCGAGTTCGACCCCGAGAAGGCCAAGGACGACGAGGTTGAGCTGGCCGTGCAGGTCAACGGCAAGGTGAAGGCGCGCATCACTGTTGCGGCCGATGCTGCCGAGGACGACGTGAAGGCCGTGGCGCTTGAAGCCGTGAAGGCCGCCGTGGAGGGCAAGGACCTGAAGAAGGTTATCGTGGTGCCCGGCCGCCTGGTAAACATTGTGGCCAAATAGCGAATAGCGTTTCGGCGCTTTCGCGAAGGCAACCGCTGCGGGCGGTGCTGCAGAACATGCGGCACCGCCCGCTTTTTGTTTGGGCGGGGTTGCAGGAGGCGCGATGGACGACAAGGCTCGATGGTGGATGGAGAGTGGCGCGGGGGCGGATGGGGGAACCCGGTGGGTGTGCGGGCGCAAGACGCTCCGGCGGCGATGCTGAGTAGCAGGGGGCGGCGATAGTAAGGTGGTAGCGTCCGGGCCCTTTGCCATTCCTCTGGTGACGCTAGCCATGCCCCTGTTGCCTGGAGCGTTCGTGGGAACCTTAAGGAAGCCTTTGGGCTCTTTGCTTTTCCGGTTAAGTTTGAGTGACGTTGTTGCGCCGTTATTCGCAAACGCTTGCGAGGGGCTTTCGCCGTTTGCTATTGTCGGTTGCCTATGAGCAGTGCGAAGAAACATAAGGGATGCCTAAGGCGGGTGCTGGATATGGTCGTAGCCGTTGCGCTTGCGATCGTTGCGGTGTTTGCCGTGACGAATGTGGCGACCATCGTGGGGGCGAAGGGTTCCATCGTGAGCGCCGATGAAGCCAGCATCAGCAGTGCGGACGCCATTGTGGTGCTGGGCGCATCCGTGTTCGCCGATGGCACGCCGTCGGGCATTTTGCAAGACCGTCTGGACGACGGCATCGCGCTGTATTTCGCCGGAGTTGCGCCGAAACTTATCATGAGCGGCGACAACGGCACCGAATCGTACAACGAGGTGCGCGTTATGAAGCAATACGCCATTGCGCAAGGCGTGCCCAGCGAGGACATCTTCTGCGACCACGCGGGGTTCTCCACGTACGAAAGCATGTATCGCGCGAAGTACGTGTTCGGGTGCCAGCACATTGTGGTGGCAACGCAGACGTATCACCTGTATCGCGCGCTGTGGTCGGCGAAAAGCCTGGGGATGCAGGCTACGGGCGTGCCGAGCGACTATCACGAGTACCAAAAGCAGCTGCAGTACGACATACGCGAGGTGCCCGCGCGCACGAAAGACTTCTTCAAGGCGTTGTTCCGCATGCCTTCAACGTATGTGGGCGATGCCATCAGCCTTGACCAGGACGGCGACGTGACGAACTGATGGCCGGCTGGCTAGCCGCGAGGCCCGCTCGGCAGTTTGCGGCGCAAGGTTGGCAGGGATCAGAGGTTTTGTAGTTCGAGCGCGAAACTTTGCGTGAGGCTGGCAAGAATCAGGGGTTTCTGTAGCCGAAGGTCGCGAAATCGGTTGTGCTGGCAAGAAACCCGCAATTCTGTAGCTATATCTGGCTTGCCGAGGGCTCTTTTGGCACGAATCCTCGATTTCTGTATCTTGCAAGCCGAAAGGGAGCTACAGGAAGCCTTATTTCTTGCCAGAATTTTGATTCAGGAGCGCTGCATCTACAGAAAGCTTGAATTCTTGCCATACACCGGGGTCGCTTATGAGTGCGTGCGATTCTCGAAGAGGCTGATGAGCTCCTCGCGGGAGTGGATGCCTAGCTTCGCGTAGACGTTTTTCGAGTGCGTGCGCACGGTGTTTTCCGAGATGAAAAGTTCGTTTGCAATGAAGGTCTTGCTGCGCCCGCGCGCGATGAGCAGCGCGACGTCGATTTCGCGAGCCGTTAGGCCGTGCTTGGTGCGCAGCCATTCTCGCACCTGCTCGTCGGAGCTTGCCACTGCGGGCTTTTCGAGCTGCGCGCCGGGCGTGGAGCTTTTCGTCTGCGGGGCGGGGCCTTCCGCGTGAGGTTCCGCTTGGGTTCGCGAATCTGGAGCGGCGGTTTCGCAATTTGCTGGGAGAGCGGCGGAACTTGCTGCTGCGACGTTGGCTGCTGTGCTGCCTTCGCTTTCCGTCTCGTAAGCGGCGGGACCTGAAGCAGTGCGGCTGGCTGCTGCTTCGCCGGATTCGTCGTCGTAGATGAAGAGCTTGCGCGTGCGGGGGAGGTTGTCCGTCAGCAGGCATACCATGCTCAGCGACAGCGCGAACACGATGACGCCGAGCACGGCGCTTTCCGATTGCGTCATGGGCGACAGGGCGAAAACCACGGTGCGGCCCAGGTTACGCGACAGCACGCGCGCGGCCCAGGCGCCGCCGAAGATGACGAACGGGTGCAGCGACGAGTGACGCGCCACGTCTTGCGCGGTGATGAACAGCACGCACAGCATCAGCATGTCAGCGATGTTGACGATTGCCACGGCAATTTCCGTGGCGGCGCCCGGAAGCACCATCAGGATAAACGCACCGGTTGCGGCGATGACGATTTCAAGGCGCCACAGCAAAGAGAAACTGATGTGCCGGCCTTTCGCGCCGATCCACCACAGAAAGCCGGCGCTGATGGCCACTACGCCAAGCTGGTGAACGAAGCGCACGGGAAGGCCGAACGGCACGGGGCTGCCTGCGGGAAACCCGCGCGAGAGGCCCAGCGCCAGGCCGAAGACGGCGATGCCGCCGATGATGAGGGCAAGCGAAAGCTTCGGCTCGTTGTCATAGGGGTGGCTGGCGGCTTTCCCAAAACGCATGGTAGCCGCGTCGGCGTTGCGGCCGGGCGTTTGCGTGCTGGCGGTCTCGCGGTTCTCGTTTGTCGGCGTGGTTTGCGCGTCGCTAGCGTTTGCGGCTAGCGGAGTTGCGCCGTGGCTGTTGCCTGCCAGTTCACCAAGCGGCATGTCGCCGGTGTACGTACGTGTGCGCTCGAAGCACAGGAGGGAAAGCGCGGGCATGAACAGGCTAGCGATATAGCGCGACCCCTCGGGCAGGAAGCTGACCGCAAGCCCGCCGAGCGAGCCGAGCGCCAGCGAGGCGAACGCGTACATGAGCGCAGGTTTCAGCGGCAAGCGTGTGTAGGCGCATGCCCACATGCCGCCGCCGAACGCGCCGGCCACGCCGACCAGCAGCGCGCCTGCCGTGGCAACCGCGCCGGCGTTCGGCGCGAGCCCGGCCAGCATCAGCAGCGGGGCGACCAGCATGAGCGCTGCGGCAATGAAGGCGATGGCGTGCTCGGTGCGCGGTGTGGGCGGCTTGCGCCATGCGACGGCCGCGGCTATCAAGAACGTCAGGCCGTACGTGAGGTTGCTGAGGATGGTGATGATGCCGTTGTCCGACTGCGCGTAGCCGCCGAATTCGTTGACTTGCAGCCAAACGCGCAGTGCGGCAAGGCCCAGAAAGCACGGCATGAATGGCGCGCCGAACCAGCGGGAAAGCGCACCGTTGCTCGATGATTGGGATTGCGATGAATTTGCGCCTGCGCCTGTGTCCTCATGCCCGGCATGCGGGGCGGTGTGGGTGGTGCTTAAGTTTGCGGGCGCGCTGGCGGCATGGGTATAAGCTGCTGCGCCCGATGCGTCTTGGGTTTGCGACGCGGAGTGATTGGCGGCGGAAACGCTATCTGACTCATTGGCCACCACGCAAGCGAAACTCGTGCCGCCCGGAGCGTCTGGCACGTTGCCCACGTTATACGGTGCGGCGGCGCAAAATGTCGCATTCCGTCGTGCGTCCGTGCCGTTGGTGCCGGGTTGTGCGGCCATGCTGTTGCTTCCCTTCTTTTATATTCTCGCAAATTATAACAGGCTGCCAGGGTGTACGGTCGTAAGCGTTTGCAGCCTGCAAAAAGGTACCTCGCACGAACCGTGTGAGGATAAAACACCAGGTCACATGCTTGTATAGAAATCACCCGCTGCATTTTCACACGATAGGTGGCTTCTGGGCGTGCGCGTGCGCGCCTACTATGGGGCGCGTTGAAAGCCCAAGGATGCGAACGGCCGGGAAGGCAAAACGCAGCAGGCTTCCCGCCAAAAGACGGGCGCTGCGCTGTTCGCAACGGAGAAGGAGGGACGGATGAGACAATCCGAAAGCGCGCGGTCGCTGACGCGCCGTCAGTTCGCCACGCTGGTGGGCGGCGGCATGTTGGCGCTGGCGGGCGGTGGCCTGTTCGGCTGCACGCCGAAAAGCGAGGCGTCCGCAAACGTGTCGAAAACGGTGTCGTGCGACGTGCTGGTGGTCGGCGGCGGCGGTGCGGGCGTGTCGGCAGCCGCGATGGCGGCATGCGCCGGCGCGAGCACCATCCTCATCGAGAAGGAGGCGTGGCTTGCCGGGTCGAGCTCGCTGGCGCTTGGCACGCTGTACGGCGCGAACACGCAGATGCAGAAGGAGAAAGGCGTCGACGACAGCGCCGAGGACTTCTTGGCGTACCTGCTCCGTCGCGGCGGCGACAAGCTTGACCGCGACATCCAAGTGATGTGCTCGGAGGAGTTCGGCAAGACCATCGACTGGCTGCGCGAAGACCTGCATGTGCCGTTCAAGGACACGCTGTCGCTGAAAGGCACCGACACGGTGGCCCGCGCCCACAACTGCAAGAACAGCGCCTACGACGCGTTAAGCGCCGTGACGGCGCTGGCGCGCGAGAATGGCGTGCAGTTCCACTTCGGCATGCCGGCCGAATCGCTGGTGGTAGACAACGGCGCCGTTACCGGCGTGCTGGCGCGCAGCGGCGCAGGCGAGCTGGTGCAGTACAGCGCGAAGAAAACCATCATGGCAACGGGTGGCTTCTGCCGCAACCCCGAGATGATCGACAAGTACATGCCCGACTATTCCGGCGTGTACACCGAGGTGGGCGTGGGCTTGACGGGCGAAGGCCTGCAGATGGGCCTGGACATCGGTGCCGACTACGTGGGCCACGGCGGCACAAACGGCATCCTGGCGTGTCCGGTCGAGCCCGGCCAGTCGAAGCTTATCAGCACGAAGGCCATGTGGGTGAACTCTGCGGGCGAGCGCTTCGCCAACGAGGGCGGCCAGACGCACGACATCTACTACCAGGTGGCTCACTTCCACGACCAGAAGTTCTTCGCCGTGTACGACCAGGCCATGTACGACGCGCTGAGCAGCGGGTTGAAGGCAAACTTCGACCGCGGGCTGAAAAGTGGCGTGTTTGCGAAGGGCGATACGGCGGCCGAGGCGGCCGAGGCGTTAGGCATTTCGGGGCAGGCGCTGCAGGCATCGCTGGACGCGTACAACGAGATGGCGCGCGCTGGCGAGGACACGCAGTTCAAGAAGAAGGCGGCGAACCTGGTTCCCATCGAGAAGGCGCCGTTCTACGTGCTGACCATGGGCGTGTGCACGCACGGCAGCTTCGGCGGCTACCACGTGAACACGGATCTGCAGGTGCTTGACACGTCCGGCAACCCCATCCCGAACTACTATTCGGCGGGCGAGGTGTGTTGCGGCTCGTTCATCTACGACGACTACCCGTCGGGTGGTTGCGGCCTGAACTGGTCGTATACGTCCGGCAGGCTTGCGGGCCAGAAGGCCGCGGCTGCGGCGGCGCAGGCGTAACGGGCATCGAGGAAACGTTAGGAGGCAAGAGAAATGACCGAGAACGAAAACCGCGATGAGCGCGCGCAGGGCGAAGGCGCTTCGCCGGCTGCTCCGGCGCCGCGCAGGCATAAGCGCGGCATCACCGTTGCCGTAGTGGTTGTGGCGGTGCTGGTGGTGGCCGGCTGCGGCATGCTGGCGTGGCACGAGACGCCGAGCTTCTGCGGCATAGTGTGCCATACGCCCATGTCAACGTACCTTGACACGTACGAGGCCACGCCGAACACGCAGGGCGTCGACGCGTACGGCAACGAGGTTTCGAACACGAACTCCATGCTGGCCGTTGTGCACGCAAGCGCAGGTCAGGGTTGTATGGGCTGCCACGAGCCCTCGCTTGACCAGCAGATGAGCGAAGGCATGGCGTGGGTTTCGGGCAACTACGAGTACCCGCTGCCCGAGCGCAGCGTGAACGACCTGATGGTGGATTCAGACAAGGACGGCGGCTCTGAGGCATTCTGCCTGAAGAGCGGCTGCCACGACGCCATCGGCATCACGTCGCGCGACGATTTGGAGCAGGCGACGGCCGACATGCCGTTCAACCCGCACACGCGCCAGCACGGCGACATCGACTGCGGCACGTGCCACAAGGCGCACCGCGCGTCCACGCTGTACTGCACGCAGTGCCACGCCGAGGCGGTAGACGAGCTGCCGGCCGGCTGGGTGACGTACCAGGACTCCCAAGCGCAGATCGCCGAGATGTAGCAGTCTGTGCGGCAATAGCCTTGATGGCTGGGACGCGAACCGAATTGGGCTTTGCGCGAGGGGGTGCCGAGATGCGGCACCCCCTCGCGCCGTCTGCGGCGAATCTGAGCGCTGCGGGTGTGATCTTGCGAGCGGAAGGTTGGTTTGGGCAAGAATCGGGGCTTTCTGTAGCTTGGGCGCAAAACTTTGCGCGGGGTGGCAAGAATCGAGGGTTCCTGTATCCCCTTCGGTCCTCAAAGGCTTCGATTTGGCAAGAATTGGGGATGCCTGTATCTCGGGAGGGGGCGAGAAGCTGCAGGAATGGCAGATTCTTGCCAACGGAAGCCGCTATTCGAATTCTAGCTACAGAAAGCCCCGATTCTTGCCATCACAGAGGCGCTATTCCTTGAGGTCTTTCGGGTTGAACGTTTCCACAAGGTCGAGCAGCTCTTGCTTTTTGTGGATGTCGAGCTTGGCGTAGATGCGCTTGCTGTGCGTGCGGATGGTGTTCTCGGACACCACCAGCTGCTCGGCGATGCGTGCGACGGTGTTGCCGCGCGCGATGAGCTCCATAACCTCGGTTTCGCGCGCTGACAGGCGGTAATGCTGGCGCACAAGCGCTGCCTGCTTCGAAAGACGGTCCTGGTACGTGGGGCCGTCGGCGCTCCTGGCGGGTGTGGGCTGCGGGGCCGTGGCGTGATCGTTGGCGGTTGCAATGCCTTGCTCGGCGGTGCTGCGGCCGCCGCTTGCGGATTGCTCGCCAACGGCTTTGCGCGCATCGCTTTCGCCGCGGGCTTCGGCGCTTGCTGTACCGCCCTCGCCGCCGGGGCCCGCATTTCCTTCGACCGCCAGCGGGATGATGATGGGCTTGACGTTGCTGCCCGAGCCTTGGCCCGCGTAGGGGCAGGCGGCGGCGCAGCTGTCAAGCATTACGGTGGCGCGCGCGGTCTCGCCGCCGGGGGCCGCTTCGCCTTCATCAAGATCGGTCAGACGCTCCTCAACATCGGCTGCGCTTAAAGCACCTGCCGCCGCGCCGGCCATAAGCTCGATGTCCTCGGCGTCGGCGCCTGCCAGCGCGCGCTTGAAGCCGCCCTGCCCGATGAAGAACATAAGCCCCAGCAAATACACGGCCACCAGCGCCACGATGGCCGTGGGCTCCATGCCGATGACGCGGATTTGCTCGGCGAACGTGCCGGCCAGAAATCCCACGTCGTGCAGCGCGTATACCACGCCGGCCACGAAGCCGTAGATGAACACGGGGTTGATGCCGCGGTCGCGCGAGACTTGCGCGCATTGGATCATCATAAGCATGATGCCCACGCTGTACACGGCGTACAGGATGGCAGCCTGCCGGCGCGCGTAGCCGATGGTCAAAAACGGCAGCAGCAGAAACGACGTGATGATGATGGGAAACGCCACGCGATAGGCGCCGCTGACGTTCATGCGCACGTTCTTGAACTGCCACAGCACCAGCACGCCGGCACCGGCAACAAGGCAGCCGAGCATGGACATCATGTTCACCAGGCTGCCTACTTGCGGCTCGCCGATGGCAAGCGCGCGCATGACGCCCGCGCAAAACGCCATGGCGCCGATGCACAGAGCGGGGCGCCAGTAGTCGCGCAGTACGCGTCGATACACCTGCGGATGGTCTCGCGGGATGTCGTCGAACATGGGCTGGCGCAGGTCGATTTCGCGGCTTTTCAGCGTGATGGCAAGTGCGAACAGCGGCATGAACACCAGCGGGATCAAAAACGCGGTAACAGCCTGCGGGATGGCATACAGCGCGAAATAGAGAAGCGCGCCGTACGCGGTTCCCAGGATAAGGTCGTGGTTGCCGCGGTCGGCGTCAAGGCTGGCGAACAGGCGCTGCCACAGCATATAGAAGCCCGCTGAGCCAAGGCCCAGCAGCGCGCCGCCGGCTACAACAAGCGGCAGCGCGGCATCGTGAACGTAGATGGCGCCGATAAGGCAGCACCAACCCAGCAGGTACGGCGCGCTGGCAAGCATGACGATGAACTTGCGCGTGGGGCCGGGGAAGTAGTACACACCTACGGCGCTGGCGAAGTAACACAGCGAGAACACAAGCGATTGCGCCAAGAAGAACCAGAACGTGATCTCCGGCGTTTGGAAATTCATGGGCAGAAACGGGAACACGCCGCCCCAAACGCCGGCGGCGTTGATGGCCAAGAACAGCGCATAGCCAAGCGCCGCAACGTTTGGCTTGAACGTGCGTGCTATATCGGAGAAGCGGGTTTGTGCCACGGTCGTCCTCGTCTATGATGGCGCACCGATGCGGTGCGGCCGTCGCCCTTCTTGGCGTTTTCGGCGGCCGCGCCTTGTCGTGCGCAAGCGTTGAGCTGCATGTGCGCGCAGCAATAATCTCCCTTGAACAGTATAGCGTCCCGTAAGGCTCGTTGTGTCACATGTTGCCGCGTGTGATAGCTTTTGACCTGGGTAAACGTAAAATTCGCACGTTTTATGTGACACGACCGCGCAGGCGGCGCGGTAAGGTTTGCCCATCAAATCCGCGCTCAAGGGAATGACGAATCCCGCTGAGGATGGGTGCGGCGCGCGGCGGAAAACGCCGTGCGAAGGAGGCGTGTCTGCCGCAGCAAGAGGCTGTTTCGGCAAGGCGCGAAACGAAACGAAGGGGGAGGCAATGCAAGACATGCCATGCATGAACCGTCGCACGTTCGTCAAGTCGACTGGTGCGCTGGGTGCTCTGGCAGCTGTCGGCGGCGCTGCTGCAACGGGCGCAAACCTGTTCAACGCCACTGAACCTGCGCACGCAGAATCCGAGGAGAAGATCGTCTACACGCATTGCGCCGTGAACTGCGGTTGCTGCTGCGTGTGGAAGTGCCACGTCCAGGACGGGGAAATCAAGTACATCGAGTCCGACAACACGGGCTCCGGCGATTTCGCCGATCCGCAGATGCGCGCTTGCCTGCGCGGCCGCTCTGCTCGCCGCTGGCTGCAAAGCTCCGAGCGCCTGAACTACCCCATGAAGCGCGCGGAGGGTGCAAAGCGCGGCGAAGGCAAGTTCGAGCGCATCTCGTGGGACGAGGCTCTCGACACCATCGCAAGCGAGATGAAGCGTATTCGCGAAAAGTACGGCGACGAGTCCATGTACCTGCAGTACGCCTCTGGCGTGACCATGGGTGTTTGGGGTTCCAGCCCGGTCGGCCGTTTGCTGAACCTTACGGGCGGCTACCTTACCTACTATGGTACGTACAGCAACGGTCAGCTGATGCGTTCTTCTTTCTATACGTATGGCGAAGCGGGCGGCTACGGTAGCAACTATCAAACGTTGCAGGACAACGAGCTTGTGGTCATGTTCGGCTCGAGCCCCGTTGAAACCCGCATGGGCGGCACCGGTCAGGGCAACAACCTGGTGTACGCTCGCGAAAAACACAACCTGCGCATCATCAACATCGACCCGCGCCTGAACGACACGGCAGCTGGCGACAACACCGAGTGGATTCCGATTCGCACGGGCACTGACGCCGCGCTGTGCGCAGCTCTGTCGTATGAGATCATCAACAACGGTTGGGCTGACGAAGAGTTCCTGCACAAGTATTGCGTCGGCTATGACGAGGAGACGCTGCCTGAGTCTGCAAAGGGCAAGAACGCCTCGTACAAAGACTACATCCTGGGCACTGGCTACGACATGACGCCGAAGACCCCTGCATGGGCTTCGAAGATCACGTTGGTTCCCGAACAGCGCATCAAGGACCTTGCTCGCGAAATGCACGAGGCGAACCCTGTGTTCATCACCCAGGGTTACGGCTCTCAGCGCCACTCCAACGGCGAGGCAACGGGCCGTGCCATCATGGTTCTGCCGCAGCTGCTTGGCCAGATCGGCAAGCCGGGCATGAACGACGGCCGCCGCGAAAACAAGATCGGTTTCGCCATGAGCGGCTTCCCCGCGGGCAAAAACGCGGTGAGCACGCAGATTCCGTTCTTCCTGTGGTACAAGGCCATCGAGGCGCCTGAAACCATGACGAACCTGAACTCCGGCATCATGAAGGCCGAGAAGTTGAAGAGCGGCATCAAGTTCCTGTTCAACTATGCCGGCAACGCTTTGACCAACCAGCATTCCGACATCAACCACTCGCACGACGTGCTGGTTGACGAATCGAAGTGCGAGTTCATCGTGTGCTGCGACGTCTTCATGACCGACTCTTGCAAGTACGCTGACATCATTCTGCCTGACCTGACCAGCCAAGAGCAGCTGAGCCTGGTTGGCGCGCCGTACAACGACAACCTGAAGGCCATCATCTACGGCCAGCCGGTGTACGAAGAGAAGTTCGAGCGCCGTGGCATCTACGAGGTGTGCTCGGAACTTGCGAAGCGCCTGGGCGTATACGACGAGTACACCGACGGCGGCAAGACGCGCGAAGACTGGACGAAGAAGCTCTACGAGGACTTCCGTGCGAAGAACCCGCAAATCCCCACGTGGGAAGAGGGCGTCAAGATGGGCTTCTACAAGGAAGAGCGCGTCGGCGAACTTATCGCGCACCAAAAGTTCATTGCTGATCCTGAGGCCAATCCGCTGAAGACTCCTTCCGGCAAGATCGAGATTTACTCCGAGGACCTGGCGAAGATCAGGGACACGTGGGATCTTGAAGAGGGAACCGTTGAGCCGATTCCGTTCTTCGACCCAGGCTTTGAGAGCTACCAGGACCTGAGCGACGAGTACCCGCTGCTGATTCAGGGATTCCACTACAAGGCGCACACGCACTCTTCGTACGCGAACAACCAGATCGTGCAAGATGCTGCTCCGCACTTCGCGTGGATGAACCCTGCCGATGCCGAATCTCGCGGCATCAAGGACGGTGACACCGTGAAGGTGTTCAACGATCGTGGCGAGATTCGCATCCTTGCGAAGGTCACGCCGCGCGCCATGCCTGGCCATGTGTTCATTCCGCAGGGCTCTTGGCACAACGCCGACATGTCTGGCGATCGCGTTGACTACGGTGGATGCATCAACACGCTGACCATTGCGAAGCCGACGCCGCTCGGCAAGTGCAATCCGCAGCACAGCAACGTCGGTCAGGTTGAGAAGGCATAAGGGGGGTAGCAAGGATGACTCAGAAAGCGTTCTTTTTCCATGGTCAGCGCTGCACCGGCTGCAAAACCTGCCAGCTGGCTTGCGCCGACTACCATGATTTGAGCAAAGAGTTCTGGTATCGCCGCGTGTATGAAGTGTGCGACGGCTCTTGGAAGCAGGATTCCGATGGCTGCTGGACGGCGGACACGTTCGCGTACTACACGTCGGTGGCTTGCAACCATTGCGACAATCCGGCGTGCACGAAAGTGTGCCCGACAACCGCCATGCACAAAGATCCCGAAACGGGCCTGGTCACGGTTGATGCCGACAAGTGCATCGGCTGCGGTTACTGCCACATGGCTTGCCCGTACAACGCTCCGCGCGTCGATCGCGAAAAGGGCCATAGCGTGAAGTGCGACGGCTGCGCTGAGCGCGTTGCCGAGGGCAAAATGCCCATCTGCGTCGAGGCGTGCCCGATGCACGCCCTGGAGTTCGGCGATGTCGATGAGATGAAGAAGAAGGGCGAGCAGGCAGATTTCGCGCCGCTGCCCGAGAAAAAGTACACGTCTCCTAACCTGTACGCGACCGCATCGAAGCACGCCGTGCCGAGCGGAAGCGAAAAAGGTAAGGTTATGAATCCCCTGGAGGTGATGTAGCATGATGGCCGAGCTGCCTTTGGCTCTGTTCACCACGCTGGCGCCTGTTGCCGCAGGCGCGTTCATCGCGCTGGCCGTGGCTTTCTTCACCACGAAGTTCTCTGACGAGCAGCTGAAGAAAATCGACCGCATGACCACCATCCCGGTTGTTGTGCTGATCGCGGGCTTCATCTGCGCGTTCTTCCACCTGGCCAACCCCATGCATGCATTCGGCGTGTTCGCCGGCGTGGGTTCAAGCCCGCTGTCAAACGAGCTGGTTGCCGGCTGCGTGTTCGCCGTGCTGGCCATCGTGTACTGGATCGTGGCGCTTGCCGGCAAGCTGGGCGAGGGTGCTCGCAAGGGCTTCTCCGCCGTGGTCGCCGTGATGGCCGTGGTGTTCGCGTGCTTCACGGGCGCTGCCTACATGATGGGCACCATCGCCTCGTGGAACACCCCCATGGTTCCCGTTGCCATCGTGGGCTTCTGCCTGCTGGGCGGCGTGTCTTTGGGCGTGCTGGTGCTGGCGCTGGCCGGCGCTCTTGAGGATGCCGTGGCCGGCAGCTTCAAGATGGCGGCCCTGGTTGTGGCCGCACTTGGCCTGGTGCTGGGCATTGCCGGTACGGTTGCCCAGGTCATGGGCGTCTCCGGCATGAGCAACGCGCTGGTTGACGGCGCCGACCTGGTTGCCGGCGCAACCGCTCCCATGTGGGTGGGCGTCATCTGCCTGGTGGTTGCCGCCGCCGCTGCGTTCGCCGCGCTGCGCAACACGAAGTCCGCGGCGCTGGCCGCCGTGGCCCCCGTGGTTGCCTTGGTGGGCGTGTTCGCTTGCCGCATGGCGTTCTACGCGGTGCAGCTGAGCGTTGGCCTGTACGTCGGCTAGTAGTTTAGCGATTCGATTCGGGGCGCGTCCGGCATGCGGGCGCGCCCTTTGCTATATCATGGTTGTTTGCGAACAACGAGAGGGGATTGCATGGCCAATCTTGATGAAGCGACGCTTGAGGGCGTTGCGTTTCTGGGCAACACGCTGGGCCCGTTTTTCTTGCAGGACCCGCGCACGGGCTTGGCGGGCGCCGAGTTCGCCGCCGTTGCCGCGCTTGACGCGCAGGCCGCCGGCGCGGAGTGGCCGTTTGCAGACGAGGCCGAGGCCACGCGCGATTTGGCGATGATGGTGGAAGGCCTTGCCGCAAGCCGCGCAATGAGCGAGGGCGGCGCGTTTTGCGGTGACGACGATTTGATGTGGGAATATCGCCGCTTGTTCATCGGCCCCGGCGCGAAGCCCGCACCGCCGTGGGGTTCGGTGTATACCGATCGCGAGTGCGTGGTGTTCGGCGATACCACGCTTGAGCTGCGCGCATGGATGCGCGAGCACGGCGTGGCGCGCATCGTTGACGAGCGCACGCCCGAGGACCACATCGGCCTGCTGCTGGCTTTGATGGCGTGGCTGGCGCAGTATCAGCCCGAGAATCTGGAAGAGTTCCTTCGCCTGCACCTGCTGACGTGGGCGGGGCACTTCCTGGACGAGCTGGCCGAAGCTGCTGAGCACTCGTTTTACGAGGGGCTTGCGCGCCTGACGAAGGCAAGCTTGGACGGCTTGCAAGACGCACTGGGGCTTGAGGTGGAAACGCCCCGATTCTATCGATAACCATTGCTGTGCAGGTTGGTTGGGCGTGTGCCCGGCCAACCTGTTTGCGTATGCGGGCGCACCGCCGGGTGCAGCCCGCCGTGGGGGAAGCTGATGATTTCAGGGTTCGATACCGCATTCGGCGAAGTGACGCTGGTGCTGTTCACCACGCTGGCGCCGTCGGGCGCGGTTGCGCTTGCCATTGTGGCGGCGGTGCTGCTGTTCGCGAAGCTGGGCAGCGACGTTCGCGCGCGCATCAACAAGTTCATGTGCATTCCGCTGGTGGTGACCATGGTGGGGCTTATCGCGTCGGCTACGCACCTGGGCAATCCCGCCAACGCGCTGTACGTGTTCATGCACGTGGGGTTAAGCCCGCTGTCGAACGAGGTGAGCAGCGCCGTGGCGTTTCTGGCGTGCTGCGGCCTGTACTGGCTGTATTCGTTTTCGGCGAAGCCCGTGGCTTGGTTGCAGCGGGCGGTGCTTGTTTTGATTATGGTTACGGGCGCGGTGTTCGTTGCCATGGTGTCCGTTGCGTATTCCGTTGACACCATTCCCACGTGGAACCTGCCGACCGTGCCCGTTTCGCTATGGCTGAATGCGCTGGTGGGAGGGCCTTTGCTGGCGGCGCTCACCCTGTATGTTGCGCGCTGGGGCGCGCTTGCGGGGCGCTTCGGCCTGGCGTTGATGAGCGTTCCCGTGGTGGCGCTTTTCGCCAACGTGGCGGTGTACGTGGTGCAGGGGAGCATGATGGCCGGGCTGGGCAACCCGGCGACAACCGCGGTTGAGCTGGTTCCGCATTACTGGCAGATGCTTGCCGCAGCAACGGTGCTTGCGCTTGCCGGGTGCGTGCTGGCGGCCGCCACGATGCACGTGGTGTCGCGGCGCGCAGGGCAAGTCCAAGCTGCCGGGGCGCTGCTTGCGTTTTCGAAACGGGTGGCAACCAGGCTGTGCGTTGCGTGCTTGTTGTCGTTCGCCGGCATCTTCATCATGCGTTTCGCGTTCTATATGATGCGCCTAACGGTGGGCGTTGCCGTGTAGGCGGGTTTTCGTCGTGCGTGCGACAGCTTGCCGCGCATGCCGTGCTGGCTATAGCTGTTGTGGGCGGTTTCGGCGTTTCTGGCGCTTGATTTTGCCTTGCCTCCAACGGTTCTGGATGGTTTTGGGAGCCCTTGCTCGCGCTTTGATTTTAAAATGCCTGGTCGCAAAGCTTCCGTAGGCGAAAAGCGCGACGCTTCACCGGCAAAGCCGCCCAGAACCGTAAAGTGGCTCCAACCAAGAGCGGTTGGAGCCACTTTCGTTTACTGTGCTTCGGCGCGGTCGGCCAGGTAGCGTTCCATGCTGAAGTGCGTGATGTCGCTGCGGTTGATCACGCCGACGATGATGCCGTTGTCAAGCACGGGCACCTTCTTTAGGTGGTTCTCGCCAAGCACGCGGCACACTTCGGGCAGGTCGGCGTGCACGTTCACGCCGATAATGCCCTTCGCCCCGATGTCGGAGGCTTTCATGCTCATAAGGTGCTCGAGCTTGTGCGCGTAGTCCTTGTGGTCGGCGTAGGCGTCCACGGTCTGCACGATCATGACCACGGGGTCCATGATCATCTGGCCGCGCTTGGACAGGTAGCGCATGATGTCGCCGTCGGAGATGAACCCGGTGGGCTTGCCGGTTGCGTCCACCAGCGGTGCGGCGCTGATGTGGTTGTTCACCAGCAGCTGCATGGCCTCAAGCACGGTGGCGTCCTCGGGCAACGTGTACACGTCGCGCTTCATGATCTGCTCGATAAGGCTGCGATGCTTGTTGTCCTCGTCGGCGGCTGCTTCGTCGCCGGGCTTGTTGCGCACCAGCGCCACGGTCAGCACGAAGCCGATGACGCACAGCGCCGTGGCAACCACGAACGCCATGTGGATGCCGAACACGCCGGCGGTTGTGGCGTCGGTGGAGCCGGCCACGGCGTTTTGCACGGCCGTGGACGTCGACACGATGATGGCGGTGCCCAGCGAGCCTGCCACCTGGCGAAATGTGTTCTGCACCGATGTGCCGTGGTTCACCAGCTTATCGGGCAGGGCGTTCATGCCCCACGTGGAGATGGGCATGTTCACCAGCGACAGGCTGAACAGGCGCACGGTGTAGATGGCGGTGAGCGTAACCAGCCCCGTGCCCGGGCCCATGAAGACGAACGCCGACGTGGTCAGCGCCAGGATGCCGGTGCCGGTGACGGCCAGCACGCGCGGGCCGTGCTTGTCGAACAGGCGGCCGGCAACCGGGCCCATGGCGCCCATGATAATGGCGCCGGGCAGCAGCACCAGGCCCGATGTGGTGGCCGAAAAGCCCATGTAGGACTGCAGCAGGATGGGCAGCAGGATGCCGCCGGCAAGCAGCGCGCCCTGCACCAGCATGACGATGATGGTGGCGATGAGGAATTTGCGGTTGGCCAGTACGCGCACCTGGAGCATGGGTTGCTCCATACGCAGCTGACGGCGGAAGAAGAACGCGAGCGCCACGGCGCCGATGACCACGCCGGCGGCGGAATCGGCGGTCACGCCGTAGCTGCCGATGGCCGAAAGCCCGTACAAAAGCCCGCCGAAGCCGATGGTGGACAGGATGACGGAGGGCACGTCAAGCGTGACGTCCTTGTTCGTTTCGCCGCCGCGCTCAAGCACCGCGCCGGCGAAGAAGATGACCACCAGGCACAACGCCGCGATGATCCAGAACATGACATGCCAGTTCGCCTGGTCGATGATGATGCCGGCAACGGTGGGGCCGGCGGCAGGGGCGAACGCGATGACGATGCCGAACACGCCCATGGCCGTGCCGCGGCGGTCGACGGGGAACGTCCACATGAGCACGGTCATCACCAGCGGCATAAGGATGCCGGCGCCGGCGGCCTGCACCAAACGGCCGCCCAGCAGCACGGGGAAGCTTGGGCCCCAGGCGGCAAGCGCGGTGCCGCACGTGAACAAAATCATGGACGTCAAGAACAGCCGGCGCGTGGTGAAGCGGTCGGTCAGGAAAGCGGTGATGGGTACCATGATGGCGTTGACCAGCGTAAACCCGGTGGTCAACCACTGCGCCGTTGCGGCGTCGACGTTCATTTCGGACATGATGGACGGCAGCGCCGGCGACACCACCGTTTGGTTGAGTACCGTGACGAACGTGCCGAACACCAGCACGGCCAGCATGACGATCTGCTTGCGGGTCAAGCCCCAGTTAGCCATGAGCGGCTCCTCTCTGCGCGGCGCGGGTACGGCCGCGCGCTTGCCCGATGAGCGCACAAGCCAAGGGCGGCCCGCGGGCTCGCCAAACGCATATGCGCTCTCGGATTCGGATAGGGAAGGCGTCGGACAAAAACAACGTCCCCGGTGCTGGCAAGCAAGCCGGGGACGTCGAGCAAGACGCCGTTGTGTTGTTCACGATAGTAACGCGCGCAAAGGATGCCGCCCAGAGGTGCGCGGGTCGAATCACACAATCCTTTCGCTGTCAACAAATCTTTCTCACAATGTGGGGTAGAAGTGGCTGCGGAACCTGCCCTCTTGCCGGATGCTTGCCGCATTCCTGCCGGTGCGTCAACGGCGCCTATTTCTTCACAATGAGGTTTTCCGCTACGTTTTTGAGCTTCTTGAAATCGGTGATGACCAGCGCGCCGCGCTGGCGCTCCACGCATTCTGCCTTGCGCAGCGCGCTGACACTGTTCGTGATGGAGTTCACGTGCACGCCAAGCATTTCGGCCAGCTCATCGTGGAAAACGGCACGATGGCGACGTGTTGTACCAGGCCACGGGCGCGTTCCCGCGCACACATCTGGCGTTTCGCCCCATGCTGTGCAACCACTGCGAAGACCCGGCGTGCGTGAAGCATTGCCCCACCCACGCCATGCACAAGGACGCGGAAACCGGCCTGGTGCTGGTGGACCAGGACCGCTGCATCGCGTGCGGGTATTGCACGTGGACCTGCCCCTACGGAGCCCCGTCCATGGACGACGTGCACCACATCATGAGCAAGTGCACGTTCTGCAAAGACCGCATTTCCGAAGGTCAGAAGCTGTTTTGCGCTGAAGCCTGCCCGGCAAACGCGCGCGTGTTCGGCGACTTGAACGACCCGGAAAGCGAGCTGAGCAAGCTGCTGCAGCAGAAAAAGGGCGTTCAGTACCTTCCCGAGATGGGTACGAACCCGTCGGTCTATTACGTGTAAGGCGGTTGGTGAACATGATTTTGCATGTGCTTCCTTTGTTGGCGTTCACGACATTCGCCGGTTTTGCGGCGGGTGCGTATGCCGTTGACGCGGTGTGCGGCAACGGCCGCGAGGCGAAGACGCCTTGGCTGTTCCCGCTGGTGTGCGTGGTGCCGCTGGGCATCGGCTTGTGCGGCACGTTGGCGCATCTGGGTCAGCCGCTGCGCTTCATGAACGGCATGGCGAACCCGGCGTCGGGCATTTCACAGGAGTCGTACTGGGCGATTGCGCTGGGCATCGTTATTGTTGTTGACCTGGTGATTTCTTGGCGCGGCGGCAAGACCGCGCGCGTTGCGGCAAGCTGGCGGGGAAGACGGCTGCGGTTGCCGTGCTTGTCCTGACGTTTGCCAGCGTGGCCGTTGCCCGCTACGCGTTCTTCGCGATGGGCGTCGGCGCGTAACAGCGAAGCGCGGCAGGGTTGTTTTCGCCCCGACTTCGCGCGATAACGTTTGCCCCCCTCCTTAGGAAGCCCGATGAGCAAGCATTGCCCATCGGGCTTCTTTGCGTTGGCCGGGCGAAACTGGCGGGCTGGCAAGTGTGATGGCCGGTGCGCCCGCAAATGCGGGTAAACTCGTTTGGCGAAAGAAACACGGCGGCGCTTGTCGCCCAAGTGGAAGGAACGACTCTGCATGTTGACTATCGATATCCCGGGGCGGGGCGTGCTTGAGGTTTGCCACGTGGTGTGCGACTACAACGGCACCATTGCCACCGATGGGCACCTTGCGGATGGTGTGGCGCAGCGCGTTCAACGCTTGGCCGAGTTTGCGCAGGTCAGCGTGCTGACTGCAGACACGTTCGGCACGGTGCGCGCGCAATGCGAGGGGCTTCCGGTCAACGTGCGCGTGTTCGACCGCGATGATGCCAGCGTCTGCAAGGCGTCTATCGTGCGCGAGTTGGGCGCCGCGGGCTGCGTGTGCATTGGCAACGGCTTCAACGACATCGCCATGTTCGGCGAAGCGGCGCTGTCCATCGCGGTTATAGGGGCGAAGGCGCCTGCGCTAAGCTTCTGACCTGCGCCGACGTCGTAGTAACCAGCCCGCTTGACGCCTTCGACCTGCTACTGAACCCCAATCGTCTGCGCGCCACGCTGCGCGGGTAACAAGGGCGGTTCCCTCTGCTCCGTTTTGCGGTGTCAGGCTGACGCTCGAGTTCAGTCGGGCAACCCGTTGCTGCGTTTTGGCACGTTTTCGAACTTTCCGAATCGAATTTCCGCCGACGAGGCTCGGAAAGTTCGAAATCGTGCCCATTTGGCGAGAATCGGCCGCAAACAGGCCCGGAAAGTTCAAAATCGTGCCAAAAAATCCCGCGCGAATGTTTTCAGGCTTGGAAAGTTCGATTTCGTGCCACTCGACATCTGGCAAGGGGGACAGGTCGTTTGTCGCATGGAGGCGGGCTTTCCGTTAAGGGGGCGAGCCTTGCCGTGTGGCAACCGCCCTGCCCCCCTTGCCAGATGCGCTTGGTTGCCGTTAACCGGGCTTTTGTTTCGCGATGGTAAATTCGCGAAATTTGGGTCTTGCGCGAACGCGGGCCATCACGTATCTTTCTGATACAACTTAATACCTTGAAACCGTTGAGGCGAAAGTCAAGCCATCATAAGCGCTCACAGAGAGCGGGTGTTGCTGGGAATCCCGCAGAAATGCTGGGTGGTAAATGGTTCGCCGAGGGAAAGGGGAAAGGTTGGCAGGTGCGACACAACCGTGCGGCACGTGGCAACTGAGTATCTGGACCGTGAGCCTGCGTTAAGGGCAGAACATGTGTTGGCATGTTCGTGAGAGGGTTCCTTCGGGAGCCAAGTAAAGGTGGCACCGCAGATGTAACGTCTGTCCTTTATCTCAAAGGACAGACGTTTTTTATTTTGCGGAAACTCGGGCCACGGGCACGGCGAGTCGCCATAGCCGCAAGCCCAGCTTTACTTGCACCCGCGGGTTGCACAACCTCATTCGCGTTCGTTGCCGGCAGACCGAAAGCCCGGGGACGGGCAATGACCGGCGGAAACTCCGCCAAGAAAGGAATGAGGATCATGTCGAACAATGTTGCAGCCCAGAAGCGTACGGTGGCCGCCTCCACGAAGAAGGAGGGCCTGTCCGTACAAGATCTGATTTTGGTGGCCGTGCTCATTGCCGCCGGCGCCGTGCTCAAGCTTACCGTTTCCAGCTTCCTTAGCTTTGCGGGCATGAAGCCCAACTTCATGATTGCCATGTATTGCCTGGCCATCATCCTTACGCGTCCGAAAGTGTTCCAGTCCGTCATCATCGGCTTGCTGGTCGGCCTGGTCAGCCAGCTGCCCATGTTGAACGCCACGCCGCTGGTGAACATCGCCTCCGAGATGCTGGGTGCTTTGGTGTGCGGCCTTTTGGTCACCGCGTTCGTGAAGGTTGCCGCCGACAACAAGGCGTTTCAGAACGTTGCCGCCCCTGCCATCATCACCTTCCTGTCCACCGTTGTTTCCGGTTACACGTTTGCCCTGATCGTGGGTGTGGCCGTGGCGCATCTGTCCCCGATTGCCGTGTTCGGCGTGTACGCCGTCATGGTGTTCGGCACCGCAACCATGAACGCTGTGCTGGCCGCCATCCTCGCCCCCGTCCTGCGTGCGGTCCTGAAGCGCTAGTAGGGTTCCGTTTTGCCTACGGCAAAACGAAAACGCTCGACGCTGCGGCCGCTTCTGGCACCCCATCTTGCCCTTCAGCTTCACGGGCATGGCCGAAAGGCCAATGCCCAGCTGAGCTGGGCGCGCCCGCTCGGGCGCATAGATGGTTTGTGAACAAGCCACTGGCTTGTTCGCTCAGGGCAATCTTGGGCACCAGAAGCGCCCTCGCTGACTCTTCGCCACCTGCGTTATTTGCCAGCTTTCCACTTGCTTGCCCGCTTACCTGAAGGGGTTTCCATGATCGAGATTTCGCAATTGTCGTTTCGCTATCGGGAGGGGGCCGAGCCCATCCTGCACGGCATCGACCTGGTCATTCCCGATGGCGCGTTCGTCGGCATCACCGGCGCGGCGGGCAGCGGCAAGTCCACACTCACCTACGCGTTCAACGGCATCATCCCGCATTGCTACCCGGGTGATTTCTACGGCAGCGTGCTTATCGACGGCCTTGACACGTGCGAGGCGTCGCTTACCGACATCAGCCGCTTGGTGGGCAGCGTGTGCCAGGACATCGATTCGCAGATGGTGTCGTCGGTGGTGGAGGACGAGGTGCTGTACGGCCTCGAGAACTTCGGCGTGCCGAAGGACGAGGTGGAGGCGCGCGTGGCCGAGGCGCTTGACGCCATGGGAATCGCTGACCTGCGGCATCGCGGCATCGCCGAGCTTTCAGGCGGGCAGAAGCAGAAGGTGGCGGTTGCGTCGGTCATCGCGCTGAAGCCGCGCGTGCTGGTGCTCGACGAACCTACGGCCGAGCTTGACCCCGCGTCGTCGCTGGCCGTGTTCGAGTTGCTGGCACGCTACGCTCGCGAAAACGACACGACGGTCATCGTGGTGGAACAGAAGATCGCGCTGCTGTCGGATTTCGCGGATATGCTGCTGATCGTCGACGACGGCAAAATCCGCTTCCAGGGCACGCCGGCCGAGGTGCTCGAGCATTCCGACGAGCTGCTGGAGATTGGCGTGAACTGCCCGCGTTCCACCAGCTTGGTGAATCGCCTGCGCGCCGGCGGCTTGGTGAACGCGCCGGCGGCGCGCAACGTCGACGAGGCGGTTGCGGTGTGCAAGCGCGTTTTGAGCGGGGAAGGGGCCGTCGCATGATCGAGTTCAAGAACGTGGGCGCGTCGTACGACGGCGAGCTCGCTATCCTGCGGGACGTGAGTTTCCGCATCCCCGACGGTGACTTCGTGGCGTTCGTCGGCACGAACGGCGCGGGCAAGTCCACCACGATGCGCCTGGTCAATGGGCTGTTGAAGCCCACGGCGGGCGAAGTGCTCATCGACGGCGTGCCCACTACGCAGCTGCGCACCAGCCAACTTGCAGCGAAGGTGGGCTTCCTGTTTCAAAACCCCGACCGGCAGATTTGCTGCGCAACCGTGCGCGAGGAGCTGCTGTTCGGCTTCCGGGCGCAGGGGCGGGCCGATGCCGAAGCCGAGGCGCGCGTGGACGCCATGATCGAGCGTTTCGGGTTCGATGCCGATGCCGAGCCGTTTTTGCTCAACCGCGGTACGCGGCAGCTTTTGGCGTTGGCGTCCATCATCGTGCTCGAGCCGCCCGTGGTGGTGCTCGACGAGCCGACGACCGGCCTCGACTTCCGCGAGTGCGCGAAGGTCATGGACACCATCGCGGACATGAACGCGCGTGGCACCACGGTGATCATGGTGTGCCACGACATGGAGGTGGTTGCCGACTACGCGCGTCGCGTCATTGCTATGACCGCAGGTCAGGTGGTTGCCGATGGCGCCACGTTCGACGTGCTGCGCAACCGCGACGTCCTGGCGCGCACGCACTTGCTGCCGCCGCAGGTGGTCGATGTTGCGCTGCGGCTGGCCGAGGACGGCGCCGTTGCGGCCGATTCGGCGGTGGCTGCGGCCAATACGCTTGACGAGATGACCGAGGCGCTTGCAGCGGCAGGCGCGAACGCGAAGGTGGGTGCATCATGAAGGGCTTTCTGGAATACGTGCCGGGCGACAGCTTTCTGCACCGCATGAACCCGGTGGCGAAGCTGGGGGCGGCGTTGCTGCTGGTCATTGCCGCTTTCGCCACGGGCAACTTCGTGCTGCTGGCGCTTTTGGCCGTGCTTGACGTTATACTGGCCGCGCAGTGCAAGATGCTGCCGCAAACGCTGGGCCTGGCACGCGCGGTGGCGCTGTTCTCGCTGCTGCTGGCCCTTATCGCGCTGTTGTTTACGCCGCAGGGCGATGTGCTGGTGGCGCTGCCGTGGGGCTATATCGGCACCAAAAGCGTCATTGCAGCCGTGCTCATTGTGGTGCGCCTGGTGGTGTGCGCCGTGCCGCTGTTTCTGGTGTTCTATGTGACCAAACTTACCGATATGGCGAATGCCCTGGTCAAAGTGCTGCACGTGCCGTACAAGTACGCGTTCACGTTCATGTCTACCGTGCATTTCATCCCCGTGTTCATGAACGATATGTCCGGCATCATGGAAGCGCAAACGGCGCGCGGCGTGGAGTTCGACGGCGGCATCGCGAAGAAGATTCGCCTGATGATGCCGCTGTGCGTGCCGCTTCTGGTGTCGTCGGTGCGCAAAACGAACTCGGCCGCCATCGCCGCCGAGGTGCGCGGCTTCAACCTGCGCACTCGCGAAAGCGGCTTCAAGGAATACCCCCTCGCCGGCATGGACTACGCCGCCCTCGCGGCAGCGGTCGTAATCCTGGCGGCAGCCATCGCCCTGACCGTGCTGGGGTTATAACGACAGGGCTCGAAATAAGAGAGAGCAAAACCAAAGGGCGGGGCGATTCGCTCAGAATCGCCCCGCCTTGCAGTCCGAGCTGCGTACTGCTTGAAAACGGTTGGCGGGATGCGCGGCGAATCGTCTCAAATCCGGAGTGGCATTCCGGATTTGAGACGAAATCAAACGAGCTTGGTAATAATTTTGCCCCTAGGTCTCGTCCGCACCGCTTCCTAGCGTAGCGCGCCTCGCGCCTTGATGGCTTCTTCGCCTGTTCGATCGCTTGCAAACCGCCTCTTGCTTACTCCTCTGCAGCCTCTTCGCCGGCCTTGGCATCGGGGCCAAGAATCTCGCGGTAGTATTCTTCGTCTTCCTCGGTGTAGACGTCGAAAATGACATGCATGTCTGCGCCCGGTTCGCCGGGTTTGCGCGTATCGAGCCACGTCTTCGCGGCGTTCGTGGCAATGGCCGCGCCTTCTTGCTGCGGAAAGCCGAACACGCCGGTGGAAATGCAGCAGAACGCGATGGATTTCGCACCGTCAAGGGCGGCGGCGTCAAGGCAACTCAAGTAGCACTGCGTCAGCTGTTTGCGCTGCTCGACGGTGGGCGAGCCCTTCGTCATGGGGCCGACGGTGTGGATGATGCGCTTGGCGGGCAGGTTGTAGCCGGGCGTGATCTTCGCGCGGCCGACGGGCTCTTCGTAACCTTGCTGCTGCATGATCTGCGCGCACTTCAGGCGCAGCTGCACGCCGGCGAACGTGTGGATGGCGTTATCGATGCACAGGTGGCCGGGAATCCAGCAACCCAGAAGCGCGCTGTTCGCGGCGTTGACGATGGCGTCGCAACGCAGCGCCGTGATGTCGCCGCGCCACAGGGTCAGGCGCTCGTCGGAGGCAATGCGCGGCAGCTCGTCGGCCTCGGTGATGCCCGGCTCGGCCACCATCAGCTGCAGAACGCGGTCTTGCACCTTCAGAAACGCCGGCGAGGCGGGCTTCGGCTCGCGCGTGTTCACCAGCGCGCGGAACTGCTCCCACTGCTCCATGAACCAACGCGGGTCCTCCTGCGGCTCAACGTGCTGCGCGCCGGCGCCGCGTTCATCCATCAGGTAGTTCACCAGGTACGTGATGTCTTCGACTAGCTGCATCATGCTGCTGCTCCTTACTATATAGTGCTGCGTCCGCGTGTCCGGTGGGCAGGGACGAATTTTCCGAAGAGGGAAGGGAAAATCTGCCCCCGTCATTTCGGCGACACTTGCCCCATCGCTTGCCCACCGTTTCATTGAGACTTTCGCGAACGAAATCGTTTGGCATGTAGCATAGCGCAACGTATCGGTGCGGTGACGCTAGCGCCGCTGCAGTTTGGCAAAGCTGCGCAACCATTTTCGCGTTTGCAACCTTATTTGCTAGCGCGTTTGCGTCATCCGCGCAGGTTGCTTCTCGTGCGCCGCCGCCTTAGGTTACGTGGGGTACACCAGCGGATGTAATTCGATGACATACGGGTGACGAAACGGTGCAAGGGCTGCTCAGCGGCGCTTTCGCGTGGTAAGGTCACCGTGTCAAAAAGAACGCGGGGCGAAAGGAAGCCCCGCATCTCCCATAACAAGGAGCCGACCATGACCGATCAATTCAACAACCAGAACGGCTACACGCCTCAGTCCGGCCAGCCGTATCAGCAACCGAACTTCCAGCACTCCTACCAGCAGCCGGTGGTGAACCCGCAGCAGCCGCACCCGGCAAAGCCCTCTACGGGCCGCACGTTCGGCACGGCGTTCGCCGGCGCGGCGCTGGCCTGCGTTATCGCGTTTGGCGGCTTCACCGTGTATCAAAACGTGACGGAGACCCCTTCCGACAGCAACGTTACGCTGGGCGCGTCCACGAACACCGAGATCCAGGCCCAGTCAACCGATGACACGCTGCCCGAGGCCGTGGCGCAGAAGTGCCTGCCTTCCGTGGCCGCCATCGACGTGTATACGCAGCAAACGTCTACCGACATGCTCGGCCGCAGCACGTCAAGCTCCGGAACGCTTACCGAAAGCTCCCTGGGCAGCGGCGTGGTGCTTTCGGAGGATGGCTACATCGTCACGAACAACCATGTGGTCGCGGGTGCCGATGCCTTGAAGGTCACCGTGGGCGGCGAGGAGTACGATGCCGACGTGGTGGGCACCGACGAGTCCAGCGACATCGCAGTGGTGAAGCTGCAGGGCGCAAGCGGCCTGACGCCCATCGAGATCGGCGACTCGGACAACCTGACCATCGGCGAATGGGTCATGTCCATCGGCAGCCCGTTCGGCCTGGAGCAGTCCGTGGCAACCGGCATCGTGTCGGCCACCAGCCGTTCGCAGATCATGAGCAACGCCGAAAGCAGCGGCAGCGATGGCTATGGGTACGGCTACGGCAACTCATCCAGCCAGTCCAGTGGCTACACCATCTACCCGAACATGATTCAAACCGACGCGGCCATCAACCCGGGCAACTCCGGCGGCGCGCTGGTTGACTCCAACGGCAAGCTCATCGGCATCAACACGCTGATCACCTCGTATTCCGGCAACTATTCGGGCGTCGGCTTCGCCATCCCGGTAAACTACGCGGTCAACATCGCGCAGCAGATCATCGAAGGCAAAACGCCCACGCACGCGCAGCTTGGCGTGTCGCTTTCAACGGTGAACTCGCAAAACGCGAAGCGCTACGGCCTGAAGGTTGACAGCGGTGCGTACATTGCCGCGGTCAGCGCGGGCTCCGGTGCGGCCGATGCGGGCCTTGAGGAAGGCGACATCGTCACGAAGTTCGACGGCAACGCGGTTGATTCCGCCAGCGATCTGATGCTTGACGTGCGCTCGAAGAACCCCGGCGACACGGTGACGCTTGAGGTGAACCGCAACGGCGAAACGAAGCAGCTGCAGGTGACGCTCGGCTCCGACGAGTCCTCGCAGGCCGCGCCCACCACGCAGAACTCCAGCAAGAACGGCTCGAGCTCGGGTTCGAACGAGTTGTTGAACCGCCTGTTCAACAACGGTTCGTCCAGCCAAGGCAACGCTGCCTAAGCTGTAACGGGGCCACGCGCCCCGGGGCTGCCCGCTATCCGGGCGGCCCCGCGCAGGCCGCGCCATGCGCGCAGTCTGCGCGGGGCCAACCACCCCCGTTCCTTTCTCTCCCTTTCCCTTTTTTCCGAAGAAGGCGGCCACTTCCCGGGCCGCCTTCTTCATGTTTGAGGCCGGCACGCCGTTTCAGGACAGCTGCATCCGCGGCGAAGCCGTCCGCGTTCCCATTTAGGAAGGAAGGGAAAACTGGCTGCTGGCGATTCGCCTAGCCCAGCCGTTTGCCGTTTTCTGCGTTCGGCGAACACGATGATGCATTCTCTTGAATAAAAGTAAGCAATCCTATTGAACTACTAGGCGAAGTAGGCGCATAATAATCGGCACGCAAAACAAGGGGCGTGGCGATGTACGCACGGGCGGCGGCTGAAAGAGCCGCCGCCCGTTTGTTCGCCGGCGCGCCCTGCAACCAAAGGAGACGAGAATCATGTCTTTTGACGTAGTGGGACCGGTGCTTGGCGTGCTGGTCATCTTCGCCGTGCTGCTTGCAGTGCTGTGGTACCTGAACCGCAAAGCGAAGAAAAGCTTCACGTTCCGCGTGTTCACCGCGCTTGGCCTGGGCATTGTTCTGGGCGCGGGCATTCAGCTGGCGCTTGGCCGCGGCAGCGACGCCGCAACGGTGGCGCTTGACTGGATGTCGCTGGTAGGCACCGGCTACATCGATTTGCTGCGCATGCTGGTTATGCCGCTGGTGTTCGTGGCCATCGTCGGCGCGTTCACGCGCACGAAGGCCGTTGACAACCTGGGCAAAATCGGCGGCTCGGTGCTTGCCGTGCTGCTGATCACCGTGGCCATCGCCGCGCTGTTCGGCTGGGCCACCATCGCGCTGTCGGGCCTGGCGGGCGCCGACTTCACGCAGGGTTCGGTTGACGCCACGAAGCTTGACGCGCTGCAGACGCGCCAGGACAAGGTTGCCGACACCACCATTCCGCAGACCATCCTGTCCATGATTCCCGTCAACGTGTTCGCCGACCTGGCCGGCACGCGTTCCACGTCCACCATCGCCGTGGTCATCTTCTCGGCTATCGTGGGCCTGGCGTACCTGAAGCTGCGCGACCGCGACTCCGAGCAGGCGCAGTTCTTCAACAACCTCATCGACAGCCTGTACGGCATCGTCATGTGCATCGTGAAGATGGTGGTGGGCCTGACCCCGTACGGCGTGCTGGCGCTTATTGCCAACGTCATGGCCACCAGCGACTACGCCGCCATCCTTGACCTGGGCAAATTCATTATCTTCAGCTACGTGGCCATCATCGCCATGTTCCTGGTGCACCTGCTTATCCTGGCCGGCAACCGCGTTAGCCCCGTCGTGTACCTGAAGAAGGCGTTCCCCGTGCTATCGTTCGCGTTCGTGTCCCGCACCAGCGCCGGCGCCCTGCCCATGAACATCGAGACGCAGTCCAAGGCGCTTGGCGTTGATCCGGCAACGGCGAACTTCGCGGCCAGCTTCGGCATGTCCATCGGCCAGAACGGCTGCGCGGGCATTTACCCGGCCATGATGGCAACGCTCATCGCGCCGACCGTGGGCATCAACGTGTTCGATCCCACGTGGGTCATCGGGCTGATTGCTGTCATCGTCATCAGCTCGTTCGGCGTGGCCGGTGTTGGCGGCGGCGCCACGTTCGCCAGCCTAATCGTGCTGGGCACCATGGGCCTGCCCATCGAGATCGTGGGCCTGATGGCGTCCGTTGAACCGCTTATCGACATGGGCCGTACCGCCTTGAACGTCAGCGACTCCATGGTTGCCGGTGTCACGTCGTCGAACTTCACGGGCGGGCTTGACCGCGACAGGTACAACAACCCCGAGGCAACGGTCAGCACCGATTTCACTGAAACCGCCTAAGCGCTCTTTGTCCTTTGCGTGAATCGCCAAGAAACGGCCGCCATCATGGGCGGCCGTTTTCATTTTCAGGTAAGATAGGCAAGCTAAGCGAATCCAAGTTAACCGGGAGGTTTTACCTATGGCCGAGGAATACCGATATAAGCGCGTGCTGTTGAAGCTGTCCGGCGAGGCATTGGCAGGTGACCTCGGTTATGGCATCGACCCGAAGGTGGTCGATTCGCTGGCTGACGAAATCGCCGACGTGGTGCACGACGGCGTGCAGCTGGCCATCGTCGTGGGCGGCGGCAACATTTTCCGCGGTGTGTCCGGCGCCACCGAGGGCATGGACCGCGCGCAGGCCGACTACATCGGCATGCTGGCCACGGTCATGAACGCCCTGGCGCTGCAGGACGCCTTCGAGCGCCACGGCATCTTCAGCCGCGTGCAAAGCGCCATTAACATGCAGGAAGTGTCCGAGCCCTACATCCGTCGTCGCGCCATCCGTCACATGGAGAAGGGCCGTGTGGTCATCCTGGCCGCCGGCACTGGCAACCCGTACTTCACTACCGACACCACTGCGGCGCTGCGCGCGTGCGAGCTGGACGTCGACGTGCTTATGAAAGCCACGAAGGTTGACGGCGTGTACGACGCCGACCCGGTGAAGAATCCCGACGCCAAGCGCTACGACCGCATCAGCTACATGGAGGTGCTGTCGCAGGGCCTCAACGTCATGGATTCCACGGCTACCAGCCTGTGCATGGACAACAACGTGCCTATGATCGTGTTCGACCTGACCGTTGAAGGTAACATTTCCCGCGCGCTTAAGGGCGAAAACGTGGGAACCACGGTAGAATAGGCATATGCGCGCCCGCTTGGGGGCGGGCGTTTAAGGAAAGGAACCACAATGATCGACGAGATCATGCTGGAAACCGAGGAGAAGATGCAGCGCGCCCTGGGCGGCCTGCACAACGCGTTCGGCACCGTGCGCACGGGCCGCGCGAACGCCATGATCCTCGACCGCATCAAAGTTGACTACTACGGCGTGCCCACTCCCATCAACCAGATGGCCGGCGTGAAAACGCCCGACGCGCATCTGCTGGTCATCGAGCCGTGGGACAAGGGCGTTCTGGGTGCCATCG
Source organism: Senegalimassilia faecalis (assembly GCF_004135645.1). Classification (NCBI taxonomy): domain Bacteria; kingdom Bacillati; phylum Actinomycetota; class Coriobacteriia; order Coriobacteriales; family Coriobacteriaceae; genus Senegalimassilia; species Senegalimassilia faecalis. The sequence continues at coordinate 1,277,503 of NZ_SDPW01000001.1, forward strand.
AGCACGCCATCCTGGAAAGCGACCTGGGTGTCACGCCGAACAACGATGGCTCGGTCATCCGTCTGCCGTTCCCGGCGCTGACGGAGGATCGTCGTCGTGAACTGGTGAAACAGTGCAAGGAATACGCCGAGGAAGCGCGCGTGGCCGTGCGCAACGCTCGCCGTGACGGCAACAGCCACGTGGCGAAGTGCGTCAAGGAAGACAACCTTCCCGAAGACGAGCAGCGCCGCGCCGAGGCTGAGATCCAAAAGCTCACCGACAAGTACGTTGCCGAAGTGGATGCTGCTTTCAAAAAGAAGGAAGCAGAAGTAATGGAGATCTAGGTGGTTTCGCCGGCCTGCCGGCCGGCGAATTTACTCGACGCTGCGGGGCACTCTCGCACCCCGCCTTCGTCCTCAGCTTCACGGGCATGGCCCAAAGGCCTATGCCCGCTTGCTTCGAACGAATTCGGGGCACGAGAGCGCCCCTCGCTGACTCTTCGCTGCCTATGGCGTTTTTCGATTCGTTCGTGGGGCTTTCGGTGGTTGCTGGGGTTGGAGGGGTTTGGCTTTTGCGTTTGCGTCGAGGGTTTCCGTTTCATTTTGCAAGGCTTTCTTGCTGCTTTTTTGTTTGCCAACCTGCGGGGGTCCTGCAGGTTGGCTTTCCGGTATATATGAGGTTCGCTTATGAATAAGCCGCTTGATTACATTTTCCCGAATCCGCCCGAGGGGCTTAACCTGGGGGCGCTTGATTTGGACAACATCCCGCAGCACGTGGCCGTCATCATGGACGGAAACGGGCGTTGGGCGAAAAAGCGCGCCATGAACCGCCTGAAGGGTCACAAGGCCGGTATCGAAGCGGTTCGCGAAACCATTCGCTGCGCTTCTGACCTGGGCGTTCGCTACCTTACCATCTACTCGTTCTCCACGGAGAACTGGAAGCGCCCGCAGGATGAGGTTGTGGGGCTTATGGACCTGTTCGCCAAAACCATGCTGGCCGAGGTCGATGGGCTGCACGAGGAAAACGTGCGCGTGCGAACCATCGGTGACCTGTCGGCGCTGCCGGCCGAAACGCGCGAGGCGTTCGAGGAAGCGTGGCAGAAGACGCGCAACAACACGGGCATGACGCTGGTGGTGGCCGTGAACTACGGCTCGCGCCAGGAAATCCTCAATGCGGCCGAGGCGTGCGTGCGCCGTGCATTGGCGCGTGCCGCGGAAGGCGAGGACCCTACGGTTGCCTTGACCGAGGCCGATTTTGCGCGCGGCCTGTACACGGCCGACATTCCCGATCCCGAGGTGGTCATCCGCACGTCGGGCGAGCTGCGTTTGTCGAACTTCTTGCTGTGGCAGGTGGCGTATTCCGAGTTTGTGATCACCGATACGCTGTGGCCTGATTTCGACCGCTATGAGTTTTTGCGCTGCCTGCTTGCCTACCAGGGCCGCGACCGTCGCTTCGGGGCGGTGAAATAGGTGGTGCAGCGCCAGGTGGACAACCGGGATGCGCACTCTCAGAAGCAAGCGGCAGGCCAAGCGCAGGCCGCTGACGAGCGTTCGCGCGGCGAGCGTTTGAAAGACTATGCGTACGCCAAAACGCCGCAAAAGTTCAAAAACGCATCTGACCTGCAGGTTCGCTTCCGCACGGGTTTCGTGTACGTTACGGTTTCCGTGCTGTGCATCCTTATCAACGACTGGACCACGCTGGCGCTTTTGTGCGCCACGGCGGCATTGTGCGCGGGCGAGTTCTACTACATGCTGCGCGCCGATGCAAAGCTTCCTAACGAGATGCTCGGCATCATCGCTGCGGCGCTGTATCCCATAAGCGTGTACTTTTTAGGCCTGCAAGGTGCGTTGCTGGTAAGCCTGGCGCTGCTTTTGGCGCTTCTTGTGTGGTACGTGTTCTGGATGCGCGCCCGCATTCCCGACGTGGGCGTCAGCTTTTTCGGCGCGGCGTACTGCGGCATGCTGCTGTCTAGTTTGGTACTGGTGCGTCAAGCGCTGCCGCACCCTTGGGGCGGCGTGCTGGTGCTCGGCATCTTCTTGAGCGTGTGGGCGAACGACTCGTTCGCGTATTTGGTGGGCAGCAAGTTCGGCAAGCACAAGCTGGCGCCCCGCGTTTCGCCGAAGAAAAGCTGGGAAGGCTTTTTCGCCGGCTTGGCCGGGTCGGCCCTGTTCTGGTGCTTGTTCACGCTCATTCCGGGCGTGAACCTGTCTATTCCCATGGCGCTTGTGTTTGGCGTGGTCAGCGGCCTGTGCGGCGTGCTGGGCGATTTGGCGGAAAGCCGCATCAAGCGCAACGTCGGGTTCAAGGACTCGGGTACGTTGTTGCCGGGCCACGGCGGCTTGCTTGACCGCTGCGATAGCTTGTTTTTGGTGGCGGTGGCTTCGGCGATTTTGCTGGTAGCGGGTAACTGCATCCCGTTCACCTGGCATTTCATGTAGGTGTTCAGGCGTTCGGGCCGGCGTTGCGCTGCAGCGCTGGCCCGAACCTTTTCGTTTCGGGCTTACAAACGGAGGCTGTTATGAGGCGCATAGTTGTTTTAGGGTCCACAGGTTCTATCGGCACGCAAACGGTGGATGTGGTTCGCCAGCATCTCGACGAACTGGAAATCGTCGGCCTGGCGGTGAACACGCGTGTTGCCGACATGCTGGAACAGGCGCGCGCCCACAACGTGCACAACCTTGCCGTGGGCGATGAGCGCTTGGCTGCCGACGCCGTGGCGGCCGATGTGCGCGAGCAGGCGGGCAGCCAGGGCATATGGGGCTTCGGCATGGACGCCGTGGTCAACCTGGTGCGCCTGCCCGAGGTCGACGTGGTGGTAAACGCGCTGGTGGGCGCAGCGGGCCTGCGCGCAAGCTACGAGACGCTGGCTGCGGGCAAGGTGCTGGCGCTGGCGAACAAGGAAAGCCTGGTGGTGGGCGGCGACTTGATCATGCCGCTGGCGGCGCAGGTGGACGCGCAGCGCCGGCAGGCGGGCGTGGCCCCGAAGATGGGCCCGGCGGGCGCGCTTATGCCCATCGACTCCGAGCATGGCGCCATCTATCAGTGCCTGTTGGGCGAATCCGAGCGCGAGGTGTCGCGCTTGTGGGTAACGGCTTCGGGCGGCCCGTTCCGCGGCAAGAAGCGCGCGGATCTGGAGGGCATCACGCCTGCTCAGGCGCTGAAACATCCCACGTGGAACATGGGCGCGAAAATCTCGATTGACTCGTCCACGCTTATGAACAAGGGCCTGGAAGTTATCGAGGCGCACCACCTGTTCAACATGCCCTACGACAAGATCAGCGTGGTGGTGCAGCCGCAAAGCGCCATCCATTCCATGGTGGAGTTCACGGACGGCAGCGTGAAGGCGCATCTGGGCACCACCGACATGCGCATTCCCATCCAGTTCGCGCTCAGCTACCCTGCGCGCTGGGCTGCGCCGGTCGAGCCGCTTGACTTCACGAAGCTGGGCAGCCTTGAGTTTGCGCCGGCCGACACGGACACGTTCCGTTGCCTGGCGCTTGCCCGCCACGCGGGTACGGTTGGCGGCACGCTGCCGTGCGTCATGAACGCGGCGAATGAAGTGGCCGTGGCGGCATTTTTGGCTGAGCAGGGCAGCTATCTGGGCATCGCCGAATGCGTGGAGGCGGTTATGGACGCGCACGAACGCGAAGGCGTGCAGCGCGTCGAAAGCCTTGAACAGCTGCAAGAGCTGGACGCCTGGGCGCGCGAAACCGCCCGCAAATCGGTGCGCTAGCCGGCGCCGCGTTCGCCTTGCTCCTCGTGTAGTTCTGGTTCCGCTTCGGTAACGGGGTGGAACCTCTTTTTATAATGGGTCGGATTGAAATTGCGCGCCGGCGTGCTTGCGGCGCGCGTCGCTTCCTCTTCAAGCAAAAGGAGCTTTGCCTGTGGACGTTGTCCTGATGATTTTGTATTGCACCATCGTGCTGAGCATTCTGGTGGTCATTCACGAAGGCGGTCACTACCTGGCCTCGCGTGCGTTCGGCGTGCGCGTCACCGAATTCATGCTGGGTATGCCCGGCCCGAACATCGGCTTCAAGAAATGGGGTACGAAGTTCGGCGTCACGCCCATCCTGCTTGGCGGCTATGCGCGCGTGTGCGGCATGGAGCCAGGCGAGATGAGCCCGCATCTTGAGCCGGTGCTTGCGGCGCTGTATCGCCGCGGCACGGCGAACATGGAAGACATTGCTGCAGATTGCGGCATCACCGACGACGAGGCGCTTGAAGCGCTTGATGAGCTGGTGGAATGGGGCAGCTGCACGGGCCCCACGAAGAAAGACGAGTACAACACGTACCGCGCCATGGAGGTTATCCCCACCAAAAAGCAGATCAAGGCTGCCCGCGAAGCGGGCCTGCCGGAGCCGGCGCGCTACGAAGAGGGGCAGGCGCGCCCGGTTGACGATGCGCACGCACTGTTCGAAAGCGAATACCGGCAGCAGTACCGCAGCCTGCCGTTCTGGAAACGCACGGTCATTTTGCTGGCGGGCATCGCGGTGAACCTGCTGTTCGCCATCGTGGTATTCGTGGTGCTGTTCAGCATCATCGGCTTCGATGTGCAGCTGCAATCGGGCGAGGTCACGCACATGACGGTGGACCCCGGCCGCGCCATCGTGGCGGGCTTTACGTACATCGGCATGGTGGCTCAGGCCGTAGCGGGCCTGTTCAACCCCGCAACCGCGGCGCAAACCGTGTCCGATTCGTCGTCGGTGGTGGGCATCGCCGTTATGTCCAAGCAGTTTGCCGACGCGGGCCTGGCGCCGTTTATGGAGTTCATGGCCATGATCTCGGTGTCGCTGGGCATCATGAACCTGCTGCCCATCCCGCCGCTTGACGGTGGCCGCTTCGTCATCGAGGTGTTCCAGAAGCTGTCGAAGAAAGTGGTGTCGCTGCGCGCCATGAACGCCATGAGCATGGCAGGCATGGCGCTGTTCGTGGTGTTTTTCCTGGTTATGGTGAACCAAGACGTGCAACGCATCATCTCGGGCACGTTCTTCGGGCAATAAGCGCAGGCGCGCGGCGTTCGTTGGCCCCAGGCACCTTCCGCGCTTTTCGAAGGCGGCCTTGCTTGAACGGCAAGGCCGCCTTTGTTGCGTTTTGGCGCCAATTCCCGTGTTTGCAGCAACTTATTCGCCTGTTGCTTCTATACGTTTCGGCAACGCTGCGCCCGGCGCTGGTAGAATACGCGCTATGGAAAATTACGAACATAAGGCGAACGGGTGCGCTGCAGCCTCTTCGGAGGACGCGGCGTTTTCGTCTACGCCGGACGCAACGCGTCCCAATCAAAAAACGCACCAGGTCATGGTGGGCAACGTGCCGCTTGGCGGCGGCGCCCCCGTTGTGGTGCAATCCATGCTCAACGCGCAGGCCGACAGCGTGGAGGAAAACCTTGCGCAAATCCAGCGCCTGGCCGATGCCGGCTGCGAAGTGGTGCGCATGGCCATCCCGCGGCGCAACTGCTTGGACACGTTCCAGGCGGTATGCGAAGCATCGCCGCTACCGGTGGTGGCCGACGTGCACTTCGACGCCACCATCGCCATCGAGGCGGCCCGGCGCGGCGCGGCGAAGCTGCGCATCAACCCCGGCAACATCGGCGGCCTGGCAAAAACCGACGCCGTGCTTGACGCGGCGGGCGAAGCGGGCATTCCCATTCGCATCGGCGTGAACGCCGGTTCGCTTGACCAGCAGCTTGCTGCGCGCAGCTACCTGACGTTGCCGCAGAAGCTGGCCGCTTCGGCGCGCCAGTACGTGGAATACTGCGAAGGCCGCGGCTTTCACGACCTGGTGGTTAGCGCGAAGGCGCACGACGTCATGGCCACGGTGCGCACGTATCGCCAGCTGGCCCACGACATCCCGCACATTCCGCTGCACATCGGCATCACCGAGGCGGGCACCACGTTCCAAGGCGTCATCAAAAGCGCCTCGGGGCTGGGCATCCTGCTTGAGCAGGGCATCGGCGACACCATGCGCATTTCGCTTACCGACGATCCCGTTACGGAAATGCGTGCGTGCTGGACGTTGCTTGGCGCACTTGACCTGCGCAGACGCAATCCCGAACTCATCAGCTGCCCCACATGCGGTCGTTGCCAGGTGAACCTTATCGGCCTGGCGAACGAGGTGGAGCAGCGCATTTCCGGCTTGAACAAGCCGCTGAAGGTTGCCGTTATGGGCTGCGTGGTGAACGGCCCGGGCGAGGCGGCCGACGCCGATATCGGCGTGGCGTGCGGCAAGGGCGCGGGCATTGTGTTCCGCCACGGCAAAACCGTTCGCAAAGTGGAAGAAAGCGCCATCGTCGACGCTTTAATGGAAGAGATAAAGGAACTGTAAATGACGAACCCCAACATCACGCGCATGAGCACCTTGTATGCTCCCACGCTGAAAGAAGACCCCACCGACGCCGAGATTGCCAGCCACAAGCTGCTGCTGCGCGCCGGCTTCATCCGCAAAACGGCCGCGGGCATCTACACGTTCTTGCCGCTGGGCAAGCGCGCGCTGTCGAAGATCGAGAACATCGTGCGCGAGGAAATGGACGCGTGCGGTGCGCAGGAAATCCGCATGCCCATGCTGCAGCCCGAAGAGCTGTGGCAGGAATCCGGCCGCGCCGACGCGTACGGCCCCGAGCGCATGCGCCTGAACGATCGCCACGACCACGAGTTCTGCCTTGGCCCCACGCACGAGGAGCTCATCACGGCGCTGGTGCGCGCCGAGCTGCGCTCTTACAAGCAACTGCCGCTGAACATGTATCAGATTCAGACGAAGTTCCGCGACGAGATTCGCCCGCGCTTCGGCCTGCTGCGCAGCCGCGAGTTCGTCATGAAGGATGGCTACAGCTTCCACGATTCCCAGGAGTCGCTACAGGAAGAATACGACAAGATGTATGCGGCCTACGAGCGCATTTGCGAGCGCTGCGGGCTTGAGTATCGTCCCGTGCAGGCCGACGCCGGCCAAATCGGCGGCGCGGTAACCTGCGAGTTCCACGCGCTTGCCGAAGCGGGCGAGTCGGCGCTGGTGTACTGCGACTGCGGTTACGCCGCCAGCGACGAGGTGGGCGAGGGCATGGCACGCCCCACGGTGTACGACGTGCCCGAAATGAAGAAGGTTGCTACGCCCGGCGTGCACACCATCGCTGAGCTGGCCGAATTCCTGAACATTCCCGAAACGTCCACGGTCAAAGCCTTGTCCGGCAAAAACGACGAAGGCAAGCTGGTGGTGCTGTTCGTGCCCGGCGACCACGAGGTCAACGAGGAGAAGGCGGCTCGCGTGGCCGGTGGCTTCACGCTGCTTACCGACGAGGACATGGAGACCTACGGTCTGCACAAGGGTTCCATGGGCCCGGTGGGCCTTCCCGAGCAGGCTTACGTCATTGCGGCGAACAGCTTGAAGGCCGTGCCGAAGTGGGTTGTGGGCGCCAACGAGGACGGCTACCACTATGTGGGCGCTGAACTGGGCAAAGACTTCCAGGTTGACGAATGGGCCGACATCATCACCGTCAAGCCCGGCGACTGCTGCCCGAAGTGCGGCCTGGAGCTGAAGGGTGCGCGCGGCATCGAGGTGGCGCAGGTGTTCCAGCTTGGCGACAAGTACTCGCGTGCCATGGGCGCCACGTTCATGAACAAGGACGGCAAGGAACAGCCGTTCATCATGGGTTGCTACGGCGTGGGCGTGTCCCGCACATTGGCCGCCATCATCGAGCAGCACAACGACGAGAACGGCATGATTTGGCCGATGTCGGTGGCGCCGGCGCATGTGTGCATCCTGCCGTTGGCAACCGGCGACGACCTGGTGCAGCCCGCTGCCGAGAAGCTGGCCGAAGAGCTTGCGAATCTGGGCCTGGAAGTGGTTATCGACGACCGCAAGGAACGCGCCGGCGTGAAATTCGCCGAAGCGGACCTGATGGGCTGGCCGCTGCAGGTCATCATGGGCAAGCGCGGCTTGGCCGAGGGCAAGGTCGAGATCAAGCGCCGTTCCACGGGCGAGCGTCGCGACATCTCGCTGGACGCGCTGCGCGAGGCGCTCGGCTTCGCGAAGGGCGCGCAGCGCCGCTGGGGCAACAGCCTCAACGCGTTCTCGCCTCTGTTCACCGACTAGGGAAGCGCACAGGCAGTTGCAAGCGAAAGGGCGGCCAGCTTGGCCGCCCTTTTTCGCCTCTGGGGTGGTGCTCGAGTTTCGGCTCGGCAGCGGTACGCGGGCCATCCGCTGCGTTGCCGGCCGCTAGCCTTCCTGGTGATAGCGATTCGCCACCCAGGTGCGGGTGGTTTCGATGAACGCGCGCGTGGCCGCCGATGCCGTTTCCGTGGAACGCACGGCAATGGCTATCTCGCGCGTGGTTTCCACCTGCGGCGGAACCACGGCCAAAGGAAACGGCGTGGTGTCCAACAGCAGGCTGGATAAAACGCTGAAGCCCAGCCCCGCGCTTACCATGCTCATGACGGCGTAGTCGTTGTCGATGGTGAACCGCACGTGCGGGTCTACGCCGTTGTTGCGAAACACCGCGGCCATCTCGGAAAGCGTGCCGCTTTGCAGGCAGATGTAGGGCTCTTCGGCAAGCGTGCGCGCGGGAACGTGCGCGGCGTTGGCCAGCGTATGGTTGGGCGGCAACAGCACCATTAGTGGGTCGTGGTACAGCGAAAAGGCCTCAAGCGGCTGCTTGATGGGCACCACGAAGAACCCGCAGTCAACGTCGCCGCGCCATACGGCCTGCTCAAGATCGTCTTCGTTATCAAGGCACACCAATTGCAAATCGATGCCGGGATGCTTCGCCAAAAACGTTTTGGCAATGCCGGGGAACCACTGGATGGAGACGCTGGTGAACGCGGCAACGCGCACCACGCCGCTTTCAAGGTGCTTCAGCTCGGCAATGCGCCCAGCCAGCTGACGCTCGTCGTTGCAGATGTTGCGGATCCAGGGCAGCAGCTCGGCGCCTTCGCTGGTAAGGTGCGCGCCGCCGTAATCGCGCACGAACAGCGGGATGCCCAGCTCGCGCTCCATGGAGCTGATAAGGTAGCTGATGCCGGCCTGCGTGTAGCCCAGGTCGTGCGCGGCTTGCTTGAAGCTGCCGGTTTCGGCGATGTGCAAAAACGCCTCGTACTTTTGGTTCGCCATGCGTATCTCCTGTCGCTTGCGGTGACTTGCGAGGGAAATGTGAACGGCAAGGCCATTCACCTGCTATTGTGGCAAGAATTGTTCACGTGTACAAGGTGTTTACCTGCAAAGATAAGGGTTTCTTTATTTCCTTGCAAGAATTGCCCGTTTTACTTTCATTAGGCAAAGCCATACCATACGAATCAATCCGGAACAACGTTATAGGAAAAAGCCCCCTTTTGCAGGGCTTGGCATTTTACGCGCCTTACGACGCGGCGCGCGCGGGAAAGGAACGCGAAAAACATGGCGAACGCAACGAAAAGATGGCTGTTCATTGCCTTGGTGGTGCTGCAGACCGTGATTTTCGGCTTCGGCAACGTGCTCACGAAAATCGCCTACAGCGACATCACGCCGCTGTGGTGCCTTGTGCTGCGCTTTGGCCTGGCGCTTGTCGTGTTCGGCGCCCTGTTCGGGCACCGTATCGTGCGTCAGTTGCGACAGGTCAGCGTGCGTTCGTGGTTGCCGGCGGCGGTGTGCATGGCGCTTTCCTACATTGCGTGCAACGTGGCGCTTGACCTGACCACGGCCACGAACGTGGGCTTTTTGGTGGCGCTGCCGGTGGTGTTTGCGCCGCTTCTGTCGTCGCTGGTGAACCGCAAGCGCTATCCGGTGGCGTTCCTGCCGCTTCAGGGCGCCGTGGTGGTAGGGCTGTTCCTGCTGTGCGGCAACGGCGGCACGTTGGCGTTCGGGCTGGGCGAGGCGCTGGCGCTGCTGTCGTCGGTGGCGCTTGCCGGCGCGCTGGTGTTCGGCGAGCGCGGCCTGGAAAACCTGGACGTCTGCACCGTTGCGGGCACCCAGATTGCGGCAACGCTGGTCATTTCGTTGGCGTTTGCCCTGGTGGCGGAGCCGGTGGTCAACATTGCCGCCGTCACGCCACTTGCGTGGGGCACCATCGCGTTTCTGGCGCTTGCCTCAACGTGCCTGACATTCTTCCTGCAAAACAAGGCGCTGACGGTGTTGAAATCGTCCACGGTTTCGCTGCTGCTTACCGGCGAGCCGGTGTTCACGGCCGTGTTCTCGCTTCCCATGCTCGGCGAGATGCTCGACGGGCGCGGCTTTGCCGGGGCTGCCATCATCGTGGTGGCGGTGGTGTGCGCAACCATGCTCGAAGGCCGCAAGGGCAAGCAGCCCGCGGCGGCGCCCGCGTTCGGTATCGCGGAATTCCCTCACGCTGTTATCGAGCCGACGTGGCGCGACCGCCGGGCAGCGTAAGGTATCGGTTCGCTTTCAAGTCGGCGATAGTCGTTGTCCCTCCCGTCGCAATAGTGCATCATAGTAGGATAAGGCCCGCGTATCGGGCGCCGTTTCGAAAAAGGGGAGGCTGTTATGGCTACGATCGGTGATGGTTTCAAAGACATTTTCCTGGCAGGCGTTGGCGCCATGGCCATTACGGGCGAGAAGGCGAAAGACCTGGTAGATACGCTCATCTCGAAGGGTGAGCTGACGGTTGACCAGGGCAAGCAGATCAACACAGAGCTTAAGCACAAGGCTGATGCGGCTGTTGAGTCCATGCGCTTCGACGCGCTTGAGGCCCGCATGTCGGTCATGACGCCCGAAGAGCGCGCTGCGTTCGCCGCGAAGGCGGCCGAAATTGCCGCCCGTCCCGTGGCTGCGCCGGCAACCAAAGAGCAGCCTGCGGCTGAAGCCGAGCCCGCCGAAGCTGCTGCCGCGCCCGAAACGGCCGAGGAAGCTCCTGCAGCTGCTGCTGAATAGCGGGGCTGTGCGCTTTCATGGCAGAAAACACATTCCTGAAATACTTTTTCGGCTCCGGTGCCACGTTTGACCCCGAAGGCCAGTTCGACCTCACGCGCAAAACGCGCATCCGCAGGTTGCGTGAGTTCTACACCATCATGCAGAAGCACCACTTCACGAAGGGGTTCACGCCGGAATCTTTTCGGTCCATGCTTGAGAATTTGGGCCCAAGCTTCGTGAAAATCGGGCAGACGTTGTCAACGCGTTCCGAAATTCTGCCGAAAGCGTATTGCGACGAGCTGAAGAAGCTGCAGGCCAGCAGCGACCCGCTGCCGTTTGACGAAATGCTTGCCGCCATGGACGACATCTACGGGGCGCAGCGCACGCAGCTGTTCGCGGAAATCGATCCAACGCCGCTTGGCAGCGCTTCGCTGGCGCAGGTGCACAAGGCGCGCCTGGCCGACGGCAGCGTTGTTGCGGTGAAAATCCAGCGGCCGGGCGTTCGCGCCACCATGGCGCAGGACATCGACATCATGCGCATCGTTGCGCGGCAGGCCTCGCGCGTCATGAAAGACGACCAAATGCTTGACGTGCGCGACGTGGTCGAGGAACTGTGGGCAACGTTCCTGGAGGAAACCGACTTCAAGCGAGAAGCGGCCAATTTGCAGGAATTCGCGCTGCTGAACAAAGACGTCAACTATATTGCCTGCCCGAAGGTGTATCCCGAGCTGTGCCGCGAAAACATCCTGGTTATGGAATACGTCGACGGCATTCCCATCAACAACTTCGACAAGTTGCGCGCCGCAGGCTACGACTTGGAGGAAATCGGCAAGAAAATCCTGGACAACTATGCCACGCAGGTGCTTGACCACGGGTTTTTCCACGCCGATCCTCATCCGGGCAACATGCTTGTGCGCGACGGGAAAATCGTGTACATCGACTTGGGCATGATGGGCCGCTTGTCGGCGCGCGACCGCGCGGGGTTCGGCGCCATCATCAACGCGGTGGGCATGCAAAGCTCGTCCGAGCTGAAAGACGCGCTTCTGGCGTTTGCCATCCAGCGCGACAACGGGGCCATCGACCACACGCGCTTTCTGGCTGACCTGGACTTGTTGCTGAAAGATTACGGCTCGTGCGATGTGTCCGAAATCGATGTGGGCCAGCTGCTTACCGACATCCTCAACCTTACACGCCAGTGCAAGGTTACGCTGCCGCCGTCCATCACCAGCGTTTCGCGCGGCATCGTCACGCTTGAAGGCACGGTCATGCCGCTTATTCCGAACGAGAGCATGGTATCCATCATCAATGCGCACATTCAGCGCACGAAGGATCCGAAAAGCGAGCTGGTCGATGCCATGCAGGACCTAACGCTTGCGTTACGCGGCGCGGGCAAAGGCTCGCTTGATGCGGCGAAGTATGCGGGGCAGGCGCTGCGCATGCTCACGCGCGGCCAGGTGAAGGTGAACATGGAGGTGCTCGGCTCGGAAGCCCCCATGAGCAGCTTGGCGCTTATCGTGAACCGCTTGACGCTTGGCATCATCATTGCCGGCTTGTTCATCGGCTCGTCCATGGTGGCGCTGTCTTCCATGGAACCGCGCTGGCTGGGCGTGCCCGTGCTGTCGTTCTTCGGCTATTTGGGCGCGTTCATCTTGTCCGTGTGGGTGGTGTCCGATATTCTGCGCAAGCGCAGATAGCGGCATGGTTTTAGCTGTGCGATAACAGGGACGGCGTTTCGGAAAAGGGGGAGGGGGAACGGCGCCTTATCGTCTTGGCGAACCTGTTCTCTTCCTGCCGCTTTCCGAGCCGGCTGCAGCCTAGTAAAAGAAAAGCGCCCGAACAGGCGCTTTTCTGCGTTGCTGACCCTGTTGAGCGGCAGCTACGACTTCATCTGCGTTTCTTTCTTGCACTTCGGGCACACCACGCGCAGCGTGCCCTTGCCGCGTGGCACCGACAACTCCTGCCCACAGCCTTTGCAGCGGAAGTATTTCGTGGTCTTGCGGTTCACCCACTTCTTTTTCGCCAGTTCATAGCTGCGCCGCGGCTTGGCCGTTACGCGCAGGTACGTTTGGTTCTCGCTTGAGCGCTTCAAAATGTTTTTCGAGCACGTACGCCATATGGCTATGACCAGCGCAATCAGTGCAATGTAGGAAAGCCATCCGCAGTGCGGGAAAATGGAAAGCAGCATGGTGATGATGCCCAGCGCCACCAGGCCGTTTGAAAAATCGTCGTTGCCGTAACGTCCTTGCATCCAAACGGCCATTTTGTACGTCATGCGTTGAAAGAACTGCTTCATCGTGGTGCCTTCGCTTCATAGTCGGAAACCAACGCGCCTCGCAGGGTGAGTTTGAAGCCCTGCGAGGCGCGATTCATACTGTATGGCTATCGCGCTTGCGCGTCATGCGATTTTGCGGCGCTGTTACGCAACGGTTGCCTTGTCTTCGCATGTTCGACGAATGCTGTCGTTGGCGGCGCCCAAAATGCGCCCGACCGTTTCCGGTTGCGTGCGGCATAGCTGGGGAAACGGCACTGGTGCGGCGGGATCGTCATTAAACGCGTCGGTCAAGTACTTCACGTACCATGTGACGTCATGCCAGGCACCGCACGTGAATCCGGCGTGGCGCTGTAGGCCCATCACTTCGAACCCGAAGGCGTTGTGCAGCCGTTCGCTGGGAACGTTTGGGCTGGTCACAATGCCATATACAACTTTGATGCCCTGCGCAGCGCACGAATCGATAAGCGCACGGTACAGCGCGCTGCCCAGGCGATGACCTTGCGCAGCCGGTGCCAGGTACACGGAAAGCTCTGCGTTCCACTGGAAAGCGGCACGCTCGCGCAGCTCGTGCGCATAGGCATAACCCACAATGGCCCCGTCAAGCTCGGCAACCAGGAAGGGGTGCGCCGCCAGGATGCCGTCCGTGCGCGTCTGAAAGGCTTCGCGCGAGGGGACGTCCTCCTCGAACGTGATGGGCGTCTCGATGTACGGCGTATAGATGTCCAGAATGGCGTCGGAATCCGCGCTGGTTGCAAGGCGAATAACGGGGGTGGTCATGAAAAGAGGCTCCTTATCGCAAGTGGATAGGAGCCCCATGATATCACTGGCGTGTGGCAAAGCCGTTGCGCGCTACGCGGGGTTCTTCGCGGCAAGGATGAGCTCGACGTCGCTGTCGGTCAAGCTGTAGTTCAGGTACGTCTTGTAGAAGTCCTTCACCTTGCTGTTGATGTCGAGGTCGCTGAACAGTTCGGAGTGCAGCGTAGCGGCAGCCCACTTAAGGCCGCACAGCACCAGCAGCAGAATCTGGCTTCCGCCGCGTCCGTTGCTGCGGGCGCTGAAATACGTCAGCCCTACGGCGATGAAGCCCATGGTAAACGCCATAACTTGCACCGCATGGTTGTCGAAGTTCCACAGCAGTGCCAGCGCGGCGCCAAACGATGCGCCGGCCGATGCGCCCAAAATGTCGGGCGACACCATGGGATTTCTGAACAGGCCCTGATAGCTTGCGCCCGAAATGGCAAGTGCCGCGCCAATAAGCAGGGCGGCAACTACGCGCGGAAGGCGCACGTTAAGCACGATGTTCGTGGCCATATCGGAATAGCTTGCGCCCGTGCCCAGCAGCGCGTTCGCAAGGATTCCCACCACGTCGCTTGGCGCTATGCCCGCGCGGCCCGCGCCAAGCGCAAGCACGAACAGCACCACAAGCGCTGCGCAGCATGCAATGGCCAGCACGGCATTGACCTTGCGGTGAGCGAAGTACGAGGCAGTGCCGCTTTGCTTTGCGGGTACTGCAGCCTCGCAGCCGTCTGGCTTCGCTGTCACTTCCGTTGTTGGTGACGGCTTTCTCGAATCCGAATGGCCATCGGCCTCGAGAAAGCCGTCGTTCACCCGCTTCATCCTGAAAACACCCCGAATCGCGTGGGAGAGCTCGAACGAATGCGGAAGTGTATTGCGGGTCGCACCAGGTGCCGGGCGCCTTGACGTTCGGGCGCAAGGGCGTGCCTGCGGCGGTGCCTTCGCTGCGCGTGCGCGCGGCGTGAAAAAATGCCCACGCACGCGTTCGTTGCGGTATACTTCATGGGCACATGCAACGACGAAGACAGCAGCTCGCATCATTGCGGTCGGCAGAGACGGGTTTCATCGGCTGAAAGAACCCGGGCGGCAAGCAGGCTGATTCCCTTCCGAGCATCGCAGTTGAACGCGGGGCGCTTTTGCGCGGACGTTTACGTAGGCTGCGACGGCCGCTTCCCGTCACGAAGCAAATGAAGCGGGCGGTTCGCGCTTTAAGCACGCAGCTGCCAACCAAGGTGGTACCGCGAGAGCCTTCTCTCGTCCTTGGACTGGGAAACCCCAGGCCAATGGCGAAGAGGGCTCTTTTTTATTGGGTCGCGAATGCGGACGAACTAAAACAGAAAGGGATCGGACACATGGCAATCGTGGACGAACTTGCGGCGTTGCGCGAAAGCACGCTTGCTGCCATCAGCGCGGCGGCTGACACTTCCGCGCTTGACGAGGTGCGCGTGGCCGTGCTGGGCAAGGCCGGTACGCTGACGGGCTACCTGCGCAGCATGGGCCAGGTGGCGAAAGAAGAGCGCGCCGCCGTCGGCAAAACGGTGAACGAGGTACGCAACGTGGTGGAGGCTGCGCTCGAAGATCGCAAGCGCGCGCTTGAGGCGCAGGAGCTTGAGGCTGCCATCAGCGCGGCGGCCGTCGACGTGACGCTTCCGGGCCGCAGCCAACAGGTTGGCACGCGCCACCTTATCAATCGCATCACCGACGAGATTTCCGAGATCTTCTTGGGCTTGGGCTATACCGTGGCGCAGGGCCCCGAAGTTGAAACCGATTATTACAACTTCGAAGCGCTGAACGCTCCGGCTGACCATCCCAGCCGCAGCATGCAGGACACGTTCTACGTGGTCGATCGTTCAGGCGAGGCTTCCGCAGTGCGCGGCGAATCGAAGGTGCTGCTGCGCACGCAAACCTCAGGCGTGCAGGTGCACGTCATGGAACAGCAAAAGCCGCCCATCTACATCATCGCGCCAGGCAAAGTGTATCGCCGCGACGTTGCCGACCCCAGCCACTTGCCGCAGTTTACGCAGGTTGAGGGCCTGGTTGTAGACAAGGGCATCACGTTTGGCGACCTGAAGGGCACGCTGGACTACTTCTGCAAGCAAATGTTCGGTCCCGACCGCAAAACGCGTTTCCGCGCTCACTACTTCCCGTTTACCGAGCCCTCTGCCGAAGCCGACGTCAGCTGCGGCGTGTGCGGCGGCACGGGCCATCTGCACGACGGCGAGCGCTGCCGCATGTGCAAGGGCACGGGCTGGCTGGAAATCCTGGGCTGCGGCATGGTCGACCCGAACGTGCTCAGCATGTCCGGCGTTGACCCCGAGCAGTACTCGGGCTTCGCGTTCGGCGTGGGCGTCGAGCGTGTTGCATGCCTGAAGTACAACGTCCCCGACCTGCGTATGCTCCTTGAGGGTGACATGCGCTTCCTTCGCCAGTTCTAAGGAGTAAACAGCAATGAAAGTATCGCTGAAATGGCTGAACGAATACGTTGAGGTGCCCACGGACATCAAGGCGTTCTGCGACAAGCTTGACCTGACGGGCACGGGCGTAGAAGGCGTTGAAACGCTTGGCGCCACGTTCGACCATGTGGTCACCGCCAAGGTTCTGAAGAAGGAGCACCATCCCGATTCCGATCACATGTGGGTGTGCTCCGTTGACGTGGGAGAGCAAAACCTCGGCAAGGACGGCAAGCCCGAGCCGCTGCAAATCGTGTGCGGCGCACAGAACTTCAACGAAGGCGACCACATCGTCACCGCTATGGTGGGCGCCGAGCTTCCTGGCGATGTGAAAATCAAGAAGTCCAAGCTGCGCGGCGTTGCCAGCTGCGGCATGAACTGCTCTGCGCGCGAGCTGGGCTTCGGCTCCGATCACAGCGGCATCATGATTCTGCCCGAGGATGCTCCGGTGGGCATGCCGTTTGCTGAATACGCTGGCCTTACCGACACGGTGCTTGACCTGGAAATCACTCCGAACCGCCCCGACAGCCTTTCCATTGCCGGCCTGGCACGCGAGGTGGGCGCCATGTACCGTCGCGATTGGAAAGACCCGCTGTCCGAGATGGCGGCGAAGCTTCAGCTTGATGCTGCGGCAACGCCCATTGACGAAGAGGTTAAAATCACCATCGACGACGCCGTGCGCTGCCCGCGCTATACGGCGCGCGTCATTCGCGGCTGCAAAGTTGGCCCCAGCCCCGACTGGATGG
Source organism: Senegalimassilia faecalis (assembly GCF_004135645.1). NCBI lineage: Bacteria > Bacillati > Actinomycetota > Coriobacteriia > Coriobacteriales > Coriobacteriaceae > Senegalimassilia > Senegalimassilia faecalis. The sequence goes on from NZ_SDPW01000001.1 coordinate 1,294,572, forward strand.
TCGAGCGTCTTTCGGCCATCGGACAGCGCTCCATCAACAACATCGTTGACGTTACTAACTATATTCTGTTCCTGTTCGGCCAGCCGCTGCACGCGTTTGACCTGGACAAGCTGAAGAACGCCGACGGCCATGCGCACATCGTGGTGCGCGCCGCGCAAGACGGCGAGCCGCTGACCACGCTTGATGGCGAGAAGCGTACGCTCACCAGCGACATGACCGTTATTTCCACGCCCGAGCGCGGCGCGGTGGCGCTTGCGGGTGTCATGGGCGGTCTTGACACCGAAGTCACCGACGAAACGGTTGACATCTTGCTGGAGGCGGCAACGTTCGAGGCGGGTCGCACCAGCCGCACCAGCCGCAACCTGGGCCTTATCAGCGAAAGCTCCATGCGCTACGAGCGCGGCGTGGACGACCACGACATCGACGTGCGTTCGGCTGCCGCGGCGGCGCTTATCGCCGAAGTTGCAGGTGGCACGGTCAGCGCCTGCTCGGCCAATGACCTGGGCATCATCGACCAGTGGCCGCTTGTTTCCGAAGAGGCGCACCTGAAGTTCCGCATCCCGCGCTTCTGCGGCATGATGGGCGCGCAGATCCCGCGCGAGTTCATCGTCGAGATTCTCGAGCGCCTGGGTTGCAAGGTTTCCGATTCCGCCGATCCCGACGTGCTTGACGTGGTGTCGCCGACGTTCCGTCCCGACCTGCCGCGCGAAATCGACCTGTACGAGGAGGTGCTGCGCCTGTACGGCATGGACCTTATCCCCGAAACGCTGCCGGGCGGCCGCGGGCGCTTCGGCGTTCGCTCGCATATGGAGCACGTGCTGGCCACCATCAACCGCACCATGTGCGCCAGCGGCCTGAACGAAACCATGACGTATTCGTTCGCCGAACCCACCGAACTCGACCGCCTGCGCATGCCCAAGGACGGTCTTGGCGATGCCGTGGAGCTGATCAACCCCATGAATGCCGACCAGTCGGTCATGCGCCAAAGCATCATCCCTGGCCTTCTGCGCTCGGTTGCGCACAACCAGGCGCGCGGCGTGAAGAACATCCAACTCTATGAGCAGGGCATGGTGTTCTACGCGCACGAGGGCAGAAAGCAGCCGAAGGAGCGCCGCAAGCTTGCCGGCGTCATGGCGGGTGCGTTTGCCGATGCGGGCTGGAATCAGCAGCCGGCGACGTTCGACTTCTTCGACGGCAAGGGCGCCGTGGAAAACCTCATGCGCGAGCTGGCCATCCCGAAGGTTCGCTACAAGGCGCTTTCCGCTGACGAGGCTCCGCATTTGCAGCCTGGTCGCGCCGCGCAGGTGCTTACGGGCGGTACGGTGCTTGGCTGGGTTGGCGAGGTTCATCCTTTGGCTTGCGCTGCCTACGATGCGCAGGCGCCCGTTGTGGCGTTCGAACTTGACGTGGACGCGCTGGCGAAAGCTGCACGCCCGGCGCGCGACTACGTTGACGTGCCCACGTTCCCCGCAGTGTCCATTGACCAGGCATTTGTGGTGGACGAGTCCGTTACGCACGAGCGCCTGGAGCAGTGCGTGACGTCTGCTGGCGGCAAGCTTTTGTCCGATGTGCGCTTGTTCGACGTGTATCGCGACGAGGAGCGTATCGGCACAGGCAAGAAGTCCATGGCATACGCGCTGACGTATCGCGCAGCTGACCGCACACTCACCAGCGAAGAGGTTGACAAGGCGCATGCGAAGCTTGTGAAGAAGGTCTGCGGCGCCACGGGGGCCGAGGTTCGCGGCTAGCTGTCTGCGGCAGCGCTGACTGCAGGTAGGACCGGCGCGGCTTGCGAAAAGCGAAACGAAGCGGAAAGCCGTCGAGCATTCGGCGGCTTTCCTTATTTGCGGCAGCGCGTTTTGCTGGGAGAGTGGCCGCAGCCTACTTTGCGCACGGCGTCTGTATTCGCGTGATTTCAAGGTTTAGCCGAAGCTAACAGCGTTACAATAGGCCGCAAAACGAAAGGAAATCGCATGTACGACAATCTCAAAAGCCCCGGGCGCAACGACGAATGCTGGTGCGGCAGCGGGCGTAAGTATAAGAAGTGCCACCTTGATTCCGATGAGCGCCTGCAGGAGCTCTACGAGCAAGGTTTCGAGGTTCCGCAGCGCAGCCTGCTGAAAACCGCTGCAGATATCGAGGGCATCAAGAAAAGCGCGGCCATTAACATCGGCGTGCTTGATTACGTGGCCGAACGCATCGGGCCGGGCATTTCCACCGAGGAAATCGACAAGTGGATTTACGACTACACCGTCGAGCACGGCGGCATTCCTGCCGATTTGAACTACGAGGGCTATCCGAAAAGCGTATGCACGTCCATCAACGAAGTGGTGTGCCACGGAATCCCCTCGCCCGACGACGTGCTGAAAGACGGCGACATCGTCAACGTGGACTGCTCCACCATCCTCGACGGCTATTTCTCCGATTCGTCCCGCATGTTCTGCATCGGTAACGTTTCGGACGAGAAGCGCCGTTTGGTGGAGGAAACGAAGAAGGCGCTTGAGGCGGGCCTTGCCGCGGTCAAGCCGTGGGGGCTGCTCGGCGACGTGGGCGCTGCGGTTCACGAGTACGCGCACGCGCAGGGGTTCTCGGTTGTGCGCGAGTTTGGCGGCCATGGCATTGGGCTTGAGTTCCATGAAGACCCGTTCGTAAGCCACGTGTCCGAGCCGGGCACCGGCATGGTGCTTGCGCCGGGCAGCTGCTTTACCATCGAGCCCATGATCAATATGGGCGCGCATGACATCGACATGTCCGACCCGAACGGCTGGACGGTTCGCACGGCCGACCGCATGCCTTCCGCTCAGTGGGAGGTTCAGCTTGTGGTAACGGAAACGGGCTACGAGCTCCTGAGCTGGTAAGAAGCCGCTAGATGGCCTCTTTGGATTGAACCATCATCCAAAGAGGCCATATTTTTGCAATTTCGTACGAACAAACGTACGTGTATATGCTATACTAGCGCCATCGCATAAGAGCCAGTGCAAACGCTTCTCCTATAACCGGGGGTTGTCCATAGATGGTAGCGGTGTTCCTCGTTGCCCGTACCACGTTTGCAAGATCCTCTTCACCCTTGGAACAGAATAAGTAGGTGTTCTCCATGGTCGAAATCGGCTCTCGCTCGTGCTGCTCTCATCCGCAGGCTTTGGTTGTTATGGCCGCCATTCCGTTGTGCCAGGCAGAAGCGCTGCAAAGTGTGTTGGAAGACGAGTGCCTTGATAATTGCTCTGGCGGCGGGCTCGGCAACATGTTGTGCAATGAAGAAGCGTTCAGTGCTGATCAATGGTATGACCAGGAATTTCTCGATTTTTTGCCATTGCGATGCGCGTGCGTCATGGATTGCCAGGACGCCATCTGCCTCATGCAGGAGGTGGGCCATGTCGTGCTCTAAGTTGCTTTGGGATGAGCAGGTCTTCTCGCGCAAACAGGTTCCAACCGTCCAAGACGCCCTTGCGTGCTGCGATAAGCAAACGTTGCTCTATGTGGTAGAACGCACTTTCGCCTCGCGTATGCCTGGGTGGGAAACCGCAACGCCTCAGCAACGTCGCGTGGCGCGAAAGCGCATGGCCAGGGCGCTTGGCGCCATGCGGCAATGCCAGGTCAAACGCAAAGAAGGCAAATCGTATTGCGTGTTTCCCCAGGAAGAATTCGTGGTGCACATCTCAGGTGGCCGAAGCGTCATAGAACGCGTGCTGCAAGGGCGCGTGGTCGATGTGTCTTCTCGGCACAATTGTCCTGAAGGCGTACAGAATATGCTGACGTTTGGGTGCAAACCTTGGGCTGCTGCGCTTGCGTATCGTATCTGGCTTGAGGGTCCGTGGAATTGCCAGGAGCGCTATATGGTGCTGGCAAGCGTGTTTTGGCAGCTTACGCATCAGGGGTTTGAGGAGCCTTGTGAACTTCCCCTAGAAAGCGAATCGCGCTCAAACGGTTTTTATCAGGTCTATGGCACATGCTCGCCGCTATCGTCAAAACCGCTTTGCGGGTCACGCGCTTTAGAGGCAAATTGCTATGGATGGGATCGCATGCAAGATCGTGCTGTTTCACCTAATGAAGACTGCGTAAGCAAGGCGGAGTTCATGGGCCTTGGCGTTCCCGAGGCACTTGAGGAAACGTACAAAGAAAGGCTTATCGCTCGCGTTGCTCAGCTCAACAGCATCGGCCAGCAAGATCTTCAAGCGCGCGTTGTTCGCTTCTCGCAGCGCCTGCGCGCAGCATAAAAAGGCCGCCATAGCGGCGGCCCGAAATGCACTTTGAAAACGAAAGACTAGCCTTCAATTTCAACAAGCGTAATCTCGAAGTTAAGATCCTTGCCGGCAAGCTCGTGGTTCATGTCGAACGTCACGATGCCGTTTTCAATGCCCTGAACGAAAACGGGGAAAGGCTGACCGGTCGGGCCCTGCATGTACACGGTCTGGCCAACGGGAAGCTGGTCGCCATTGGGGATGTTCTCCAAGGGAATGCGCTGCACCAGTTCCTCGTTGCGCTCACCGTAGGCGTCGGCTGCGGGAATGTACACCGTTTTGGTTTCGCCTTGCTCCATGGTCTCAACGGCGGCGTCGAAACCGGGGATCATCTGTCCGGCCATGCACGTGAACTCCAACGGCTCGCCGCGGTCGAGGGAAGAGTCGAACTTCGTTCCGTCGTCCAAGGTGCCGGTGTAGTGAACCTTAACCTTTTTGCCCTTGTTGCTCATGGGTGTCTCCAATCATTAGGTAAATGCTCGGTTCAGTCTACCCGAGTCTTCCGTCTTGTCCGTCACGAATTGCGGCGCGTTCGAAAAAGTTTCCGTTTCGTTGACCGTCGAAGAGCTTTAGCTCTCGGCGATATCGGCCAGGGTTGTGCGGTTTTGAACCAGCTGCATAAGCGGTTCAAGATACGTGGCATCTTCTGCTGAAAGGGCTTTTAGCGCAATGCCCATAATGCTGTCGCACAATTCCGCTGCAGGCTTTCCGTAAACAACGGCATCGTAGCCGTGCTGCATAAGTTCGTCCTTTGCGGCCTCAAAGCTTTCTGCGGTAACGCCCTCGAACAAAGTATCCAATGCATCAAGGCTGTTTTCGCTATAGAACAGCCCCTTGATCAGCGCTGCATAAGCAATGACATAGGGGATGGGCATGGAGTCGGCAGGGCGAATCTCCAAGTAGGTCTTCAGGCGAACATCGGGGAACTGCATGGAAACAGCATGCTCGATTTCCTGGTTCGTCATGATTTGGTTTGCGTAGATTTCGCCAAAGGTTTTTTCGCTGTAAGCCCAGCCGCCGTCCTGGGGCATCACTATGGCGGGGGTGTCCAAAACAAACTGGGCATAGCGCTCAAGCGTGAAGTCTTTGTTAAGCGCTCCCGGAACAAGTCCGCAGCGGTCGCAGTCCGTGTGCCTCCAAACGTCGGTTCTCATCAGCTTGTGCGTGCGGGGCTTCCCCTCAAACATGGGGGAGTTATCGCATATCAGGCTCAGCAACGGAACCAAGGCATACGCAAGGCGCATTTTCCGCAGGCAGTCATCAACGCTGGTGAAATCAATGGAAATCTGCGTAGAAGCGCTACCTCTCATCATGCAAGGGCCGTAAGAATCCTTTGCGCTCAGATAACGGTTCATGAAGTCGTATCGCTGTTTGGGGATAAGTTCGAGGCTTCGTGCGGTTGCGCTGGGGTGATATCCCTGCGCAACAATGCGCATCCCGTTTTGCGCAAGCAGATTTTGAAGCGTGCTCTCGTACGCTGAAAACACTTTGCTTGCATGCTCAAGCGTGTCGAATGGGCCTGCAGACAGTTCGACTTGCGCAGCGGGTTCGATGGTGATGGCTTCTCCGCGCCGCGCTACGCCCAGAAGATCGCCTTCGCTGTCTACGGTTTTTTCGGGGTAGCTTTCGGAAAGCTGCGAAAGCAGCCAGGCAACGCCATGCTCCTCGCTGTACGACACGGGCGAGTTGTCGTTGCGTACAACAATTTGCTCAAGCTCTATGCCAAGCTTTCCGTGGCTTCCATGAGGTTTGATGCCGCTTTCGAAAAAGCGGACCAATGCATCGATATTGCTTTGTCTTGCAGGCTGCGACATGGGATAATGCTCGGTTTCGTCGCTAGATTGGCGGGCTGTAGTATTCATGAAACAAGCTCCTTAGCCGGTAATATCGCTGCAATAATACGACACTTTGGATACAATAAACCCTCAGTCGGCAGCCTTTGTAGGTAATCTGACACTATGAACTGTTCTATTTGATGAAGATGAAGACGGGGCCGGGTTTGGACGTGCATATCACAAAAAGAACAGCGCTTTTGTTGCTGCTCGACATCGTTGCTACGTATATTTCGTATTGGCTTGCTTCCATCCTCACGAACGTGAAGGGTGAAGTGTTCGTCAACAACGAGATTTACTTCGTTCTTGGTATTCTGGCATGCATCAATGTGCTGGTGCTTGCTGCATTTCGCTTGTACAACAACCTCTGGGAATACGCCAGCATTGACGAGGTCGTTCAGATCGTCGGGGCAACGGTGCTTGGCACCCTTGGCGGTGCCGCGTTCCTGTGGATTATCGGCACGCGGCTTCCCATCAGGGTGTTTGTCGTATCGTGCTTTTTGCTGATTTTCTTCATGGGCGGCATGCGGTTTATATTCCGTTATATGCGCCAAAAGGGGCGCGCCTTCGTGTCGTCGCAGCGCACGTGCGATCGTCCTCGTACGCTTGTTGTCGGCGCGGGCGAAACGGGTTCCTTGGCAATCGGACGCATGGCGTCGAAAGACCCGCTGATGCCCGGTATTCCCATCATCGCAACGGATGATGATCCCGCAAAGCGTGGTCAGCGCATTCACGGCGTCAAGGTTGGCGGGTCAACCAAAGACATCGTTGATTTGGTCGATCGCTACGACATCCAGCAAATCGTCGTTGCCATTCCGTCGTCTACGCCTGAAGAGCGCAAGCGCATTTACGGCGAATGCACGAAAACCGATTGCCGTTTGCGCACGCTTCCGAACGTACGCGCCCTGTCCCTTGACGAAATCGGCGACGTTAGCCTGCGCGATGTTGACGTTGCAGACCTGCTTGGTCGCGAGGAAATCGTTTTGAACACGCGTGCGGTTTCGGGCTATATCGCGGGGGAAACGGTGCTTGTCACCGGTGGCGGCGGCTCTATTGGCAGTGAACTGTGCCGGCAGCTTTGCACGGTTGCGCCTGCGCGCATCATCATTTTCGACATCTACGAGAACGATGCCTACATGCTGCGCAACGAGTTGCTTTCCGAATACAGCGACATCGAAATCATCATCGAAATCGGCAACGTGTGTGACATCGATCGCGTAAACGAGGTATTTGCGAAGTATCGTCCCGGCGCGGTGTTCCATGCGGCCGCCCACAAGCACGTTCCGCTTATGGAGCATTGTCCCCGAGAAGCAGTGCACAACAATGTTTTCGGTACGCTTAACGTTGTTCGCGCCGCCGATGCATACGGTGCAGCTCGATTCATCTTCATCTCCACCGACAAAGCGGTGAATCCCACCAGCGTCATGGGCGCAACGAAGCGCATGGGCGAGATGGTCGTTCAGTACTATGCCCATTCTTCGAAAACCATCTTCACGGCCGTCCGGTTCGGCAACGTACTTGGCTCGAACGGCAGCGTCATCCCCGTATTCCAGCGGCAGATCGCTGCGGGTGGCCCTGTTACCGTTACGCATCCCGATATCGAGCGCTTCTTCATGACCATCCCCGAAGCGTCGCGTCTTGTCATCCAGGCGGGAGGCATGGCTCGCGGGGGCGAAATCTTCATTCTCGATATGGGCGAGCCCGTGAAGATCGTTGATTTGGCAAAAGGTTTGATTCAGTTGCAAGGTCTCATGCCTGACGTCGACATCAAAATCGAGTTTACGGGCTTGCGCGAAGGTGAGAAGATGTACGAGGAACTGCTCATGGACGAGGAGAGCACGCTTCCTACTGATAACCAGTCCATCATGATTTCAACGGGGCAGGAAATCAGCTACGATCAGGTTGCCGCAAAGCTCGATGAGCTTGAGAACGCATTATCAGCAACCGATGAGGAAGCGATTCGCATGCTCGAACAGGCGGTCCCAACGTATCATTACACCTCGAACGGGAAGGGTATCGTATGAGCATCAAATGCGGCATTGTGGGAGCGGCGGGCTTCGCCGGCGTCGAACTGATTCGCGTGGCGCTTCGGCACCCTGAGTTCGAGTTGGTTGCGGTAACTTCTAACGAACTGGCAGGAACGCCTGTTGCGAAGGAGTACCCGGGCTTTACGGGCGCAACGGATTTGGTGTTCGCGAAACACGACGATCCCGCAATCGATGAGTGCGACCTCGTGTTTCTTGCTGTTCCTCATACGGCGGCAATGGCAATGGCCCCGAAAATCGTCAACCGCGGCGGCGTGGTGGTCGATATCTCGGCAGACTTTCGCTTGAAAGACCCCGCGGTTTACGAGCAATGGTACAAAGTCCCTCATACGCAAACCGAACTTCTGAAACGCGCAGCATTTGGCTTGCCTGAGCTGTTCCCCGATGATCTTGCGCGCGCGGCGCAGGAAAGGGCGCAGGGTAAAGGCGCTCTGGTCGGTTGCGCTGGCTGCTATCCTACGGCAACGTCGCTTGCCGCCGCTCCTGCGGTGCGCATGGGCCTTGTTGCCGACAACGCGCCGGTTGTGGTTGATGCAATCTCTGGCGTCACGGGTGCTGGCAAAAAGGCAACGGCACGCACTCATTTTTGCTTTGCCGATGAAAACCTTGAAGCATACGGCGTTGCCACGCATCGCCATACGCCGGAAATCGAGCAAATCCTGGGCATTCCCGGTAGGCTGGTGTTTACGCCGCATCTGGCTCCGCTGAACAGGGGCCTGCTCTCAACGGTCAATCTGCCCCTTGCGGCCGATGCAACTCGAGATGCCCAAGAAATCATCGAGCAGTATAAGCGCTATTACCAGGACAGCACTTTTGTCACGGTGCTCGATAAGGGCGTTATGCCGAAAACGTCGTCGGTCGTGGGCACGAATTGCGCCCATATCGGCTTGGCCGTCAATGAGCGCGTAGGAATGCTTATTGCCGTCGGTGCAATCGATAATCTGGGCAAAGGCGCGGCAGATCAAGCCGTTCAGTGCGCCAACATCGTTTGGGGATTGCCCGAAAACCTTGGCCTTGATACAGTGGCAGTTCCGGTGTAGGGGATTTATTGTTGCGGGGCTTTAGGCTCCGGGAGAGAAGCGCATCATGACGAATTCCGTTCCCTCTTCAGGTTCCGAAGCGGATGTCGCGCCATTAGGAAACGCAAGTACGGCCGAGCGCTATGCCGACTTGCCGTTTCTCCCGAATGGCGGAGTGGCATCCGCAAAAGGGTTTAAGGCTTGTGGCATCCATGCAGGTTTCCGCGCTGATCCAAAGCGGTTGGATTTTGCGCTGGTTGCCGCAGACCAGCCGGCGGCATGCGCTGCCGTGTTCACCACGAACGTGTTCTGCTCGGCGCCGGTAACGGTGTCTAAGGAACGCTTGGGCGGCGTTGGGTACGGAACAGTCCGTGCGGTAGCTATCAACTCTGGTATTGCGAATGCGGCTACGGGGGATAAGGGCCTCGATACCGCTCGTCAATCATCGGCAATCGTGGCAGATGCGCTTGGTTGCCCGGCAGAAGAAGTGCTGGTGGCTTCAACGGGCGTTATCGGCCAGCATCTTCAGATGGAGCCGTTCGAAACGGGGTCCGAGAAGGCGGTTTCCACTCTCTCGTCTGCTGGCGGCCATGACGCGGCTTGCGCCATCATGACAACGGACACGCATCCGAAAGAATATGCCGTTTCCTTCAGTGGTTCCGGCATCGGTTACGAAGGCTGCTCGTTTACCGTTGGAGGCATGGCCAAAGGGTCTGGCATGATTATGCCGAACATGGCAACGATGATTTCCGTTATCACCACCGATGCTCCTATTGCGGCAAATGATCTGCATACGGCGCTTAAAGCGGCGGTTGACATGAGCTTCAATAAAATCACTGTCGATTCAGACACGTCTACGAACGATTCCTGTTTCTTGTTGGCAAGCGGCGAAGCCGCTAAGCCGAGTGCTGCCTACATGGTTCCTGGAACCCCGGCTTTTTCGGCGTTCGAGCACGCGCTTCGCACTGTTTGCATCGCGCTTGCTCGCACGATGGCAACCGATGGCGAAGGGGCAACGCGCCTTATCACCGTTAACGTTGCTGGCGCGAAAACCGTCGAAGACGCCGATGCGGCTGCGCGAACGGTTGCGAACTCACCCCTGGTGAAAACGGCTATTTATGGGCACGATGCCAATTGGGGCCGCATTGCCGCTGCACTTGGACGATCGGGCGCAGCATTCGATCAGGAGTCGGTTGGTATCGACATCATGGGCCTGCCGGTGTGCCGTCAGGGTTTGACGGTTCCCTTCGATGAGGAAGAGGCGCTTCGACGATTCGAGTCGCCTGATGTGGTTATTGATATCAATCTCGGCGCAGGCGACGAAGCTACAACTATGTGGACGTGCGACTTCTCGCATGAATATGTCACGATTAACGGAGATTATCGCTCATGAAATACGCAAAAGACACGCGCCCCGAGGGCGCTTCCATTGAGGCAGCTGAAATCCTTGTCGAGGCTTTGCCTTGGATCAAAAACATCACTGGCAAAACCGTTGTCATCAAGTACGGCGGTTCGGCTATGGTCGACGAGAAGCTACGCGCCGATGTCATGAGCGACATCGTGCTGCTGAAAATCGTTGGCGTCAATCCGGTCATCGTTCACGGTGGTGGCAATGCCATTTCTCGTGCTATGGATATGCTGAACCTTCCGGTCGAGTTCAAGGATGGTCAGCGAGTCACGTCCCCTGAAGCTATGAACGTGGTTCGCACGGTGCTGATGGGCGAAGTGAATCAAGAGCTCGTCGAAGCGCTTAATCGTCATGGCAATTTCGCCGTGGGCGTATCGGGTGCGGATGCTGGCGTCATTGTTGCGGAGCAGGCAAGCCCCGAGCTGGGCCGTGTTGGTCGCATCACGCGAATCAATCGCCCCTTGCTGGACGACCTGGTTTCTTCCGACTACATTCCTGTTATCGCGTCGGTCGCCCTTGGCGAGGACGGTGGCTTCTACAACGTGAACGCGGATATGGTGGCGGGCCACATTGCTGCTGCGATTGGCGCTCACAAGGCGGTGTTCCTCACCGACGTTGACGGCCTGTATGAAAACTTCGAGGACAAAAGTTCGCTCATTTCTAACCTCACGGTCTTTGAGGCGCGTTACATGGTTGAGAACAACGTGGTTTCTACGGGCATGATTCCCAAGCTGAAGTCATGCATTCATGCACTTGAAAACGGCGTTCAGCGAGCTCATATCATCAACGGAACCACGCCTCATTCGCTGTTGCTTGAACTTTTGACCAGCACGGGCGTTGGCACCACCATGCATTCAACGGAAGAAGCGTACCGGTTCGATAACCACCCTCTGGGCAAGTTCGCTTCAAAGCTGCTTGAGAATCGCGACCAAAGTCAACCTGCGCAATCCACGCAAAGCAGCCAGAATCGTTAGCAAGCGCTTGCAGGCGCACATTATTAGGAAGAGCGAATCAAATGTCTTTAGCTGAACAGCAAAAACTTGAATCTCAATACGTCATGCATACCTTTGGGCGCAAGCCAGTCGAGCTTGTTTCTGGAAAGGGAATGGTGGTCGAAGACGCCGACGGCAATAGCTACCTCGACTTCATCGCGGGTATCGGTGTCTGCTGCTTGGGCCACTGCCACCCGGCAATTGTCGATGCTTTGCAAAAGCAGACCGAACGCCTTATGCACGTAAGCAACTATTACTACATCGAGGGCCGTGGTCAGCTTGCTCACCAGCTTTCGGCGCTGCTTAATGGCGGGGATGCCGATGCTCCCGAGCCGTGGCAGACGTTCTTTGCCAACTCCGGTGCAGAAGCCAACGAGTGCGCAATCAAGCTGGCGCGCTTGTACGCGCGCAAAAGCGCCGAGGAGAAAGCTCGCGAAGCTGGTGCGTCTGACGAGCAGGCAAAGCAAGCCTTCGAGGCGGCTCCGCGCACTATCGTCGTCCTTGATCGCAGCTTCCATGGTCGTACGCTCGCCACGCTTGCCGCAACGGCTCAGCCGGCAAAGCAGGAGGCATTTCAGCCTCTGCCCGGTGGCTTTGTGAGCACGCCCATAAACGATGTTGACGCGCTCAAAGCTTTGTTCGAACAGCAGGGTGCTGGCATTTGCGCTGTTATGCTCGAATGCATTCAGGGCGAAAGCGGCGTTCATCCTTGCACGCAAGAATTCCTGCAGGCCGTTCGCGACCTGACGAACCAGTACGGTGCGCTTATGGTGTGCGACGAGGTTCAGACGGGCATCTATCGTTGTGGAGCTCCGTTTGCTTTCCAGCATTTCGGCGTGACGCCTGACATCGTCACCATGGCAAAGGGTATTGCGGCAGGCATGCCCATGGGAGCGTGCGCGGCGCCTCGCCACATCGCCGAAGCCTTCCAGCCCGGCGATCACGGCACCACGTTCGGCGGCAGCTGTCTTGCCATTGCGGCGGCGCAGGCAACGCTGAACACCCTTGCGGATGGCTTCACTCAGCATATCAACGAGGTTGGTGCCTATATGAGGGAAAAGCTTGCTACGGTGCCTCATGTGAAAGAGGTGCGCGGCGTGGGCTTTATGAACGCCGTCGATCTTGACGAAAGCGTTGATGCGCCCTCATTGGTTACGGCAGCGCTGAAAGAAGGTTTGCTTCTGAACGCAACGGGTGCGCACACGTTGCGCTTCCTTCCTCCTCTCGTGTGTGAAAAATCGGACATCGACACCATGGTGCAGCGCCTGAGCGCGATGCTGTAACGCGTTTCCGCATAATTTCAATAAGGCCCGGTCGATCTTCGTTACTGGTTTGGCCGGGCCATTTTGCGTAATGCTGTTATTGGGATGCGGCAAAACTGGTAAACTGAAGTGCGCAAACCGCACGTTTTTCTATTTTCATCGTCAATACAACCACTTCTTGCGGTATCATCTACTGCATATTCTGTTTGTGGCTTGCACTATATTGCATAACGCAAAAGGATATTGCAGGAAACCGTATACGATGTCCTATCCATAGGACAGAGAGCATTCAGGCATGAGAAAACGGCAACAACGACATGACGTTATTCGCGATATCATTCGCGAAAACAATGTCAAAACGCAGCGCGACCTTGCAAGCCAGCTGCAGGCTGCCGGCTATGAGTGCACTCAGGCCACCATCTCTCGTGACATCATGGATATGGGTCTCGTTAAATCTCGCGAAGGCTATTACGTCCTTCCCGAGGAAATGCGTCTTCAGCGCATGGTTTCCGAATTGGTCGAAGAGGTGCACGTAGCAGGCAATATGGTGGTTGTGAAAACGTTTTCCGGCGGTGCTGCCGGCGTTTCCGCTGCCCTTGATAAAGCTTGCTTGCGTGGCGCGCTTGGCACCGTTGCCGGCGACAACACCATTATGATTGCTGCAGAAAGCCCCGAGGCTGCAATCGAGGTCAAAAAAGCCATCGACCGTCTGCGACGACGATAGTCGCATAGCATCCGTCGCGAGAACGGTCACTCTCGCATACCCATGTTTGTTACAAGCTGTTACGTTGTTAGTTTGCGCCAAATATCTGTCGTAGACTGCTGCAAGCGGTGTGCCAAGGGACAGCTGTCCTTCTGGCGCCGCTAGAAAACCTGTTATCAGCTGCCTGGCATTCCGGGACATGTCTGCGCAACGCGGCAAGCGTGGGAAACGTGTTGTCAATTAAGCCGAACATACGGAAGGATTTTTATCATGGCTGAGCAAAGGGAAAAGGTTGTCCTTGCATATTCTGGCGGTTTGGACACGTCATGCTGCATCAAGTGGTTGCAGGACAAGAAAAACCTCGACGTTATCGCCGTTGTGGGTGATGTGGGGCAGGAGCATGACGGCCTGGAGAAAATCAAGCAGAAGGCCCTGCGCGTCGGCGCGCTCGATTGCCTGGTCGTTGACATGCGTCAGATGTTCGCTCAGGAGTATCTGACGAAGGCATTGGCTGCAAATGCCATGTATGAGAACAAATATCCCCTGGTGTCTGCGCTGTCCCGTCCGCTGATTTCCAAGCACTTGGTGGACGCCGCTCACAAGTTCGGTGCAAAGTACGTTGCTCATGGTTGCACGGGCAAGGGCAATGATCAGGTTCGTTTCGAATCAAGCATCACCATGCTCGACCCGTCTCTTGAAATTCTCGCTCCCGTGCGTGAGTGGGACTTGCTGACGCGCCCCGATGAAATCGAGTGGGCTGAAAAGCATGGCGTTGAAGTGGGTGCCACGAAGGATTCCCCGTACTCTATTGATGACAACCTGTGGGGTCGCGCTATCGAGTGCGGCGTGCTGGAGGACCCGTGGGCCGAACCGCCGACGGACATCTACACCATGACCACGGACCCCACGAAGGCTCCCGACGAGCCCGAGTACGTTGAGCTGACGTTTGCCCGTGGCGTTCCCTATGCCATCAACGGCAACCAGAAAAGCTATCTGGGCATTATTTACGAATTGAACGCTATTGCCGGCAAGCACGGCTATGGCCGCATCGACATGGTTGAAAACCGCCTGGTGGGCGTGAAGAGCCGTGAGTGCTATGAGGCGCCGGCCGCCATGGCACTGATTCTTGCGCACAAAGCGCTGGAAGATTTGGTGCTCGAGCGCGAAGTGCTGCACAACAAGCTTGACCTTGAGCAGACGTGGGCTCGCTGCGTGTACAACGGCCAGTGGTTCTCGCCTTTGAAGGAGGCTATCGACGCATTTATGGCCTCCACCCAGCGCTGCCTGTACGGCTCGGTGCGCCTGAAGTTCTACAAGGGTTCCTGCACGGTTGTTGGCCGCAAGTCCGCATACTCGCTGTACGATCAGTCCTTGGCAACTTACGACAAGGGCGACACGTTCAACCGCAGCGCCGCTGAAGGCTTTATCCAAATCCAGACGCTTTCCACCAGGACGTGGGCGGTCAATCGCCGCAAGGAAGGCGCTCCTGCTGAGCTGTTCGACGCCCAGAACCAGCAAGGTCCCCTGAAGCGCGGCCGCTACGAGGACGTTACGCCTCTGTGGCGTCAGGCCGAAAAGCCCGCTGCAAACAAGGAAACGGAGTAGTCCCATGGCTTTGTGGTCGGGACGTTTCACTGAAAACGTAAGCGAATTTACGCAGCGCTTTGGCGCTTCCTTGCCGGTCGACAAGGCTTTGTATGCTCAGGATATCGCCGGCTCGAAAGCGCATGCGCACATGCTGGCGAAGGTCGGCGTCATTTCGCATGAAGACGCTGATGCCATCGATTCCGGTCTCGAGCGCGTGAAGAATCGCATAGAGTCGGGGGACTTCACGTTCGACATCAACGATGAAGACATTCACATGTCCGTCGAACGAGCTTTGACGGCGGACATCGGTGATGCGGGCGCACGTCTCCATACCGGAAGAAGTCGCAACGACCAGGTGGCAACAGACACGCGCTTGTTTGCGAAAAAGCGCGCGCATGACCTTATGCGTGCCAACGTTGCGTTGCGTCATGCGCTCGTTGAGCAAGCCGAGAAGCACTTCGACGTCATTTTGCCTGGCTATACGCATATGCAGCATGCCCAACCGGTGTTGTTCTCGCATCATATGCTTGCCTACGTGTGGATGCTTACGCGCGATTTCGAGCGTCTTGCGGCAGCTGAGCGCGCGGCGGATGCAAGTCCGCTTGGCGCGGCAGCGCTGGCCGGAACCACCTATCCGCTCGACCGCCAGATGACGGCGGCGGAGCTTGGCTTCAGTAAGGTAATCCCCAATTCGCTCGATGCTGTTTCTGATCGCGATTTCTTGCTCGATCTTGATTATGCCTGCGCGGTAAGCTGCATGCACCTGTCGCGCTTGTGCGAAGAGCTTGTGCTGTGGTCAACGTCGGAGTTCGGTTTCATTGAGCTGTCGGACTCCTTCTCAACGGGGTCGTCCATTATGCCCCAGAAGAAAAACCCCGATTTCGCCGAACTCATTCGTGGCAAAACAGGGCGCGTCGTCGGTAATCTGGTTTCGCTGCTGGTTACCATGAAGGCGTTGCCGCTTGCCTACAACAAAGACTTGCAGGAAGACAAGTACGGCGTCATCGACTCGGCAAAAACGCTAGAGGACTGCTTGCAGTGCGCTGCCGGAATGATTGAGACCATGCAGATCAAACCGGACAACATGATGGCGCAGGCGAAGAAGGGCCACCTGGCCGCAACGGACGTTGCTGACTATCTGGCAAAGAAGGGCCTGCCGTTCCGCCATGCTCACGAAGTGGTTGGTCACCTCGTGCTGTTATGCGAACAGCGAGATTGCAACCTCGATGACTTGTCCCTTGAAGACTTCAAGGCGGCAAGCCCCCTGTTCGAGGAAGACATTACGTCTGCGTTGAACTTGGAAAGCATCGTGAAGGCCCGAACAACGGAAGGCGGAACGGGCAACAGCGTTGTTCGCCAGCAGCTTGATCAGGCAAAAACCGTGCTTGCAAATGACGAAGCTTCTTTGTAAATAACGGCATCTCGCAAAAGCTCAAGAGCATCAGGTCCCAATAAAGGCCTTGAAGCCGCTAAACCAATCGGCGGCTTCAAGGCCTTCTCTTACTTTTTTGCTACGAACTTGTGTGCTTTGAATTCTGATTTTCCCCCGATGGTACAATGAGCCGAGTTTTGGAGGTGGTTTGTGGCTTCTCGATCGATAAAGAGCAGGCCGAGCATTAAGAAAAAGCACCCCGTTGTTGGTGTGCTTGCGGTGCTTAGCGTTCTTGTTGCGTGTTGTGTTGCGGGCGCTATCGGTGTGTTCGCGCTTTGCAATTCATGGATAGGCGATCTTAGCGATTACGATGTCTCGGAGGTTTCCGAGCTCAATTCCGCCATGCCTACAACTGTGCTGGCTTCTGATGAAACGACTCAGCTTGCGCGCTTTCAAGTGGAAAACCGCGACCCTGTTGAGCTTGATGGTATCAGCAAATATGTTTTGCAGGGTACAGTTGCCACGGAGGATGAACGTTTTTACGAGCATGGTGGCTTCGATTTAGTTGGCATTGCGCGTGCGGCGTTCGTTACGCTTACCGGTTCCGGTCGAGAGGGCGCATCGACAATCACGCAGCAGTTCATTCGCAATACCATTTTGTCTGACGAGATGAACGACATTTCGCTGAAGCGTAAAGTGCGCGAAATGTACCTGTCCGTTAAGCTTGAAGAGCAGTATTCCAAAAACGATATCCTGCTCATGTATCTCAATACCGTGAATTATGGGTCTGGCGCATACGGCATTCAGGCGGCGTCGCAGCGCTATTTTTCAAAAGACGCCACAGACTTAACGCTTGTCGAAGCGGCAGCGTTGGTCGGTATTCCTCAGTCTCCCACGTATAACAATCCCATCGACTATCCCGACAACTGCTTTGCGCGCCGAAATCTTGTGCTCGATCGCATGCTTTCGAACGGATATATATCGCAAGAGGAGCATGATGCGGCGAAGGCGGAGGCTCTGGTGCTGAATCCGTCCACGCCTACATCCGACGGCATTGAAAAATACCCTTACTTCACTAGCTACGTGAAAAACGTGCTTTCCAATCAATATTCCCAGCTTGACGTGTTTAAGGGTGGGCTGACAGTTGTTACCTCGCTTGACATCGACACGCAAGAGGCGGCGGAATCGGCCATTCGCGCCAAGGAAAATGCACTTGGCGAAGCCATTAGCGGATCGATGGTTGCCATTGACCCCGACAATGGGTTTATTCGAGCCCTGGTAGGCGGCAAAGACTGGGAGACGCAGAAGACGAATCTTGCAACAGGCGAAGGCACCAACGGGGGGCGTCCTTGCGGATCGGCCTTTAAAACGTTTACGCTTATCGCTTCACTTGAGGAAGGCATTGATCCTCAAACCATGGTTGATTGTTCATCGCCTGCGGTTATTCCCGACACCGATTACGACAATAGCAATCCGCTGCAAAACTACGACAACAACAATTATGGTACGCGCAGCATCGCTCGTGCATTTGCTGTATCGTCGAATACGGGTTTTGTCCGACTTCAGATGGCACTTGGCACTCAGAAGGTTATTGACGTGGCTAAGAAGATGGGCATAACCTCAACGCTGAACGCCAACCCCTCGCTTACGCTGGGCCAGTCGAACGTCACCATGCTTGACATGGCCGATGCATATGCGTGCATTGCGAACGGTGGGACGCGCTATGATGCTCAGCCGATCATGAAGATTTACGACAGCAAGAACAATCTTATCGTCGACAACACGAACCCAGCGGGTACGCAGGTTATCTCCGCTGAAGTAGCCCATGCCGCTACCGAGGTTATGAAGGGCGTTGTGAACACTTCTGAAGGTACCGGCACACTTGCAAAGCTCGACAACGGTCAGGCAGTTGCTGCGAAGACGGGTACTTCAAGCGAATATCACGATATTACGTTTTGCGGCATCACCCCGCAGCTTTCTGTGGCAATTTGGTTTGGCGACCCATCGAACACCGAAACCATTCCTTCGAATGTGAACGCGGCCGATGTCTTCCATAATTTCATGACAGCTGCGCTTTATGGACAGGCAACGGAAAGCTTTCCCTCGGCGGCCGATCCTTCCTACAAACCGTTCTCGAACGCAACGTATCACGTTGGTTCAAGCTGGAGCGGCTCAAGCGGCTACAACACCAATTCCTGGTCAAATTCCACAGGTAACTCCGGCTCTTATGGCTCAAATGCGAATGGAACGGGAACCGGTGGTGCTAATAACTACGGAAATGACTCTACAGGTGGTTCAACCTCCGGCACGGGTTTGGGTACTGGTGCTGGCGCAGGAGCCGGTGCCGGTGCGGGAACGTCTGGGGGAACCGGAGCCGGTGCAGGAACAGGTGCGGGCACTGGCGCAGGAGCGTCGAACGGTGCAGCAGCTGGTGGTTCCGGCAATTCGGGAGGAGCCTCAACTGGCGCTACTGGTGCTGGTAGCTCGGGAGCCCAATAGCTTTTGTTTGATTCGTCATCAGATAGGAACGATATGAAACTTCAGACTCTTTCGAAAGCGATAGCGCTGGCTAGTGCTGGAATCCTCGGTATGGGTGTTCTCGGCGGGTGCGCCGCGCAGCAGACGTCTGCCGTTACCGAAGCGCAATCCGAAAATCGTGCGTACATGACGCAAGTCAACCAAACTATGGAAACGTTGAAAGACAGGCTCGCCAGTTTTTCGGATGCCGTATCCCGCGGCGATGTGGTGAACATGCGCACGCAAGCTGATAACGCCTTCAAGGCGCTGGACTCTTTGAGCTCGCAAGATGCTCCTGATTCATTGAAGGACATCAAGCAGCAGTATGTTGATGGCTGCGCCGACCTTGAAACGGCGCTCAGCGACTACGTGACCCTTTATGCGGAAATCGACAGCGCAACCGACACTCAACCGTTCGACTGGTCTTCGTATGACGAACGGCTCGCCGCTATCCAGTCTTCGTACGACTCTGGTATCGCAAAGCTGGAGGCGGGAGACAAGGCTGCGGCAGACTTGAACGGCTAGGCAGTTTCGCTCAAGCAGTTGCGACTCTATGAAACAGTCAAAGAGAAGGGCGCCTCGCAAGCAAGCGAGGCGCCCTTCTCGGCGTTTTGCGACGGCGCGCAGCAGGGGGTGACCCTCAGCGAGAATGCCAAACACGGTCACATGGAAGAATGACGGCTACGAAGTTTTCGGCCCCGTTGAAAGCACAATCACTATCATTCCGTCGCTTGCCACGTATTGACGAATCACCGTATCCTTTGCAACCGTTCCGGAATATTCGGTCACGTAGCCAGCCTTCCAGTCTGCCAGCAGGGTTTTCGCTTCGGTAAGCGTTTTGCCCGTGGCGTCAGGTGGCATGCCTGCATCGTCTGAATTTGCGGTTTTCGATCCTTCCGAAATGCTTGTCGGGGTTTGTGAATCAGGGGCTTCTGCAGCGTCCTCGTCGGCCCCAAGCTTCGCTTTTTGCGTCTCGTTGAACGTGTTGTTGTACGAGGGGTCTTTTGTTTCGGGGAATTGCTCGATGCTTCTGCCGTAAGTAGCCCGGTCCATGAAATCTTTCCAAAGCGCATTGCAGTTCAGCTGTTCACCCGACGAGATGCTTCCTGCGGGGTTGCCGATCCACGTAGCAACGGAGAGCGAAGGCGTATAGCCCACAAGCCAGTGATCGGCAAAATCCGTAGATGTTCCGGTCTTTCCCGCTACCGGCTGTCCGCTTTCCAGTTTGGCGCTTTGCGCGGTTCCATCGCTTGCTTCAAATACTTGGCGAAGGGACTTCGTCGTTGCCCCGGCAACTTCTTCGCTAATCACGCGCTCGGAAGAATCTTGCGCTTCGTAGATAACGCTGCCGTCTTTATCTTCGATTTTGGTGATAACCAAAGGCGTGCGCTTTACGCCACCGCTGGCAAGCGTTGCGTACGCGCTGGCCATGTCAAATGGCGTCACGCTCGCAACGCCAAGTGTTGTGGTGTAAACGGTTGAAAGCGGCGACGTTACTCCAAGTCGTTTAGCCATGTCGTTAGTGGCAGCTTGTCCAATTTCTTCGGAAAGGCGTAGGTATCCGGTATTCGACGACACGGCGGTTGCGCTCTCGATGCTTCGGATGCCGTAGTCAATGTTCGCGAAATTCTCGAAGGATTGTTCTTTACCGTCAATCTCTTTTGTCATCGGCGAGGTGCAGTCGATGCGGGTTTTCGGCGAGATGCCTTTCTCAATGGCGGCGGCAAGTGTGAATGCCTTGAACGTCGAGCCTGCCTGACGGCCCGATCCGCCCGTACCCGTGGCAATATTTACCTGGCTAGATTTGTAGTCTCCACCGCCAACCATAGCCTTGACTTGGCCGGTCTTAGGGTCAATGGCAACAAGAGCGGAATCAAGCTCGCTGCTCATGCGGGCGCGCTGCGCATCGCATGCGGCTTCCGCTTTGTCTTGCAATGTTGTATCAAGCGTCGTGTAAATAGTCAGCCCGCCTTCAAACAGGTCGGCATATGAGCATCCGTAAGGATTGTTCTCCTCCATAAGCAAGCTGCGTACATAGCTGGTGAAGTAGGGATAGGCGTAAATGCCGTCTTCGGGTACCTCGGGCGCCAAGTTAAGCCCCAGCGGCTCAGCCTGCGCCGCATCGTGCTCTTCTTGCGAGATATCGCCTGCGGAAAGCATGCGATCAAGCACCAAATTCCGTCGCGAAAGACAGGCATCGGGGTATGTCTTCGGGTTCAAGAACGTGGGGGATTGCGGAATGCCAGCAAGTGTTGCCGCCTGCGCAATCGTCAAGTTGGCAGCAGTCGTTTGGAAATAGTTTTCCGCTGCCGCCTCGATGCCGTAGCAGCCGTCACCGTAGTTGACGGTGTTCAGGTACATCATCAGCACCTCGTCTTTGCTATATTCCTTTTCCATGTTCAGCGCCAGCTGAGCTTCGCGGATTTTTCGCTCAATCGAGATGTCGTTCGCTTCCTGCGTCAGCAACGTGTTGCGCACAAGCTGCTGCGTAATGGTGGAGGCGCCTTCCAGGCTGCCGCCCGCAAGGTTGTTCACGAGTGCGCGAGCGATGCCCGGCAGGTCAACGCCATTGTGCTCGTAGAATCGAACATCCTCGGTATCAACGGTGGCATGCTTGACGTAGTCGGAAACTTCATCCGACTCAACGGGGTCGCGCTTTTCCAGCTGGAATTCCGCAAGTGTGGTCGTTCCATCTCCCGCATACATCACCGATTCTTGTGCATGGCTCGTAAAGGCGGTGTTATCGATGCTGGGCAAATCTTCGGTCCAGCCGTTCATGACGCGTAAAGCCCCTTGAATGCCCCAATAGCCCACGAAGCAAGTGCTCGCCAGGGCTACAAGGATCATCCAGGGGATGGCATGGGTGCGCATTTCGCGCTGTTTTCGTCTTAGTTTCATTGCTCGATTATACTACCCTCACATTATTTCTATTCGACGTACGGCGGCATCCAGCGGCATTGCAAAACTCGCCTTGCCCTGCGCCCGGGCGTATACGGGGGTTGTTTTATGAATCGTGAAGTGGAATTGCTGGCGCCAGCTGGTGGCATGGCGGCGTTTCATGCCGCAATTCAGGGCGGTGCCGATGCGGTCTATCTGGGCTTGCAGTCGTTTAACGCTCGGCGCGGCGCTGACAATTTCACGTTGGAAACGTTTGCGGATGCTTGCGCGTATGCTCACCTGCGCGGCGTCAACGTGTACGTTACGCTGAATACGGCAATTCTGCCGAACGAGGTCAACGATGCGCTTGAAACCGCTCGCCAGGCATATCGTGCCGGCGCAGACGCGTTCATCGTCCAGGACATCGGCATCGCCTCCGAGCTGGCGCGCACGCTCCCGCAGGCACGCCTGCACGTGTCAACGCAAATGAACACGCACAATGAAGCCGGCGTTCGCGCGGCGGCAGAACTTGGCGCCAAGCGCATCACGCTTGCGCGCGAACTATCGCTTCCTGAAATCGAGCACCTGGTGGGCGTGGCGGACGAACTCGGCGTCGAAATCGAAACATTTGCGCATGGTGCGCTTTGCGTGTGCTATTCGGGCCAGTGCTTCATGTCGTCGCTCATCGGCGGGCGTTCGGCGAACCGCGGTCTTTGCGCGCAGGCTTGCCGTCTGCCGTACACGCTGCACAACGTCGCGAAAAACAAGCCGCTTCCCGCGCCGGGCGAGCACCTGCTCTCTCCGCAGGACCTATGCACTATCGACTTGCTTCCCGATCTGGTACGCGCAGGGGTTTCGTCGCTGAAAATTGAAGGTCGCATGAAGTCGCCCGAGTATGTGCTTGCGGTTACGCAGGTATATCGCGAAGTGCTCGATCGCGTGCTGACAGCGCGCGATGCGGCGCAAGAAAGCGACAGCGCGTCATGGGCTGCGCAGCCTGCAACGGAAGAAGAGCATCAGAAGCTGGCCGAAGCATTCTCCCGCGGCTTCACCACCGCCTACCTTGAAGGCCATCGCGGCAACGAAATCATGAGCTACGGACGCCCCAACAATCGCGGCGTGTTCATCGGGCGCGTTGCATCGGTGCGCAATGGCAAGGCTGCCGTTGCCGCCGATCAGGAAATCGTCGCGGGCGATGTCCTCGAATTCTGGACGAACAAGGGCCATTTCGCCTATACCGTCTCGCAGGTTGAGAGGGACCGCAACGGCAACGTTCTGCTTGCGCCGGAGCGCGCCGTGGGCAAGGGCGACCGCGTCTTTCGCGTGCGTAGCGCGAAGGCGGCGTTCGTCGACGACGACAAGCTGCCGCGCGTGCTCGTCGATGGTGTTGCTCGCTTGCGAATCGGGCAGCCCCTGCGCGTGGAGTTTCGCCTGGCAGACACGCCGGGCAACGGTCGCGCCTATCGGGCTGCCGTCAAGCGCTTCGCCGGCCAACCGCTGCCGGTGGGCGTTGCCGAGGGCCCAAACGTCGAGGCGGCCCGTACGAAAGCGGTTGCCGAAGCAGGCGTTCGCGCCCACATCGACCGCATGGGCCAAACGCCGTTTGAGCTCGCATCGCTCGTCGTCGAAATCGATGAAGGAGTCGGCATCGGCTTCTCCCAGCTGCATCATGTGCGCGCAGCGGCGCTCGAATCCCTGAAGCAGCAATTGCTCGAAGGCGTGACCGCCCGTCCGCTTCCGCGTGTCGAGCCGCTTCCCGATGTGCGTCCTGCCAACGCGGGCGGCGTTCATGTTGCCGCACTCGTAACGAATCCCGCTTGCGCCAAAGCCGCGAAGCGCGCCGGCGCTGACGTGCTGTACGTTCCGGCTGTCAACCTTGAGCACGGCCAGGCAACGGTGGCGGGCCAACTGACCGCAACCGTCGAGCAAGCAAGCTACCCGAAGCAGTGCACGGTTGTGCTCCCCGTCGTGTGCCACGACATCTGCAAGCTTACGCGCGAGCAGGCATGCGGCTTCGACGCGTGGCGAAGCGTGCACGCCGACCAGCCTGTCGTAGCGGAGAGCCTCGGCATGCTCTCGCGGGCAATGGCGCAAGGCGGGCTCGTCGAAGTGGGGCCGCACCTGCCCATCACCAACAAACTCGCACTCCGTAAGGCCGCAGAGCTTGGCGCGCGCCGTGTATGGCTTTCCCCCGAGTTGAACCTGGCACAAATTGCCGAATTGGCGAAAGAATCGCCGGTTGAACTGGGACTTACCGTAATCGGCCGCCAGGAGCTCATGACAACGGAACATTGCATGCTTATGAGCCAAGGCCCCTGCGCGCAAAACTGCGCTTCGTGCGCTCGCCGCAAAAGCCCGCACTTTCTCAAAGATCGAAAAGGCTACGATTTCCCCGTTGTCACCGACCAGCTGGGCAGAAGCCACCTTTACAACAGCGTGCAGCTCGATGTCGTCCATGCGCTGCCGGACATTATCCAGGCGGGTGTGTCGTGGCTGATGGTCGATGCCACTATGCTCAACGTCGAGGAAACCACGCAGGCTGTGCAAAGGGTCGTGCGCGCGCGTAACATCGCGCACGCGCAAGGCGCCGCCCTGCCTAAAGAGCCCGGTTGCACCAGCGGCCATCTGTTCCGAGGAGTGCAATAACCCGCATATGCTAGAATCGCGAGCATACGCGTCATAGAAAGAGGAAATCATGCTGTCCGCAGAAGAACAACTGCACATCATCGCATCGGGCGCTGCGCAAATCGTGCCCGAAAATGGCCTGCTCGAAAAGCTCAAGCGTGGCAAGCCGCTCAACATCAAACTCGGCGTCGATCCCACCAGCCCCGACTTGCACTTGGGCCACGCCGTGCCGCTGCGCAAAATGCGCCAGTTCCAAGACCTCGGCCACAACGTCACGCTCATCATCGGCAACGGCACCGCCATGATCGGCGATCCGTCCGGCAAAAACACCACGCGCCCGCAACTCTCTCAAGAGCAGGTGCAGGCAAACGCTGAAACCTACGTTGCCCAGGCAATGAAAATCCTCGATCCCGAAAAGACGAAGATCGTCTACAATGCTGACTGGATTCTCTCGCTCGATCTCAAGCAGCTGCTCGGCCTGCTCAGCAAGTTCACGGTCGCCCGCATCCTTGAGCGCGACGACTTCACGAAGCGCTATCAATCGCAAACGCCTATTGCCCTGCACGAGTTCCTCTATCCCGTTATGCAGGCATACGACTCGGTCATGGTGAAGGCCGACGTGGAAATGGGCGGCACTGACCAGCTGTTCAACCTGCTTGCCGGGCGCGACCTCATGGAGAAAATGGACATGGAGCCTCAAATCGCGCTAACCATGCCGCTTCTGGAAGGCACCGACGGCGTGCGCAAAATGTCCAAGAGCTACGGCAATTACGTGGGCCTCACCGACGAACCGAACGACATGTTCGGCAAGGTCATGTCCATTCCCGATGAACTCATGATCAAGTATTACCGCCTGGCGTCCACGCTTCCGGTGGCGGAAATCGATCAGCTCGAGAAGGACCTCGCCGAGGACAAACTGCATCCTAATAAGGTGAAGCGTGCCTTGGCCCGCAACATCGTCACAGCGTACTACGACGAAGAAGCAGCCCAGCAGGCCGAGGCCGATTTCGACCTGAAGTTCAAAGAGCATGGCTTCCCGGAGGACGCTCCCACGTTCGAGGCCGATCTCACGCCTGGCGAAGACGGCACGGTGTACTTCGCAAAGCTGCTGGTAAATGCAAAGGTTGCTCAAAGCGTGTCAGAAGCAAGGCGACTCATCGATGGCGGCGGTGTAAAGATTAACGGCGAAGCGCTCGCGCCGAAGTCGTACAATCTCAAGCCCGAGCAGCTGCAAGGCGCCGAAATCCAGGCAGGCAAAAAGAAGTTCCTGCGCCTGGTGTAAAACAAAACACAAGACAAGGCGGGGCCGAGCAATCGGCCTCGCCTTATATATTGGGGAGAAGCGGGGACCGAGATCCGGCAGGGAAGGAGCGGCCTCCTCACCCCCCCCCGCGAGGACTCCGACCCCGCAAGAAGCGGGAGCGGCGGGCCTCCCCATCTTCAGGTAAGGGGCGAAGGGCCAAGCGGTCTCGGCGAGGGCGGCCGGCCCCCGGGCGCTTCCCACGGGAGACGACCCCCGAGCGCGCCGCGCGCCCCAAAACCCAAATGTGTATGAAACGTGGAGAAACAGCCCAACGGAAAATAGTCCTTGCATCGGGGCGGGGAGGCGCGTATTATTCAATCTTGCGCCAAGCGCGAAAGCGCGAAGGCCGAAAGCCGCGGGGGCGACCCCGCAGGCGGGAACCTTGAGAACCGGATACTGGACAAGAGACGATCACAATAGCCAGTGAAGCCAGCGCAGGCAGGGCCTACCTACTTTGAGCCCGCCTGCCCCGGATTTACAATTTCTTTTAAAGTTTTTCTTTTTATGCCAAAGATTGCGGGGACGGGAGACCGGCCCCGCTCTTCTTCAACGGAGAGTTTGATCCTGGCTCAGGATGAACGCTGGCGGCGTGCCTAACACATGCAAGTCGAGCGATGAAACCGCCTCCGGGCGGACATGAAGCGGCGAACGGGTGAGTAACACGTGACCGACCTGCCCCCCGCCCAGGGACAGCCCCCCGAAAGGGGGATTAATACCTGGTACTCCGGCAAGGACGCATGTCCTGGCCGGGAAAGCCTTGGCGGCGGGGGATGGGGTCGCGGCCCATCAGGTAGACGGCGGGGCAGAGGCCCACCGTGCCGACGACGGGTAGCCGGGTTGAGAGACCGACCGGCCACATTGGGACTGAGATACGGCCCAGACTCCTACGGGAGGCAGCAGTGGGGAATTTTGCGCAATGGGGGCAACCCTGACGCAGCAACGCCGCGTGCGGGACGAAGGCGTCCGCGTCGTAAACCGCTTTCAGCGGGGAACACTTCAACGAGGGTACCCGCAGAAGAAGCCCCGGCTAAATACGTGCCAGCAGCCGCGGTAATACGTATGGGGCGAGCGTTATCCGGATTCATTGGGCGTAAAGCGCGCGTAGGCGGAGCGCTAAGCGGGACCTCTAACCCGAGGGCTCAACCCCCGGCCGGGTCCCGAACTGGCGCTCTCGAGTGCGGTAGGGGAGAGCGGAATTCCCGGTGTAGCGGTGGAATGCGCAGATATCGGGAGGAACACCGACGGCGAAGGCAGCTCTCTGGGCCGAAACTGACGCTGAGGCGCGAAAGCTGGGGGAGCGAACAGGATTAGATACCCTGGTAGTCCCAGCCGTAAACGATGGGCGCTAGGTGTGGGGGATAACATCTTCCGCGCCGCAGCCAACGCGTTAAGCGCCCCGCCTGGGGAGTACGGCCGCAAGGCTAAAACTCAAAGGAATTGACGGGGGCCCGCACAAGCAGCGGAGCATGTGGCTTAATTCGAAGCAACGCGAAGAACCTTACCAGGGCTTGACATCACCGTGAAGCGGCGGAGACGCCGTGGCCGGAAGGAGCGGTGACAGGTGGTGCATGGCTGTCGTCAGCTCGTGCCGTGAGGTGTTGGGTTAAGTCCCGCAACGAGCGCAACCCCTGCCCCGTGTTGCCAGCATTCAGTTGGGGACTCGCGGGGGACCGCCGGCGTCAAGCCGGAGGAAGGCGGGGACGACGTCAAGTCATCATGCCCCTTATGCCCTGGGCCGCACACGTGCTACAATGGCCGGTACAGAGGGTTGCCACCCCGCGAGGGGGAGCGGATCCCGCAAAGCCGGCCCCAGTTCGGATCGGAGGCTGCAACCCGCCTCCGTGAAGCCGGAGTTGCTAGTAATCGCGGATCAGCACGCCGCGGTGAATACGTTCCCGGGCCTTGTACACACCGCCCGTCACACCACCCGAGTCGTCTGCACCCGAAGCCGCCGGCCGAACCCCTCCGGGGGGCGGAGGCGTCGAAGGTGTGGAGGGTGAGGGGGGTGAAGTCGTAACAAGGTAGCCGTACCGGAAGGTGCGGCTGGATCACCTCCTTTCTAGGGAGATTCGACCAATCAAGAGAATCGCTGCCTCACTGGAAGTCTCTTCCATCCAGCATCCGGCTCCCGGGGCTCCCGCCCCGAGGCACCTTGACAGCCGAACAGCGAAGCGAAGCGAAAGCACAACGACGCGGGGCCGGGGCAATCCCCCCGGCCCCCGAGAACGAATTATTTAGAATCGATCCAATTAAGACGATTCGGATTCTTCACGATCGCAACGATCATTCATCTGGTATTCTCTATCGATTTGAACGACCTGTACTAATTCAGTCAGGATCCCTTGGATGGAAGATGTTAAGGGCGCGAGGCGGATGCCTTGGCGCGGGAAGTCGACGAAGGGCGCGGCAAGCTGCGATAAGCCCGGGGGAGGCGCAAACGGCCTTCGATCCCGGGATTCCCGAATGGGGGAACCCAGCGGGGGCAATGCCCCGCTACCGGCGCCTGAATCAAATAGGGCGCCAGGAGGCAACCGGGGGAACTGAAACATCTAAGTACCCCGAGGAAGAGAAATCAACCGAGATCCCGGGAGTAGCGGCGAGCGAAACCGGGCCAGCCCAAACCGGCGCGCGTGTCACAGCGTGCGGGCGCTTCCGCGCCGGGGTTGCTGGGCGGGACGCGAGGGGGCCGCACCCCCCTCCCGCTGTCATAAACCTGCCCCTCAGGGGAACGGCCTGGGAAGGCCGGCGGAACAGGGTGAGAGCCCCGTACCCGAAGAGGCGCAGGCAGCGGGTTCCCGATTCCCAGAGTAGCGCGGGGCACGTGAAACCCCGCGCGAAGCAGGGGGGACCACCCTCCAAGGCTGAACACTCTCCCGCGACCGATAGCGAACCAGTACCGCGAGGGAAAGGTGAAAAGCACCCCGAGAGGGGAGTGAAACAGCGCCTGAAACCTCGCGCCCACGAGCAGCCGGAGCAGCCATCGCGCTGTGACGGCGTGCCTTTTGTAGAATGAGCCAGCGAGTCACCGCGCGCGGCGAGGTTAAGCTATAGAAGCGAGCCGCAGCGAAAGCGAGTCTTTAAGCGGGCGACGTAGTCGCGCGCGGTGGACGCGAAGCCGGGTGAGCTACCCATGGGCAGGCTGAAGCGGGGGTAAGACCCCGTGGAGGGCCGAACCCACTTCGGTTGAAAACGGAGGGGATGACCCGTGGGTAGGGGTGAAAGGCCAATCAAACCCGGAGATATCTCGTTCTCCCCGAAATAGCTTTAGGGCTAGCCCCGGCCGTTTTCCCGCGGCGGTAGAGCACTGGACGGAGGAGGGGGCCTCACCGCCTACCGATGCCGACCAAACTCCGAATGCCGACGGGACGGAAAGGCCGGGAGTCAGAGCATGTGGGCTAAGCTGTGTGCTCGAGAGGGAAACAGCCCAGACCGCCCGCTAAGGCCCCCAAGTCGTCGCTGAGTGGCAAAGGATGTGCCCCTGCCCAGACAACCAGGATGTTGGCTTAGAAGCAGCCATGCATTCAAAGAGTGCGTAACAGCTCACTGGTCGAGTGGGGGCGCGCCGACAATTCACGGGGCTAAGCGACGCGCCGAAGCGGCGGAATGTAGACACATTGGTAGGGGAGCTTCCCCTGGGCGGAGAAGCCGGAGGGCGACCGACGGTGGAGCGCAGGGGAGTGAGGATGCTGGCATGAGTAACGAGAGCGGCGCGGGAAACGCCGCCGCCGTAAGCCCAAGGTTTCCTGGGGAAGGCTAATCCTCCCAGGGTCAGTCGGGAGCTAAGGCGAGGCCGGAAGGCGTAGCCGATGCGCAACAGGCGGACATTCCTGTACCGCCTCTGGACCGCTATTCAGACCGACGGGGCGACGGAGAAGGGTACGCAGGCGGGGTTCTGGACGCCCCCGTGAAAGCGCGTAGGCCGCAGGGCAGGCAAACCCGCCCTGCACGCAAGGCCGAGACGCGAGACGAAGCCGCATGGCGAAGCTGCGGAGCCCACGCTCCCTGGAAAAACCCCTAGGCAGGGACAGAGGCGCCCGTACCAAAACCGACACAGGTGGGCGGGTAGAGCATACCGAGGCGATCGGGGGAACCATGGTCAAGGAACTCGGCATAACCGCTCCGTAACTTCGGGAGAAGGAGCGCCGCCCGGGGTGGAGGGACACGCTCCCCGAGCCCTGGGCGGCCGCAGCGAAACGGCCCAAGCGACTGTTTACCAAAAACACAGGACTCTGCCAACCCGCGAGGGGAAGTATAGGGTCTGACGCCTGCCCGGTGCCGGAAGGTTACGCGGATGCGTTAGCACTCGTGCGAAGCGCTGAAGCCAAGCCCCGGTAAACGGCGGCCGTAACTATAACGGTCCTAAGGTAGCGAAATTCCTTGTCGGGTAAGTTCCGACCTGCACGAACGGCGTAACGACTTGGGCGCTGTCTCGACCATGGACCCGGTGAAATTGCACTATTCGTGAAGATGCGAATTACCTGCGGAAGGACGGAAAGACCCCGTGAACCTTCACTGCAGCTTGGCATTGGCCGTTGGCTCGGCGCGTAGAGGATAGGCAGGAGGCATCGAAACCGGGGCGCCAGCCCCGGCGGAGCCGCCCTTGGAATACTGCCCCCTCCGTTCCGGCGGCCTAACGCGGCGCCCTGACCGGGGCCGCGGACCGTGCCAGGCGGGTAGTTTGACTGGGGCGGTCGCCTCCTAAAGAGTAACGGAGGCGCGCAAAGGTTGGCTCAGGACGGTCGGCAACCGTCCCGAGAGCGCAAGAGTGCAAGCCAGCTTGACTGCGAGGCGGACGGGCCGAGCAGGTGCGAAAGCAGGCTCTAGTGATCCGGCGGCACAGAGTGGAACGGCCGTCGCTCAACGGATAAAAGGTACTCCGGGGATAACAGGCTGATCTTGCCCAAGAGTCCACATCGACGGCAAGGTTTGGCACCTCGATGTCGGCTCATCGCATCCTGGGGCTGAAGTCGGTCCCAAGGGTACGGCTGTTCGCCGTTTAAAGCGGTACGCGAGCTGGGTTCAGAACGTCGTGAGACAGTTCGGTCCCTATCCTCCGCAGGCGCAAGTGGATTGAGGAGGTCTGCCCCTAGTACGAGAGGACCGGGGTGGACGGGCCTCTGGTGCAGCGGTTGTCGACCAACGGCACGGCCGCCTAGCTACGCCCGGCACGGATAACCGCTGAAGGCATCTAAGCGGGAAGCCGTCTCCGAGATGAGTCCACTTTCCGGTAAGGGCCCGGGTAGAACACCCGGTCGACAGGGCGCAGGTGCAAGCGGGGCGACCCGCTCAGCCGAGCGCTGCTGATAGCCCGAGCTCTTCGCATCCTCGTAAGGGATTTTGCGAGGCGTCGATGTGCGGGCAGCTTCCTTCGCTGCACGGCCGCCAGGGTCGCCCCGGAAGGGGACCCGGGCAGGCTCACAGACATGAGCCGCGGGGGAGCGCCCCCCGCGAGCGCGACCACAGAGGCGGGGATCACCCGGTCCCATCCCGAACCCGGCAGTTAAGCCCGCCTTCGCCGAGAGTACTGCAGCGCAAGGCTGCGGGAGGGCAGGGCGTCGCGCTCGCGGAGGGCGCTTTTCTATTGCGCGAGCGGCCGAGAGGCCGGCAGGGCCCGCGGGGGAGACTATCCCCCCGCGGGCCCTTCTTGCGTTTTAGGGCGTCTGTGCGCACAAACGACTCTCTCTCGCGTTTGAGGCGCTGGTATTTGCGTACGGCGCCTCTCTGCGCATCGTGTCGTGTGCGGTGCAAGGCTCCGCCGGCGTGCTGGGGGATGCGGCAGACCGGCGCGTTGAATTTCCTCTCGTTTATTACCTGGCTATTTTCCGCAATCTTTTACTAGGCTATTGGGCGTTGAGGGGCTGGTGCTCATGGGTGTATCTTGTGCTTGAGTCTTAGCCTAACGCTGCCGCATTGCTAATCGTGTGTTTGCGTGGGGCTGAAGGCATTTTGACCAACGTCTTGTCGTAACTATCCATTTTTGTCTCTCTACTTCTTCTTGTTGAATCTGCTTGATTGATTCAGGCGATGGTTGCTATTGGTATTATAGAAAGAGTCACTTTGCTACTGCTTGTATTTCGATTACGAGAAGAGGTTGGGCTATGACATGTGTTTCTAGCTCAATGGACAAGACGGTTGAGGCCCTTGTCCAGGGTAGGGCTGCTCTTTATCCTACTGAAACCGTTTATGGCGTTGGCGTTGCTGTTCGTTATGCCGCCGATCCTACGATTATCTACGATATAAAGCATCGCGAGCATCGTAAGCCGATCGCGTGGCTTGTTGACAATCTGAAGGACCTCGATGTTTATGGCAAGCATGTTCCCGAGTTTGCTCGAGTGCTTGCTCGTACGTTTTGGCCAGGACCTCTTACGCTAATTGTGAATGCCAGCGATAAGGTTCCTCAAGCTTTTCAATCTCCTGCAGGTACTATTGGGCTGCGTATGCCTAATAACGATACGGCACTTCAGCTCATTGCTCATGTTGGGTGTCCCTTGGCTACCAGTTCAGCTAATGTAAGTGGAAACAAAGCTCAATGCAGCTTTGATCTTGTTGATGATGCGATCAAATCATCAGTTGGTGCCTGTTTGGCTGATGTTTCCGATACTGCAAAGAGTGGAGTTGCTTCGACTGTTGTAGATTGCACGGGCGATCATCCGGTGATGGTTCGCACTGGCGCCATCACGATTTCCGATATTCAGGCTTTGTCGTAACGGTCGGGAGAAGTCGTTCAGTTTCCTAACTTGTTGCGATATAGGGTGTAACATCGCACTATTGTTTCTTGCTAAGGAAGGCTATGGATATGAAAATCAGCATTGCAAGCGATCATGCCGGTTTTGATCAAAAACAGCAGCTTGCTGCGTATTTACGTGAGCAGGGTCATGAAGTATTCGATCGCGGCCCTGAAAACGACGATCGAGTCGATTATCCCGACTACGCTGAGCTTGTGGCCCACGATGTTGTCGATGGCGTAGCTGAGCGAGGCGTTCTTGTTTGCGGCACGGGCATTGGTATGGCCATTGCAGCGAACAAGGTTGATGGAATTAGGGCTGCGAATATTGTTTCGCCGGCTTTTGCTGCGCTTTGCCGCGAGCATAACGATGCAAACGTCATTACTCTGTCGGGGCGTTTTGTCGACTTGTCAGCTAATAAAGAGATTCTTAAAACGTTTCTGTCTACTGACTTTGGTGGTGGACGTCATGCAGGGCGTGTTGAGAAGATTATGGCCCTGGAGTCGAAATAAGCGATTCGAAATACGCATTCTCGCGAAAGCCGGGTGTACCGGCTTTCGCTGCATTATGGCCAACAGGCGGTTTGCGTGTCCGCAGCTGCCCATTCCCGCTCGCCTGTTATCTATTGCCGGTTGGTTTCCGCAATGTGTGGTGGTCGTGAGTCTGTTGGGCATGTGATAGAGTACAAGGCGTAACGAATGTCGAAGAAAGGGTTACATCATGGCAATTGAGCACGTGAAACAAACCGACCCGGAAGTGGCTGCCGCGTTAGGTCAGGAGCTGTCTCGTCAGCGTTCATCCGTTGAGCTTATCGCGTCTGAGAACTTCACGTCGCGTGCTGTGATGGAGGCAATGGGCAGCGTTCTTACGAACAAGTACGCAGAAGGCCTGCCGGGTAAGCGCTATTATGGCGGTTGCGAGAAGGTTGATATTGTCGAGAATCTTGCGCGTGATCGTGCTTGTGAGCTGTATGGCGCTAAGTTTGCGAACGTTCAGCCTCATTCCGGCGCAAATGCCAACCTTGCCGCATATTTCGCCACCGTTAAGCCTGGCGACACTATTATGGGTATGAGCTTGGACAACGGCGGTCACCTTACTCATGGCAGCCCGGCAAACTTCTCCGGAAAGCTGTATAACGTCGTGTCTTACGGCGTTGATCCGGAAACTGAAACCATCAACTACGACGAGATGGAAAAGCTGGCGAAAGAGCATCAGCCGAAGATCATCGTTGGCGGAGCTTCTGCCTATCCGCGCATCATCGATTTCGAGCGTATGGCCGAAATCGCCCATGAGGTGGGGGCCTACCTGATGGTCGACATGGCACACATTGCCGGTCTTGTTGCGACTGGCGCTCACCCGTCTCCGGTTCCGTACGCTGATATTGTTACGTCCACCAGCCACAAGACGCTGCGTGGCCCGCGCGGCGGCTTTATCCTTACGAATAACGAAGAGCTGTTCAAGAAGGTCAACTCCGCTGTGTTCCCTGGCAGCCAGGGTGGCCCGCTTATGCATGTTATTGCCGGCAAGGCGGTTGCATTCGGTGAGGCGCTTAAGCCTTCGTTCAAGGAGTACATCGACCATGTGGTGGAAAATGCCGCCGCAATGGGTCAGGGCATGACTGATGGCGGTTTGCGCCTGGTGTCTGGCGGCACGGACAATCATTTGTGCCTTGTTGACCTGACGCCTGCGGACGTGACCGGTAAGGACGCCGAGAAGCTGCTGGAAAGCGTTGGCCTGACGGTGAACAAGAACACCATCCCGAATGAGCAGCGCAGCCCGTTTGTGGCCAGCGGCATTCGCGTTGGTAGCGCGGCTGCAACCACGCGTGGTTTCACGAAGGAAGATTTCTACGAGGTTGGCCAGTGCATCGCTGCAACGGTGTTTAACGCTGGCAACGAAGCCAAGCTTGCCGATGTTAAGAAGAAGATCGACGCTATGCTGGAGGCCCATCCGCTGTATCCGGGCTTGGAATACTAAATCCGAACCAGGTAGTGTAGACTAACGGCCGGGCGGGAAACATCCTCGCTCGGCCGTTTTTTTGTATGTGAAGGGGTTGGTATGAGCGAGTTGAAAGACCACCGCCCAAGCTGGGACGAATATTTCATGACGCTTGCGAATGAGGTTGCCACGCGCACGACATGCCTGCGTCGAGCGGTGGGCGCCATCATCGTGAAAGATCGTCGCATTTTGGCAACGGGGTACAACGGCGTTCCAACCGGACTTGCCCATTGTGCGGAAACGGGTTGCTTGCGGCAACAACTAGGCGTGCCCAGTGGGCAGCGGCACGAGATTTGTCGCGGTCTTCACGCGGAGCAGAACGCCATTATCCAGGCGGCTCGCTACGGCATCAACATCACGGGTGCATCTATCTACATCACCACGCAACCGTGCGTGGTGTGCGCGAAAATGCTCATTAACGCCGACATTGAGGAAATCATTTACGCGAACCCCTATCCTGATGAATTGGCAATGTCCATGCTGTCTGAAGCTGGCATAAAACTACGCGTTTACGATGACCCAATCGGAAATGATGCAAATGCATAAAAATCGACAAACAAGGCCATTCTGTGAATATCTAAAAAAGTAGAACAGGGTAAATAGCTGGGAAAATCGAATAAATGAGAGCCGTTTACCAGCGTTTTGTGGCGATTGCGGGGTTTAGTGGGGGCTTTCAAAAATCTACGTTATCATACGCGTTGGTTTTCTATGCGGGAATTGTGATTGACGAAAGGTTTGGGTGAAACGCGGGCCATGGTAGCAGCCATCGTAATCGGCGTCATAGCTGGCTTCATTGGCTTTCTTCCGCTGTTTGCGTCGCTGCGTTTAGCCCGGAAGCATCCTTCGGTGTCGGTCGCCAACGCTGCGTTGTACGGCTTGGGGGGCACGTTCGTGTCGCTTGTAGTCGTGGCGGTGGCTTTGATCGTGTGCGCTCTTGTGGCGCGTCCGCAGGTTCTTCCCTTCGGCATGGCCGAGATCGTTTCGCTTATCGTTTGCACCGCAGTGTACGTGTGGCGTAAAAACGTAGCACGGTAATGTAGGGTTCGTCACTGGAAAGGCTGGGATGATCTGAGATGGGCGAAGCGCTCAATAAGTTCGTCGAAGAGGCACGGCACCTCTCCGAAACGTTCGATTCCCACACCGTATTCTCGATCGGTGGATGGGACATCAGCCAGTACACGCTGTACATGTTCTTCATTTTGGCGTTGGTACTGATGGTGGTTCTGATTGGGGGCCGCAAGCTTCAGCTGGTCCCGAAGAACAAGTTCCTCAACACGGTCGAGTATGGCTATGACTTCGTGAACACGAGCATTGGCCAGGACGTTATCGGTGAGGGTTTCAAGAAGCACATCCCGTTTTTGTGCACGCTGTTCTTCTTCATCCTCATCGCTAACGTTGTTGGCTTGATTCCTGGTGCGAAGGCCACCACGGGCACCATCTCCATCACGTGGGCGCTGGCTGCCGTCTCGTTCGTGTACTTCAACTTCTACGGTCTGAAGACGCTGGGCGTGTTCGGTTACATCAAAAGCCTTGTGCCTTCTGGTGTTCCCGGCCCCATGGTCCCGGTCATCTGGGTGCTCGAGTTCTTCTCCATGGTCATCCGCGTGCTGACGCTGGCCGTTCGTCTTTACGGCAACATGCTGGCCGGTCATATGGTCCTGGCCGTGTTCTCTCTGGCAACCACCGTGTTTTTGCAGCAGGCTGTTTTCAGCATGGACTTCGTTACCGCGCTGCCTGCAGTTGCATGGTTCGTTCTGCTTGTTCTCATGTATGCCATGGAATGCCTGGTTGCGTTCCTGCAAGCATACGTGTTCACCATTCTGTCCGCTTCCTACATCGGCATGGCGGTTCATCCCCACTGATGCGCGGACCGGCGGCGCAAGCTGCCATCAGTACTGTTTGGCACCACAGCTGACATAAGTAGATCAGCTTGGGTATATAGGCATGAGCACGGAGAAGGCTCCGGGTTCAACGAAGGAGGTAATTATGGAAATCACGCTCGCTGCGCTGAAGGTCGTCGGCTATGGCCTCGCCGCCATCGGCCCCGGCATCGGCATCGGCGTTGCAACGTACGGCCTGTGCGTGTCTGCTGCACGCCAGCCTGAGATGAAGGGCACCCTCATGGGCTACTTCTTCATCGGCGCTGCTATGTCTGAGGCTCTGGCACTGCTGGGCCTGGTCCTCTTCTTCATTGGCTAACAGGTTTTCAACTCAAGCAAACCTAGTAAGCTAAGGAAAGGAGGCAAGCGAGTTGAACGTCAAGAACACAGTGCTCCGCGGTTGCGGCAGCGCCGCCGTCGCTTTCGGCGC
This sequence comes from Senegalimassilia faecalis, assembly GCF_004135645.1. Taxonomy (NCBI): domain Bacteria; kingdom Bacillati; phylum Actinomycetota; class Coriobacteriia; order Coriobacteriales; family Coriobacteriaceae; genus Senegalimassilia; species Senegalimassilia faecalis. Next base: position 1,331,385 of record NZ_SDPW01000001.1, read on the forward strand.
GGCAAGCGCTATGCTTCCTGCTCAGGCATTTGCTGAGGAAGGCAGCGGCGTTGCGGCTATCCTGCCGCAGATGGATGAATTCATCCCGATGCTCGTTGCGTTCATCATCCTGTGGATCATCCTGGCGAAATTCGGTTGGCCGCTGTTCGAGGGTATGCTCGTAAAGCGCGAGACCACCATCAAGGACGCTCTTGAGCAGTCCGAGAAGGCTCGTGTTGAAAGTGAGCGCGTCCTCGCTGAGTACAAGCGCCAGCTGGAGGAAACCAAGGCTCAGTCCGCGCAGATCATCGCCGACGCCAAGAAGACGGGCGAGTCTGTTAAGGCAGACATCACCGCTAAGGCGCAGGCAGAGGCTGCAACCATGATCGAGAAGGCGCATGCTGCCATCGAGGCTGACAAGAAGGCTGCTATTGCAGAGCTGCAGGGCTCTGTGGCCGATATGTCCGTTGCCGTGGCATCTCGTCTGATCGGTGAGGACTTGAGCGACGATGAACACCGCAAGATCATCGAGCGCTACGTGAACGAGGCGGGCAGTTTCAATGCCAACTAACCGCCATGTTCAAAAGGAAAAGGTTGCAACGTATGCATCCGTTTTGCTCGACGGCGCGCTAGCTGCCGGCGGTCAGGATGCGGTGCTTGAAGTTCGCGACCAGACCGAGCGCATTATCCGCATTGTGCGTTCGAACATGGATCTCTCTAGCTCTTTGCATGATAGCTCTTATACGCCCGAGCAGAGGAACAGCCTTGCGCGCAACGTGTTCGCGCAAGCAAATCCGGTCCTCGTCGACGTTCTGGCCGTTATGGCGGAGCGTGGGGACTTCGCGTTGCTCTCGCGCGTATGGGAGAGCTACGGAGAGCAGGTCGAACGCAAGCTGAACGTTACCGTGGTCGACGTTACCACCGTCGTGCCGCTGGACGATCACCTGCGCGAGGTCATTAAGAAGAAGGCTGAAGCCGACCTGGGTACGAATGTCGTGCTGCGTGAAAGCATCGACAAGTCTCTGATCGGCGGCATTTTGATGAGCGCCAACGGCAAGCGCATCGACGCCAGCATGACGTCGCAGCTTGAGGCCGCTCGCAACGTGCTGAAACAAACCACAGATGGAGGTGAATGCTAGTGACTGAAATCACCGCACAGTCTATCGACGCGGCGCTGCGCAAGCAGCTCGATGCGCTGAACACCAGTGTGGAATCCCGCGAAACGGGTTCTGTTATCCAGGTGGGCGACGGTATTGCTCGCGTTGACGGCCTGAAGAATGCGATGGCAGGCGAACTTCTGGAGTTCACCAGCTCTACCGGCCAGGTTGTCTACGGTATGGCCCAGAACCTCGAAGAGGATGAAGTGGGCGCCGTTTTGCTGGGCGATGTCGCTGCAATCAAGGAAAACGATACGGTGAAGACCACCGGTCGTCTGGTCGAGGTTCCCTCCGGCAAAGCCCTGCTGGGCCGTGTTGTGAACCCGCTCGGTATGCCGCTTGACGGCAAGGGCGACATCAAGGCTGAGGGCACGCGTCCCGTTGAGTTCAAGGCTCCGGGCGTTATTCACCGTAAGCCGGTTGAAGAGCCTATGCAGACCGGTATCCTGGCTGTTGACGCCATGATCCCGATTGGCCGTGGTCAGCGTGAGCTGATCATTGGCGACCGTCAGACTGGTAAGACCGCTATTGCTGTTGATGCCATTCTGAACCAGAAGGGCAAGGACATGATCTGCATCTACGTTGCCGTGGGCCAGAAGGCCTCCACGGTGGCGAACGTGCAGGAGACGCTGGAGAAGTACGGCGCGATGGATTACACCATCATCGTCAGCGCTTCTGCTGCTGATTCTGCTCCGCTGCAGTTCATCGCCCCGATGGCTGGTGCCGCTATGGGCGAGTACTTCATCTACAACGGTGAAGACGGCAAGCCCGCAGGTCCAGAGAACCCGGGTCGTCACGTGCTGATCGTGTACGATGACCTGACGAAACAGGCTGTGGCCTATCGCCAGATGTCGCTGACCCTGCGTCGCCCGCCGGGACGCGAAGCTTACCCGGGCGACATCTTCTACCTGCATTCGCGCCTGCTGGAGCGTGCTGTGAAGATGAACGAGGAAAACGGTCTTGGCTCCATGACGGCTCTGCCGATCATCGAGACGCAGGCTGGCGACGTTTCCGCCTACATTCCGACGAACGTCATTTCCATTACCGATGGTCAGATCTACCTGCAGACCGACCTGTTCTTCCAGGGCCAGCGCCCGGCTGTTGACGTGGGTATTTCTGTGTCCCGCGTTGGTGGTTCCGCGCAGATTAAGCCTATGAAGTCTGTTGCCGGTACGCTGAAGCTCGACCTTGCCGCTTATCGTGAGCTGAAGGCATTTACGCAGTTCGGCTCCGACCTGGACAAGGCTACGCAGGAGCAGCTGAACCGTGGCGCTCACATGACCGAACTGCTGAAGCAGAATCGCTTCTGCATGATGGACGTGTACGACCAGGCTGTTGTTATTTACGCTGGCGGCAAGGGCTACCTGGACGACGTTCCGGTTGCCGATGTCGTGCGTTTCCGCGGCGAGCTGCTGGAGTACCTGCACGCTTCCAAGCCCGAGGTATTCACCGAGCTTGAGAAGGCTGGCAAGTGGACTGGTGACGTCGAGAACCTGACCAACGCTGCGATCGAGGCTTTCAAGCTTCAGTTCGCTCCGACGGCGTAAGGTAGGTAGCGATGCCCAACCTTCACGACATTGATAGGCGTATCAACTCCGTCTCTTCGACGAAGCAGATTACGCGAACCATGGAAATGGTTGCTGCAGCTAAGATTCGCCGCGCTGGCGAGCGCGTTGCAGCGGCTACGCCGTACGCCGAATCCATGGTCGAAATGTTGGCCAACGTTGCCAAGCGTGTAGGTGGCTCCGAGAACGCGCTGTTGCGTAAGCATGACGAGGTTAAGAACGTGCTTGTTGTGGTTGTTGTGTCTGACCGCGGTCTGGCCGGCGGCTTCAACAGCAACGTGCTGCGCCACGTCGATCGACTGACGAAGAAGAAGCAGGCGGCGGGTGCTCAGGTGAGCATCGTCGCCTGCGGCAAGAAGGCACTGGGCTACTTCACGTATCGCAACGTGGAGCCGGCCCTGTCCTTCGCGAACTTGTCCGCCGACCCCACGGTTGAGGAAGCGAATGGAATCGCCTCCTACGCTGTGGACGGGTATGCCAATGGCACGATCGACGAGGTCATTGTGGTGTACAACCACGCTAAGAATGCGGCAGAGCAGAAGCTTCGCGAAGAGGTTCTGCTTCCCATCGATACGGAAGCGTTTGCGTCCGATAAGGGCAACGGCGCTGCCGAGGCTGCAGCCGAGGAACTTCAGGGCGACGTTATTTTCGAGCCGAGCCCCGAGGGCGTTCTCGATCAGTTGCTGCCGGCGTATGTACGCACCACGCTGTACCATGCGCTTATCGATTCGGCAGCCGCTGAGCAGGGCGCACGCCGCAACGCCATGATGTCGGCTACGGACAACGCCACCGAGATGGTTAACACGTTGACCAGATTGTATAACCGCGTACGCCAGGGCGCTATCACGACCGAGATTTCGGAAATCGTCGGTGGCGCAGCTGCTTTGGAGGATTAAATGGCTGAACATTTGTTTACTAAGGAGGAGGTCGAGGCCAGCAAGGGCGCTGTCGGTCGCATCGTGCGTATCGTCGGTCCTGTTGTTGACGTCGAGTTTTCTCCTGATCAGCTGCCGGCGATTTATAACGCGCTGACGGTTGATGCGAAGACCGAGGCGGGCGATCTGCACGTCGTCCTCGAGGTCGAGACCCATCTGCCGGGCAACATCGTCCGTTCCGTCGCCATGAGCTCTACCGACGGTCTGGTGCGTGGCCTGGACGTGCAGGACACCGGTCATCCGATTATGATGCCGGTTGGCCAGGAGACGCTTGGCCGCATTTGGAACGTCATCGGCGAGCCCGTTGACGAGAAGCCGATGCCCGAGGTTACCGGCTATATGCCCATTCATCGTCCTGCTCCCGAGTATGACGAGCTGGTCACGAAGACTGAGATCTTCGAGACGGGCATCAAGGCCATCGACCTGATCGAGCCCTTCGTTAAGGGTGGTAAGACGGGTCTGTTCGGCGGCGCTGGCGTTGGCAAGACCGTTATCATCCAGGAGCTCATCAACAACCTGGCTCAGGAGCATGGTGGCACCTCCGTGTTCACCGGCGTTGGTGAGCGTACCCGTGAGGGTACCGACCTGTATCTGGAGATGAGCGATTCTGGTGTTATCAACAAGACCTGCTTGGTTTACGGCCAGATGAACGAGCCTCCGGGAGCGCGTCTGCGCGTCGGTCTGGCTGGTCTGACCGAGGCTGAGTACTTCCGTGATCAGGGCCAGGACGTTCTGCTGTTCGTGGACAACATCTTCCGCTTCACGCAGGCTGGTTCTGAGGTGTCCGCTCTGCTGGGCCGCATGCCTTCTGCTGTAGGCTATCAGCCCACGCTGGCCACCGAGATGGGCGACCTGCAGGAGCGCATTACGTCCACGTCCACCGGCTCCATTACGTCGGTGCAGGCTGTGTACGTGCCCGCTGACGACTTGACCGACCCCGCGCCGGCTACGACGTTCACCCACTTGGACGCTAAGACGGTCCTTTCGCGTTCCATTGCTGAGCTGGGCATTTACCCTGCTGTTGACCCGCTGGAGTCCACGTCTCGCGCACTCGACCCGGCTATCGTCGGCGAAGAGCACTACCGCGTTGCTACGGGCATCCAGGAGCTGCTGCAGAACTACAAGGACCTGCAGGACATCATCGCCATTCTTGGTATGGACGAGCTGTCCGAGGAGCAGAAGCTCACGGTTTCCCGTGCGCGTAAGGCTCAGCAGTTCTTCGGTCAGTGCTTCCATGTTGCTACGCAGTTCACCGGTCTGCCGGGCAAGTACGTCAAGATGGAGGATACCGTCCGCTCCTTCGCCGCTATTCTCGACGGCGAGTGTGACGAGATCCCCGAGCAGTGCTTCCGTCTGAAGGGCGGCATCGACGACGTGTACGCTGCGTACGAGGAAATGAAGAAGGAAGAAGCGTAGTATGGCTAGCTTCAAGTGCGACATCGTAACGCCTGCCGAGAAGCTGTTGACTACCGAGGCTGAAATGGTCGTTGTGCCGGGCGTTGAGGGCGAGATGGGCTTTTTGGCCGGTCACGCTCCCTTGGTTTCCGCTTTGGCCGATGGCGAGATTCGTCTCACGCCTGCTGGCGGCGGTGCCGTACAGCGCTTCGAAGTCAAAGGCGGCTATGTGCAGGTTACCGGCGACAAGGTGATTATCCTTGCCGACAGTGCGCAGCCTGTTGCTGCATAGCTTGGGCGTCGGCTTGAGCAAATAAACCCGCGGCCGCTGGTGCGACTGCTGGCAACGCGACGGTCGTACCCAATCGGCTGACTTCTTGAAGACCCCCTGTTGAATGCAGGGGGTCTTTTCGTGTCCTGAGGCGTCAAGTTGAGTGGCTGCTGGTGTTTGATGCTTTGCGGCTAGAGCGTGACAACAGATTGTCTGCTATCCGTTTGGAAACCCTTGCGAAATCCATCGTTTGTTCGAACACGCGTGCGCGTTTCGCTGCTATGATGAGTACCCGAACTAATAAGAGGTCTGGCTATCAATTTGAATAGTCACGAGCCTAAGCACATCAGCTTGCAGAGAGATTCGAGGCGCGTATGGCGTTTGTTCATTTGCACAATCACACTGAGTACTCGTTGCTTGACGGTTTAACGCATGTTAAGGACATGGTGCGCCGCGCGGCAGAACTGGGTATGCCGGCAGTTGCCATTACCGATCATGGCGTTATGTCGGGTGTTCCTGAATTGTGCGATGCGTGCGATGCAGTGGAGAAGGAAACCGGTAAGCGCGTTAAGCCTATCTATGGTTGCGAAGTGTATTTCACAACCGATGAAGAGCTGCGCAAAGACGTGAAGCCGAAGCTGTATCACTTGCTGCTTCTCGCGAAGACAAATGAGGGCTATCACAATCTGTTGCACCTGGTCAGCGAATCGCACGTTGATAATTTTTACTATAAACCGCGTACCACGTTCAGCATGCTGCAGAAATACGGCAAGGGCATTATTGGCTCTTCCGCTTGTATTGCAGGCATCATTCCGAAACTGCTTGATAATCGCCAGTTTGATGATGCGGTTGAATGGGCGAACAAATTCGCAAGTTGCTTTGAACCGGGCGATTTCTATATCGAATTGCAGAATCAGGGTATTCGCACTGATGGTGGCTTAACGCAAACTGAGCTGAATCATCAACTCACGGAAGTTGCACATCGTGCTGGCTTGAAGACTATTGCCACGAACGACTTCCATTATTTGCTGCAGGAAGACGCCAAGGCGCAGGATGTTATGCTGTGCATCGGCACGGGCTCTGCGGTCAACGATACGAACCGTATGAAGTTCGAGAACGACCAGTTCTACATGAAAACGGAAGAGGAGATGCGCGAGGCGCTGCGCGATTTCCCCGAAGCATGCGATACCACGGTTGAAGTTGCCGAAAAATGCAACGTGATTCTTGAACGTGACTCTATTCTGCCGAAATTTCCGCTGCCTGAAGGCGAAACGGACGAAAGCTGGTTCCGCCATCAGGTTATGGATGGCATGAAGAAACGCTATGGCGATCCAATTCCCAAAGAGCCGCTTGATCGTGCTGAATACGAGATGAGCGTTATTATCCAGCAGGGTTTCCCGGCATACTTCCTTATCGTGCAGGAATACTTGAATTGGGCGCGTAGCCAGGGAATCGGCGTTGGCCCGGGCCGTGGTTCGGCTGCTGGTTCTATTGTTGCGTACGCGATGGGCATTACCGACCTTGAACCGCTGTCGAACGGGTTGCTGTTCGAACGTTTCTTGTCGCCGGAACGTGTTGAGATGCCTGATATCGACTGCGACTTCGAGGATGAACGTCGCCAGGAGGTTATCGAGCACATTCGCGAAGTATACGGCGCCGATCATGTTACGGGCGTTATCACGTTCGGCAAGCTGCAGGCGAAAAATGCCGTGCGCGATGCCGCGCGCGTGCTTGACTATCCGTATAGCGTTGGTGACCGCATCTGCAAGATGATCGGCGATGAGCTTGGCATCACCATTCAGAAAGCGCTGGACACCAATCCTGACCTGAAAAAGGCGTATGAAACAGAAGAAGACGTTAAGGCTGTTGTAGACGCCGCACAGTCTATTGAAGGCCATGTGCGTGGCGAGGGCGTGCATGCGTGTGCAACCATCATCTGCCGCGACCCCATGGCAGACCACGTGCCTGTAAAACGCGATACCAAGGGCGGCGGCATCATCACCCAGTACGATGGTCACTACACGCCTGACCTTGGCCTGCTGAAGATGGACTTCCTTGGCTTGCGTACGCTTGGCGTGCTGTCGCGCGCGTGTCGCAACGTGGAGCTGACTACCGGTCGCAAGATTGTGCCCGAGGAAATTCCTACCGATGATGAAGCTGCGTTCGCCTTGATGCGTTCCGGCAACATGGACGGTTTGTTCCAGGTTGAGGGCGGCTTGTACGTCAGCTTGTTCGCAAGGCTTCCACCGCATAGGTTCAGCGATATTGTTGCTTCCATTGCCCTGAATCGCCCGGGTCCGTTGGAGTCCGGCATGGTTGAGGACTACATTAAGGTTGCAAGCGGTAAAACGCCTGTTCACTACTATGATGAGCGTCTTCGCCCTGTGCTTGAGGAAACGTATGGCACTATGGTTTACCAAGAGCAGATCATGCAGGTGTCCATGGTGATGAGCGGCTTCTCTGCCGGCAAGGCAGATAAGCTGCGTAAAGCAATGGGCAAGAAGAAGCTTGAAGTCATGCGCGCGTTGCAGGAAGACTGGAACAACGGCGCGGTGGAGAACGGCTATTCGCTGGAAATTGCCAAGAAGATTTGGGACGATGCGGAGAAATTCGCTAAGTACGCGTTTAATAAATCGCACTCGGCAGCGTACTCGATTCTGGTTATGCGCACCGCTTACTTGAAGGCGCATTACCCGAACGAGTATATGGCGGCAGTGTTGTCCAGCTACATGGGCAACACCGATCGCTTGATTCGCTATATTTCCAGCTGCAACCACAACGGTACGCCGGTGCTGCCGCCTGATATCAATTCGTCGAACGCAGAGTTCACGCCTGTTGAAAATGGCATCCGCTTCGGCCTGGTTGGCGTACGCGGTGTTGGTCGCAACGTCGCGGATGAGATTATCGAAGAGCGCGAGAAGAACGGTCCGTTCACCAGCTTGCATGACTTCGTGAACCGCGTGGACGCGAAATGCTACAACCGCAAAACGCTTGAAGCACTCATTAAGGGTGGTGCGTTCGACTCTACAGGGTACACGCGCAAGCAGCTGATGTACTTCATCGAGGAAACGCCGTTGTTGGAAGGTGCTGCAAAGCGCCAGAAAGACCGCGATCGTGGCCAGGTGAGCATGTTCGACCTGTTCGCCGATGACGAGGATTCGGGGTTCAAGGAAGATGTGCCCGCACCGGATGGTGTGGAGTGGCCGAAGCGTCAGCTGCTGACGTACGAGAAAGAGATCATGAAGATTTACGTCTCGGATCATCCGCTGCGGCCGTACGAGAACTATATCTCGCACATCACGAAGTTGCAGCTGGGTGATTTGGCTGAACGCACGAAGGAAATCAAGTCTGCGGTGTTCGTTGGCATGGTGTCCAATGTGGTTACGAAGCTGACGAAACGCGGCACGAAGATGGCAACGTTCGACCTGGAGGACACAACGGGCCACGTGGAATGCATCTGTTTCAAGTACGACGAGAACGCAGAGGCAATCCAAGAGGATGCCATCGTGAAGATCAAGGGTAAGTTCGAGCACTCTGATCGTGGTAACCAGATCATGGTGTTCGAAATGGAAACGTTGGAGCTGAATGAAGAGGACGCCAAGCCTCGTCAGTTGCAACTGAGCGTTCCTATGTCTGATTTCGACCAGTCGAAGTCGATGCGCTTGAGCCGTATCTTGAAATCGTATCCGGGGCGCGACGGCGTGGTGCTGTTCGTGAACCAAAATGACGGGCACAAGTTCCGTGCGGAGCTGCCGGTGACGGTGGATGCGGCAAGCCCGATTATGCGCAGCGAGTTGACCGACCTATTCGGCTATAACGTGCTGACGGCATAGGACCAGGTTAGAGAAGGATTCGTTGCGTTAAGCGTATTCGGCACCGTTTTGCAAAGACGCTGTGCCAGTTTGTCAATGTGACGGGGCTTGGATGGGTATCCGAGCCCCGTTTCTCTATGGGGTTATTGTCGCGTATCATATTGTCTCAAGAATACTGAGAGAGCGGTATGCAGAGGAGTCATGAGTGGAGTCTACGACGGAATACGCGAATGCGTCACGTGTGAGCGATACTGAAGGCTTCGTGCGCGAGACGCCTGAGCGTACGTTGTCGCTGACCGTGTCGTATAACGGTGCGCCGTTTAGCGGGTTTGCGCGGCAGCCAGGTCAGCTGACGGTGCAGGGCGAACTGGAGCAGGCGCTTTCGCTCGTATTTCGTCGACACATGGAAGTGGTGTGCTCGGGTAGAACCGATGCGGGCGTGCATGCGCTTGGCCAGGTGGTTAGCTTCGACGTTGCGAACGACGAGCTCGAAGGCAGGAACTTATACAGCCTGCGCCGAAGCCTTAATGCGTTGACGCATGAGGACATAACGGTTCGTGAGGTGGAGGAGCGGCAACCAGGGTTCAGCGCCCGGTTCGATGCGCAGTGGCGCGAATACCACTACCACGTGTGCCTCGATGAGGTTCCGCCGTTGTTCATGCGCGACTTCAGCTGGTATGTGCATGGCCAGCTTGATATCGACGCTATGCGGGAAGCTGCGGCCCATCTTGTAGGCGAGCATGACTTCAAAAGCTTCTGTATGGCGGCAAGTGCGGTTGGCAAGCCAACATGCCGCAATGTGCATGAGATATCGCTTTCGCGTGAGATGATTATGGGCGAAGGTATCCTGACCATCAAGGTGGTTGGCAACGCGTTTCTGCACTCGATGGTGCGCACGATTGTTGGCACGCTGGTGATGGTGGGACGCGGTCAGCGCAAACCCGAATGGGTTCGCGAGGTGCTTGAGGCGCGCAATCGCACTGCGGCAGGAGGGAATGCCCCGGCAGCTGGCCTGGTGTTCTGGCGGGTGCAGTATTGATGAGTGGACAGCACGCGCACGGCCGCAAACGAGAAGAGCAGGATGAGGAGAAGTCGTCAATGCCTGCTCGCAAGAAGAAGCCCTCGAAATTCAGCAGGCTTTACGAGAGTCGTGACAGCCGCTTGTGCGTATTTGAAGACGAGCACGGCCATTTGACCAGTGTAAGGACATCTCGTTTGGCATAAGCGAGTGGCGCCGCTGGGGCGGGGATGACGCGCGGATGGCTGCGCTCGTTTGCGATGACGAGAGGGAAGCAAGGGCAGACGTCGTGAAATAGCGCGATGCAAGTTCTTTGCAAGTTACGAGGAAGCTTTTTGCGCGCTGTACTCACTTAGAACGCACTGAGCCTGAAAGCGCTATCTTTGGGGCATCGTCAATGGCTTTGCGGAAAATCACTGCCGACAGTGCGATTGTTCCATGGGAAGCGATACATCAAGGTAGCGGCGCGATTTCCGTTCGCAGTCGGTACCGCCAATAGCTTTGCGGAAACGAACAGTGGCCCGCAACCGGGATGGTTGCGGGCCACTTCAAGGAGCAGGCTGATGTTGCTAGCGCGCCTTCGGCTTTTCTGGGACCGTTTTGTCGACAAAGTAGATCTTGTACCACATAAGGAACATGTAGACGATCCATATCTTGCGGCTGCGATCGGCGCCGGCCTTATGCTCGTCAAGCAGGCGAACAAGCTCGTCGGTGTTGAAGAACTCGCGTGCGATATCGCCGGTGAACCATTCCTTCACCTGGTTATAATAGCGGTCTTCGCGCAACCAGTTCACCACGGGCACGGGGAAGCCGAGCTTTTCCTTCTGCGCCCAATCTTTCGGGATGGCGCGCTCGGACGCTTCGCGCAGTGTCAGCTTCGTTTGCGACTCGTTGACCTTCAGCGGCGTGGGGATGGTGGCCGAGACGTCGAACACGCGGCGATCCAAGAACGGCACGCGCGATTCAAGCGAGTGCGCCATGGACATCTTGTCTGTTTTCAGTAGAATATCGCCGACAAGCCAGAAGTACAGATCGATATATTGCATGCGCGTGGTTTCATCCAGGTCTTTGACCTCGGCATATACCGGCGCGGTCAGCTGCTGAGGCGTGACAGCATTGCAGTCGCCCTTCAGCAGATGGGCGCGTTCTTCAACGGTGAACGCAACGCCGTTGGCGTTGGTGTAGTACCAATCTTCAGGAGTTTCGCTGGCGCGCTCAAGGTAGTTCGCACCGCGGATGCCCAGCTTGCGCATGGCGCCCGAAGCCCCGCGCAGCAACCCCTTCGGCGCCCACGACAGCTTGGCGTTGGAGAACGGCGTTTGGTAAATGCGGTAGCCGCCGAAGAACTCGTCGGCGCCTTCGCCGGAAAGCACGGCTTTAACCTGCGTGGCGGCAATTCGGTCGACGAAATACAGGGCCACGGCTGAAGGGTCGGCCGAAGGCTCGTCCATATGCCACTGAACGCGGGGAAGGCTTTCCCAATATTCCGCCTCGCCAATGTACTTGCTGGTGTTGGCGATGTGCAGGTCGTCGGCCAATTCGCGCGCCCAGGAAATCTCGTCGCGCATGGTTTTTCCGCCGGCGCCTTCAACATTGTTGGCGGCGGCGTCTTTGTAGCACTCGAACCCAACGGTGAACGTTTTGATGTCGGGGTTCTCTTTGGCCAGGCATGCGGCCATGTAGCTGGAGTCGATGCCGGAGGACAGGAAGCTGCCAACCTCGACGTCCGCCACGTTGTGATAACGCACGCTGTCGCGCATGGCCTCGTCGATGGCCTCGACCGTGTCCTGGCGGCTGCGCTGGTTGTCGAAGTGATACTCCGGGCGCCAATAGCGGCGTGTGGTGATGGTGCCGTCAGCGTGCACGGTCATGCAATGTGCGGGCGCCAGCTTGAAGACGCCTTTGAAGAACGTTTCGGGCAGCGCGCTGAACTGGAAGCACAGGTACTGCTCAAGTGCTTCGCGGTTAAGCTCGCGCGTGTAGGCTGGGTGCTCAAGGATGCACTTGATTTCGGACGCGAAGATGAACTGCCCGTTTTGCTGCGTGTAGTAGAACGGCTTGATGCCGAAGAAATCGCGCGCGCAGAACAGCTCACGCGTTTCGCGGTTCCAAATGGCGAATGCGAACATGCCGCGCAGGCGATCGAGCACACCTTCGCCCCAGGCTAGATAGCCGGTCAGCAGCACTTCGGTGTCGGAATTCGTTTGAAACGCCCAGCCTGCGGCTTCAAGCTCGGCGCGCAGGTCGCGGTAGTTGTAGATTTCGCCGTTGAACACGATGGCGAACTGGCCCTTTGCAGCGGCCTGTTCGAGCGTGCCGCACGGGGTGCCATCGAGATGCAGCGCCGGAGACGTGATGGCGGCGGCGTGCTCGCCCGTGGCGCGCACCATAGGCTGGTTGCCGTTCGCAAGGTCGATGAGCGACAGGCGGCGGTGTCCAAGCGCAATACCGCTTTCCGCGTCGATGTACTGGCCTTCGCCGTCGGGCCCGCGATGGGCCATGACGTCGCACATGGCTTTCAGGGTAGGCAGGCTGGATTCGGTTGCCTGCGTGAATCCGCAGATACCGCACATGGTGAGGCATCCCTCCAATCATATATAGGTATTGCCCATCATAACGAAAGCGCACGCCCTGCGTCATGCCTCGCGCGAAAAGCGCAGATTTCGTTGCGAGGTGGGCGAGGGGCGAATTGATGTCAATGCGCATGAAAAGACGTTGGGCGTATGCGGGCGGAATTGGAGTGCCGGTGGGGCTTGATGCTGCAGTGGGATACGCTGCTATTACTGGATTTGGTGTGTGTGCATAGCGAATAAATGGCTCAATCGCTTGCTACTATCGGGCGGATGAATCGTGGTACGCGCATGAAGCGGAAGGCTTCGATTGACGAAACGGGGTGCAAGCGTTGTGCCTGCGCCGTGCTAAACTGCGAGGGAACAAGCAACGATACAGCCGCTCGATGTTTCGGGCCTGTTGAGCGGGCGTTTTGCATAGCTTGGCGCCGCGAACGACGACGGCAAGCTAATGGAAGCGCTTTTCAAGGAAAGGACGTCAAGATGCGCATTCACGTTGATACGGAAAACGGCCTGCTGGCCGACAAGTTCGGCAAGTACGCGCCGGAAGAAGACCGGCTTGAAGGATTCCCCGTAAGGTCGTTCCCCATTCAGATTGAGGACGTGCCTGAGGAAACGCAGTCCCTGGCGCTTGCATTCATCGATTTCGACGCTATTCCCGTGGGCGGGTTCTGCTGGATTCACTGGACGGCGTGCAACATTCCCGCCGACACAAGGCTCATTCCCGAAGATGCTAGCCGTGCGGACGCGGTGGCTATGGTGCAGGGGCGCAACAGCAATTGGTCGCCCATGGTGCACGGCAGCGCCAACCCGCACGTGCACTCGCGCTATTGCGGCCCGCAGCCGCCCGATGCCACGCACGCCTACACGCTGAATATGTATGCGTTGGATTGCAAGCTTGACCTGGCGGAAGGCTTCTATCTGAACGAGCTGCGCCGCGCCATGGAAGGCCATGTGCTGGCGCGCGCGAGCATGGAGTTGCCAAGCAGGGCTTAACGAGTGCAGGGCTGCATGCGTGCAGCCCCGATTGGATGCAGGCGGGGCGGATAAGGGGACGCTCTGCCGGCTTCTTTACAGGTTTGCAACGGATTCTGTGGTTTGATTTGGCGCGGAAACAATCCACATGTGGGGTATTTTACAATGGCTTGTGCTACACACGAGCCTTCGCGCGACAAGGCGCCGCATTCGTCGGGCGAAGGCCATTTTCCGCAATTGACGCCGCCTTGGCGTTTCCGCAAGGAAGAGGTACTACCTGCTATGAGAAACATCCTGCGCGTGCTCGGGCGCGATTTCAAGCGTCTGCTCAAAGCGCCGGCCGCTCTTGTTGTTGTTATCGTGCTTGTTGTGCTGCCGTCCACGTACACGTGGGTCAACGTCATTGGTTTTTGGAACCCGTATAACAACACGGGCAACATGCGCGTGTGCGTGGTGAACGAGGACACCGGCGGCAGCAACGATATCATGGGCGACATGAACCTGGGAAACCAGATTGTCGACCAGCTGCATGAGAACACGCAGTTGAAATGGGAGTTCACCGATTACGACGACGCCATGGAAAAAGTTGAGTCCAGCGAGGTATACGCGGCGTTCGTCATCCCCAGTGACTTCACCGAGAACCTGTTCACCATCTTGTCGGGCGATTTCCATCAGCCGAACTTGCAGTATTACGTGAACGAGAAGAAAAACCCCGTTTCCCCGAAGGTTACCGATGCGGGTTCGACCACGCTTGACGAAACTATCAACAGCCAGTTCGTTTCCACGGTCAGTTCCGTGGTTGCCGACACGTTGAACGATAAGATTGCGGAAGCGGAAGAGGGTCTTGACGTCGCGCAGTCGAATACGGTGAAGCAGTTGAATCGCGCGATTGATTCCGTTTCGGACGCACGCTCCATGGTGGACGAGCTGTCGACAAGCACGGGCGAGGCGCAAGGTAAGGCGCAGGCTGCGAAGGACCAGCTGAAGCAGGCGCGCTCCGATGCGAAGACGGTGCAGGACCAGCTGCAGCAGGTGTACGACCTTTCAGGCACGCTGCAGAAAAGCATTGGGGATTTTACGGCGGCCGCATTGCCGGCGCTTTCCGAGTCTTCGGTGGCCTTGTCGCAAGTTTCTAGTGGTGTGTCGGGCGCAGTATCGGATGCCTCAAGCAGCATCACCGGCGCGCAGGGTACCGTTGACGCGTCTATTGAACGTGCGCAGGGCGTCATCGACATGAATGACACCATCATTGCAGAGCTGACCACCATTTATGATGGCATGGCCGACTCTGACCCGCACAAAGATGAGTTGAAGCTTGCCATCGATTCGGCGACGAAGCGCAACCAGGAACTACAGCGCGACCTCGATGATTTGCAGCAGCTGTACAACGACACCGAGGCAACAGCTGCGCAGCTTTCTGGAGCCGCTACTACGCTCAATACCGCCATTCAGCAGTCCATCGGCTATGCGGGAACGTATCAGTCGCAGTTGTTCGGTACTGCGTTGCCGCAGGTGAGCAGCGGTATCTCGCAAGTGGGAAGCGCAGCTATCAGTCTGAAGGCCGCCATTACGAACCAAGGCTACCTTATCGATCAAACCGGCAACATCATCGATCAGCTGGAAAGCACGCTGGGCGCTGCGGGCAATTCGCTTACGCAAACCGACGCTGTGCTGACTGATTTGGGCAAGGCGCTGACCACAGCGCGCAACGATGTTTCCATGCTGGGTACGTCAACGGCTATTGATGAGCTGGTCGACAACGGCCGCATCGATCCCGAGAAAATCGCCGAATTCATGGCATCGCCTACGCAGGTGACCACCGAGAAGCTGTATCCGCTGAATGCGTACGGCTCGGCCATGGCACCGCTGTTCATCAGCTTGAGCCTGTGGATTGGCACGCTGATGCTGTGCGTTATCTTGAAGCTTGAAGTTGACAAAGAGGAAATCCCCGACCTGACGGTTGTGCAGGGCTACCTGGGCCGTTGGCTGTTCTTCGCCGTGCTGGTAACGCTGCAGGCTATCGTGTGCGTGGCGGGCTGCTTGGCGCTGGGCGTGCAAACGGTGTCGGTGCCGGCGTTCTTCTTCACGGCCATTATCTTGTCGCTGGCGTACCTGTGCATCACGTATACGCTTTCGTCGTCGTTCCAGCACATCGGCATCGGCCTGTGCATCATCATGGTGTTCGTGCAGATTCCGGGCGGCACAGGTTTGTACCCCGTTGAGATGACGGATGAATTCTTCCGCGCCGTGTACCCGATGTTCCCGTTCACGTACGGCATCAACGCGCTGCGCGAGACCATCGGCGGCTTCTACGGCACGCAGTGGATCAGCTACATCGGCATCCTGTTCGCTATCGGCATTTCCATGGGCGTGATCGGCGTGTTCGTACGTCCGCACCTGACGAACTTAAACCGCCTGGTGGCGAAGGAAATCAAGAAGAGCGACCTTCTGAATGTGGAAGACGCGCTGGTGCCCGAGCGCCGCTATCGCATCGGGCAGCTTATCCGCGCGCTTGCCGACCACGACGAATTCCACAATGCCGTGCAGCAGCAAGCTGACCGGTTCATGACGCTGTATCCGCGCCTGAAACGCGGCGCGCTTATCCTGGGCATTTTGGTGCCCGTGGCGTTTACGGCCGTGTTCGCCGTCACCACCACCGAGAAGGTGGTGACGCTGACCGGATGGCTGATTTGGCTGGTGTTCACCATCGCGTTTTTGCTGGGCATGGAGCTGGTGCGCGACAACATTCAGCGGCAAGCGCATATCGACAGCATGAGCGACGAAGATCTGCGCGAGCATTTGGCCGAGCGCGGCAAGAAAGTGGTGAAGGAGCTGGTGCCGGCCGCCATGTCTACGGCGCGCATGTCCGTGCCGGTTGACCGCACAGCGCGCGCGGCGGGCGTGACGGTGCCTTTGCCCCCGGTGGGCAAGGTGTCCGATGACCTGGGCGAATCGTTCGAGGGCGGCACCGCGCGCCACGATGGTGCGAAGGGTGCCTTGCGCGACGACGAGAAAAAGCACAAGAATAAAAAGCACGAGAAAAAGCATCACGATAAGAAGCAGGAGGGCGACCATGAGTAACGTTTGGAAGCTGCTCTGCTACGACGTGAAGCATCTGTTCGGCAACGTGGTGACCGTCGTCATCATCCTGGGCCTGGTGTTCCTGCCTTCGATTTTCACATGGTACAACGTCATCGCGTGCTGGGACGTGTTCGACAATACGGGTAATTTGAAGGTTGCGGTGGCGAACTCCGACGAGGGCTATGAAAGCGACTTGCTGCCTACAAAGGTGAATGTGGGCGACAGCGTGGAGTCGGCCCTGCGCGCGAACGACCAGCTTGATTGGGTGTTTACCGACGAGGAAGACGCCATTGATGGCGCAAAATCGGGCAAATACTACGCGGCCGTGGTCATCCCGCAAAGCTTCAGCGAAGACATGATGAGCTTCTATTCAAGCGATACCGAGCACGCGCAGATCATCTATTACGAGAACGAGAAGAAAAACGCTGTGGCGCCGCGTGTGACCGATCAGGCTTCCACGAAGGTGTCATCGCAGGTGAACACGACGTTTGCCGAAACGCTGTCCGATGTGGCGCTGGGGCTGGTGGACACGTTCAGCAACCTTGCCGAGCAAGGGGATGTCGGCGGGCAGATTGCCAAGCTGTCGGGCACGCTTTCCGACTCGGCGAAGCAGCTGGGCAACACCGCTGATGTGCTGAACTCGTATGCTTCGCTGACTGGCACGGCAAAATCGCTGGTGAACAACTCTACGGATTTGCTTTCCAGCGCACAGGCGGCGGTGAAGGATGCGGAAGGCCAAGCGTCGGATGCTAAAGACGGCGCGCTTACCATCAGCGATGCCATGAAAACCTCGGTTGCGGCGCTTTCCGATGCGCTTGCGCAAAGCGGCGACAGCTTCAAGGATGTGCCCGGCGCGGTTGACGGCGTGTACGACCAGATTGATACCGATAAGGCGAATGCAGCGAAAAGCCTGCGTGAGCAGATGGCGGACGTGAAGAACCAGCGCGACCGTTACGAGGAATTGATAGCGCAGTTGGAAACGCTGCGCCCGAACATCGATGAGCAGTATCAGCCGGCAATCGATGCCGTCATCAAGCAGCTGAATACGTCTATCGCTTCACTTGATAAGCTCTACGATGCCCTTGACAGCGCCGCAGACAAACTTGAACAGGGTAAAGACCCCGAGGGAACGTCGCGCGAAGACGTACAGAAAAAGATTGATGCGGTGCAAGCAAGCTTGTCAACGCTGAAGGCGGATTACGAAAACGGTTTGAAGCCGGGTCTTGAGCAGCTTGCCGACTCGGTGTCCGCGGCGGCGCAATCGCTTACCGCGCGCGCATCGCAGCTTTCGGGTGTTGGCGGCGATTTGGAAAACTCGGCAAGTTTGGTGGCTGGCAAGCTGGGAGATGCCCAGGGAACCATGAGCAGCATGGCGGATGAGCTCCATGCATCGGCCGACAAGCTGTCCACGCTGTCGACGCGCATAGACGAGGCGCTGGCAAGCGGCAGCGTCGAGCAACTCAAGCAGGTCATCGGCTCTGATCCTGAAGCGCTGGCCAAGGCGGTGTCGGCGCCGGTGGGCGTGGAGCGCATCGCGGTGTTCCCCGTTGAGGACTTCGGCTCCGCCATGGCCCCGCTGTACACCACGCTCGCGCTGTGGGTTGGATCGCTGCTGATTATGGTACTGCTGAACCCCGTGCCGTCTAAGCGCGCCATCGAGGAGGCGGGCTTGGTGAACCCGAAATCGTGGCAGCTGTTCTTCGGCCGCTACGGTGCGCCGTTCGTGCTGGCGTTTATGCAAAGCACGGTCGTGTGCCTGGGTAACATGCTGTTCGTGGGCGTGCAGGTGGCAAATCCGCTGCTGTATCTGCTGTGTTTCTGGGTGGCGGGTTTTGTGTTCAGCTTTATTATCTACACGCTTGTGTCGCTGTTCGCAAACCTGGGCAAGGCCATTGCCGTGCTGCTGCTGATTGTGTGCGTGACCGGCGGCGGAGGCAGCTTCCCGCTGCAGCTGCTGCCCGATTTCTTCTTGAATGTCAGCCCGTTCTTGCCGGCAACGCATGTTATCAATGCCATGCGCGCGGCAAGCATGGGTGTGTACCAAAACGATTTCTGGATTGAAATCGCGTCGACGTTGCTGTTCTTGTTGCCATTTATCATTTTGGGCATCTTGCGGCCGGCGCTGTCGAAGCTGACGTATTGGTTCGTCGAGCAGGTGGAGAAGTCGAAACTGGTGGCGTAACGGCTGCAATTTGCGAGGCGAAAAGCATGCAGATGCGAGGGGGCGTGGTTCGAATGAGAGCCGCGTCCCTTCTGCATCCCGGTTGTGAAGAAATTGTATGCAAGCGCTAACACAGTTGCACAAGGCTAACGGTTAGCGTATTCTAACCCCTGTCGAAAGGCTTGTGAGCAGGTGCTACGAAGGTAATCGGCTTTACGCAAGCAAGCAGCTGTGAACTTTCTGGCAGCTTAAATCCCTTTCGGTTCATTTGCTGACACGGCGGTGAAAGCTCTTCTCGTCTGGCTTATCACCGCACCTTTAAAGCAGAGGGAAGATCCCCCCTTCTTCCCTCTGCTTCTTTATGTGTAGGGCCGCATGGGGGATTGGGGGTCAGATGGAGAAACTCACGACGTCAAGCGAAGACTACCTTGAAGCCATCGTCAACCTGGGCGGCACGCTGACGAACTCGGTACGCAATATCGATATTTCCAACGAGCTGGGCGTGACGAAGGCATCGGTCAGCAAGGCCATTCAGGTGCTGCGCGAGGACGGCATGGTCAGTCAGGAGCCGTACGGCGGCGTGCGTTTGACGCCGAATGGGCTGGCGCGCGGTATGGCGGTGCTGTGCCGGCATCGGTTGCTGTTCGCGTTTTTGACGCAGGAGCTTGGCATCGACGAGCAGACGGCGGAGCGCGAGGCGTGTGGCATCGAACACGCCATCAGCGATGCGTCGTTCGAGTGCTGGCTTGCGTACGCTTCGAAAATCGGATTGCGCGTCAAGGGCCTTCCGCGCTACTACATGGAGTATAATCAGCAGTAGGTTCAGGCGCTGCGAATGCTCGTGTGAACAGCAGCAACGTAACGGATTGAGCCTTGCAGGCCACGTATGGGGCGTAGTCCTGCTAAAGCGGCAGTCCCAGCCGCTTCCGCGTCGAATTTGTACGGCGCGGCGTTACGGAAAGGAGCCCGTTATGAAGTTCCGTCACATCATGGTTCCCTACGATGGATCCGACCACGCCAAGAATGCTCTGCAGTACGCCAAGGACTTGGTGGAAACGTGCCCCGAGGCTCGCATCTCGGTTGTTCATGCGGTGCCTTCTAGCTATGTTGGCACGGATCGCATGGGCACGGAAGGCGCGCTCGATGGCGTGCCGTACGGCATGCTTGATTACGAAGAGTACCAGGGCGTGGTGCAGCATGTGCTTGACGAAGCCAAGAAGCGCGTAAGCGAGAATCTTGGGGATACGCTTGCTGACCTGGGCGATCGCGCCGATGTTGTGGCGGTTGCCGGTGCTTCTCCCGCCGATGCGCTTGCCCGTTTCGCCGAAGAGCACGATTGCGACCTTATTGTCATGGGTCGTCGAGGCTTGGGCGCCATTCGCGGCATGCTCGGCAGCGTCAGCTTCGGCGTGCTGCGCGCCACCGATATCCCGGTGCTTACGGTGAAGTAGCTTTTCAATCGATTGAGGCCGCCCGCATTTGCGGGCGGCCTTTTTGTGCATGCGGGACGCACGGTTGTGCTGCCGGTCGGCCGTACTCTATCGGATGGATAGCGCTGGCAGGTGGGTGCATGTTTTGTCTGGATGGGAGATTGTGCGGCCGCATGAAAAGCTGACAAACGACTTGTCCCCATGTCGTACTGGCAAAAGAATAATGTTGTATAGTTTAAGTTGTACATTGAGCCTGTGAAGCGGGAGCGGTTGAAGGCTAAGCATTTTGCGTTTGCAGCAGCGTTTTCACGAACAGTTTCCCAGCCATGACGCCGAGGACGCACACGGCCAGGCTACCGAGCGCGTAAGCACTGCCGATGGCGTATTTTCCGCGTTCAAGCAGGCTTAACGTTTCTAGAGAGAACGTGCTGAATGTGGTGAAGCCGCCGCACAGGCCCGTTTTCAGGAACAGCACGGCATTGTCGGAGAGCATGCCGGGACGGATGTTCGCGACTTCGAACACCACGCCGATGATGAACGCGCCAACAAAGTTGATGGCGAACGTGATAAGGGGAAAGTCGCCCTGGTAGGGGATAAGTCCCAGCAGATAGCGCGCAATCGCTCCCAGAAAACCGCCTGCTCCAACGCAAAGTGCCGCAATCATCCGTTCCCTTTCCCTGCCGGCTTGCATGTGCTTCAGGTTCGTATTCTAGAGCAATCGCTTGCGCTGTGCCGGTGATTGCTAGACTGGAGCAAAAGGAAAGGAGACGGCTATGAGCCAGGTTGAGGCGAGCGGGTGCGCAGCGCCTGAGGCGGGCGTGCAAACGCGTGGCTGCGCGGTGTCGGAGCTTGACGTGCGGGCGGCGCAGCGCATGATCGATTTCGTGAGCGAATGCCCCAGCATGTTCCATACAGTTGCGGCGCTGCGCAAGCGTTTAGACGCGGCGGGGTTCACGTTTGTGCCCGAGGGGCAGCGGTGGAACATCGAACGCGGTGGGGCGTACTACACCGTGCGCAACAATTCCAGCCTTATCGCGTTTCGCGTGGGCGAGAAGCTGGACTCGTATCACTTTCAGCTGACGGCGGCGCATTCGGATTCGCCGACGTATAAGGTGAAGGCCGTCCCCGAGCTTGCCGGCCCGGCGGAGTATCTGCGCTTGAACGTTGAAGCGTACGGCGGCGTTATGGACCACACGTGGTTCGACAAGCCGCTTTCTGTTGCGGGCCGTGTGCTGGTACGTGAAGGAAATCGCCTGGTCAGCAGGCTTTATGCGCCCGATGACGATCTGCTCATCATCCCGCGCGTGCCCATTCATCTGGACCATCAGGCGAATGCGGGCTTCGCGCCGAATCGAGCCGTCGATTTGTGCCCGCTGTTCTCGGCCGGGGCGCTTGAACGGGGTGCGTTCGACGCGATGGTTGCCGAAGACCTTGGTGTTGCCGTCGAAAACGTGGCGGCGCGCGATTTGTTCCTGGTGAACCGCCAGCAGCCGCGCGTGTGGGGCAGGGCAAACGAGTTTGTCAGCGCGCCGCGGCTGGACGACCTGGGCTGCGTGTTCATTTCGCTTGAGGCATTCCTAGCTGCGAGCAATCCGCACGACGTGTCGGTGTTCTGCTGCTTCGACAACGAGGAAGTGGGGTCGAACACAAAGCAGGGCGCTATGTCGACGTTTCTGCGCGACACGCTTGAGCGCTTGAACGGCGCGCTGGGCTTCGCCGTTGAAGATCTGTGCTGCGTGCTGGCGAAAAGCATGCTGGTGAGCTGCGATAACGCCCATGCTGTGCATCCGAATCACCCCGAACGCTATGATGAGTGCAACCGCGTGCAGCTCAACCGCGGCCTGGTGGTGAAAGAGGCCGCGAACCAGAAGTACTGCACCGATGCGTTCAGCCGCGCGGTGTTCTGCGCGTTGTGCACCGATGCGGGCGTGCCGCTGCAGGCGTACGCGAACCGCAGCGATATGCCCGGTGGCTCGACGCTGGGAAATCTGTCGAACATGCAAGTGAGCATGCATGGCGTTGACGTCGGCCTGCCGCAGCTGGCCATGCATTCTAGTTACGAGACGGCGGGCGTAGCTGATGTGCGTTTGGGTACGCGTGCCTTGCAGGCGTTTTTCGAGGCCGATGTGCGCATCGATGGTGCCGACGCGGCAGTGCTCGCCTAGGGGGTGGCGAAAAAGTCAACGATGTCGCACGTGATGGACTGTTCGCTGTGGTAGCCCAGCACGTTGGCTCGATGGTGGTTGAGATCCGCAGTTTGATAACGTGCGGTCAGGAAAGTTCGGCCTGATAGCAAACGAATCATCGGGGTGATGCGTTGATGATTCATTTGCGTAGCAAAACGTATTCGCTCAAGCGAAACGCCGTGATTGCATTGCGATGATGGACACATTGCGGCAATATGGGGTGTTGCTGTTATGCGCTTGGCGCAAACGGCATCGTAACCGTAGTGCGATAGGAGCATTGTGCAGCAATCAGCAATCGAAGGCGCCGCAGCGCGCCGCGTACATATCATCACCGATTCCGCGTCCGACTTGGCGGCGGGCGAATTTCCCGACGTAAGCGTTGTGCCGCTGAGCATCTCGTTCGGCAACGATTCGTTCGAAGACGGCGTGAACCTAACCCATCGGCAGTTCTACGAGAAGCTGGTCGAGTCTGACGAGCTTCCGCGCACCAGCCAAGCAACGCCGTTCGCGTTCACGCAGGTTCTGGCTGAAAAGCTTGGCCAGCCCGGCGAAGGCGGCACGGACGAGGCCGTTATCATCACGCTGTCCGCAAAGCTGTCGGGCACCTACGACAGCGCGCTTGCCGCGGCTGAGCCGTGGGGCGCTCGCGTGCACGTGGTTGACAGCACGAACGTGACCGTTGGAGAAAAAGCGCTGGTGGCGTACGCCATTCGCCTGGTTGAGCAAGGCATGTGCGCCTCCGAGGTGGCGGCCGAGCTGAATCGCGTGAAAGGCCGCATTCGCCTGGTGGCGCTGCTTGATACGCTTGAGTACCTGCAAAAGGGCGGCCGCATTTCCAAAACGGTTGCCATTGCGGGCGGCATGCTGTCCATCAAGCCGGTCATCTCTATTCAGGATGGTCTTGTGGTCATGCTGGGCAAGGCGCGCGGCAGCAAAAAGGGCAACAACCTGCTGATTCAGCAGGTGCAAAACGCCGGCGGCATTGATTTTTCGCTGCCGTTCTTCCTGGGTTACACGGGCTTGGGCGACGAGCTTATCAAAAAGTACATTGAAGACAGCCGCGCTGTATGGGAGGAAGGCGTTGACGAAGTGCGCTATTCCACCGTTGGCGGCACCATCGGCACGCACGTGGGCCCGGGCGCCATCGCGCTGGCGTTCTTCGCTCGGGGGTAACTGGGCGGCTTCATGCGCTTTGCGATGAGGACGCCCTGCCGTAGGCGGGGGCGCCCTCATCGCGGTGGCTTTACCTTTCCCCTGGTGGGCCTAACTCTGCTCTTCCCCTTGGCGGGCTCGATCTCGCCTTTTCGCTCGCGGGCCTGACCTAAGCCTCTCGACGGGGCGCCTCGGTTCGGCCCTTCACTCCGCTGTGCCGCAGGC
The DNA here is from genome assembly GCF_004135645.1 of Senegalimassilia faecalis. Classification (NCBI taxonomy): domain Bacteria; kingdom Bacillati; phylum Actinomycetota; class Coriobacteriia; order Coriobacteriales; family Coriobacteriaceae; genus Senegalimassilia; species Senegalimassilia faecalis. The sequence goes on from NZ_SDPW01000001.1 coordinate 1,355,297, forward strand.
AGCCATTGCGGGTTTCTTGCCAATTGCTTGTGGCGCAAGCTGGCAACAAAGGGCATACTGGAATGCTGACCGCGCCTAACGGCGATGACGCGGCTAGCATTTCATTTTCTAGGAGGCCAAACATGACGGAGCATATGGGGACCACGTGCGTGCAAGGCGGTTATCGACCTGGCGACGCGCAGCCGCGCCAGATTCCGATTTATCAGTCCACCACGTGGAAATACGACACGTCTGAGCACATGGGCAAGCTGTTCGACCTGGAAGAGTCGGGCTACTTCTACACGCGCCTGCAAAACCCCACGAACGATTACGTGGCAGCGAAGATCTGCGAGCTTGAGGGCGGCACGGCAGCTATGTTGACCAGCTCGGGCCAGGCGGCGAACTTCTTCGCAGTGTTCAACATTGCCGGAGCGGGCGACCATGTGGTGGCCTCAAGCGCCATTTACGGCGGCACGTACAACCTGCTGGCGCATACCATGCAGCGCATGGGCCTGGAGTGCACGTTCGTCAGCCCCGACTGCACCGATGAAGAGCTTGAGGCGGCGTTCCGTCCGAACACGAAGGCCGTGTTCGGCGAGACCATCGCCAACCCGGCGCTGGCCGTGCTTGATATCGAGCGTTTCGCGAATGCGGCGCATGCGCACGGCGTGCCGCTGATTGTGGACAACACGTTCCCGACGCCCGTGAATTGTAACCCCATCAAGTGGGGCGCGAATATCGTGACGCACTCCACCACGAAGTACATGGACGGTCACGGCGCATGCGTGGGCGGATGCATCGTGGACGCCGGCACGTTCGACTGGATGGCGCATGCCGACAAGTTCCCGGGCCTGACCACGCCCGACGAAAGCTACCACGGCGTGGTGTACGCCGAGAAGTTCGGCCAGGGCGGGGCGTTCATCACGAAGTGCACGTCGCAGCTGATGCGCGATTTCGGCTCCATCCAAAGCCCGCAGCATGCCTTCATTTTGAACCTGGGTCTTGAGAGCCTGCACGTGCGCATGCCGCAGCATTGCAAGAACGGTCAGGCCGCAGCCGAGTTCTTGCAGGCACACCCCAAGATCCGCTTCGTGCGTTACCCGGGCCTGGTGGGCGACCCGTATCACGAGCTGGCGCAGAAGTACATGCCGAACGGCACGTGCGGCGTGGTGTCGTTTGGCTTCGAGGGCGGTCGCGCGGCGGCCGAGCAGTTCATGAAAAGCCTGAAGCTGGCGCAGATTGCCACGCATGTTGCCGATGCGCGCACGTGCGTGCTGCATCCGGCGAACGCCACGCATCGTCAAATGAACGACGAAGAGCTGGTGGCGTGCGGCATCTCCCCGGACATGGTGCGCCTGAGCTGCGGCATCGAGTCGACGGAGGATTTGCTGGCCGACCTGGAGCAGGCGCTGGCAACAGTGTAGACGAAGCGCTAAGACGGCGATGGGGCGGGGCTGCTGACAATGCGTCGGTGGCCCCGCTTTTTGCTATCTGCAAGTGGGGAAGCATTGCTGCGCGAGGGATGTTCTGTGGCAGCAACCAGGGATAATGCGAATACGTAATCGCATGGTTACGTTAGCGTGCATCCTGGCGCGCGCTTGCCGAAAGCGGGGAGCAAAATGTATGTGCGAGTGAATTGATAACAGTTTCTGTGCTAGCCTGATTTTTGGTTTGACCTGGGGATTTTGTATCTATAACTCATCTCATGTCAGGGGGGCTGTATGAGCCCAAGCTTTTCGCAACTAGAACGGTTCGTCGCAACGGCACGCAAGGGGTCCTATAGCGCCGCCGCCGAGGACCTTTTCGTGACGCCGCAAGCAGTTTCGAAGTCGATTCACGACCTTGAGAGCAAGTTGCATGTGCAACTGCTTGAAGCGCGCGGTAAGCAGCTGAAACCAACGGATGCGGGCGGGAGGGTGTACCGCTATGCCGTGGATGCGCTTGATGCGCGCGGCGGCATTAGAGACGTGACGCCGGCTGGCGAAGGTGGGGTTGCGCAGCTTCGGGGGTCGCTTTCGGTTGTGGTGGCGAATATCCCCTTGCGAGGCCGAGTGTTTCGCGAAGAAGATTTCGAGCCTTTTCGCCGGGCGTATCCGCTTGTGGAGCTTCAGGTGTCGTTTTTTGCTGGCAGCGGGTGCTTGGCGGCCCTTGACGCGGGCATGGCCGATGCGGCGCTGGTGGTGGGAAAGCCCGAGCGTGAAGATTTGCACGCATCGTGGATGAGAACGATGGCGTTGTGCCTGCTGGTGTCCACGCGCCATGAGCTGGCGGCGAAGGAGTGCGTGGCGTTTTCCGACTTGCATGGTAGGAAGTTGGCCGTGCCGCATGATTTCCGTAGCTACAAAGAGGTGGTGGAGCGGCGGTTTGCGCAAGAGGGCGTGCGTCCGCGCTATGTTGCGCTTGAGATGAGCGAGGCGCGACATAGAGCGTTTTTACGCGACGAAGGCGGTGCCCTGCTGGTATCTCATGACGCGCGTTTGTGCGAAGCGTTTCCCGATACGGTGATGATTCCTTTCAAGGAGAAGGAGCGCATCGCGCTTCCTTATTACTATGTATGGCGCGAGGGGCACGAAACGGCTTTGGTTGCAGCATTGAGGCGCTGCTTGTGCGCGTCATGACAGAGCTTGGCATGCCTAGGCTGTCCATGTGCGTTGTGCGGGCAGCTTCTACAAGTCAAGCAGCTTATGCCGCAGCGCGTAGTCGACGGCATCGGCGCGCGTTTTCAGATGCAGCTTCTTGAATATCTTGCTGCGGTGCGCCTCCACTGTTTTCACGGATAGAAACATGCGCTCGCCGATTTCCTTGTTCGTGTGGCCTCGTGCGATAAGCTGCAAAATCTCAAGCTCGCGGCTGGATAGCTGTTGGAAGGAAGGGTCGTTAGCCTCGGGGTTTCCCGCGTGCTTTGCAAGCAACGAGGCCATGGTGGGGTGGATGTAACTGCCGCCTGCGGCAACGTCGTGCACGGCTTGGCGCAGCTGTTCGGGCGTCGAGTTTTTCAGCACGTAGCCCGCCGCGCCGCCGCGCAGGGTGTACAGCAGGTATTCCGGCTCGGCGAACATAGTGAGAATGATTACTTTCGTGTCGGGAAAGTCGCGGGCCACTTTTTCGCAGGCCACAAGTCCGCTTTGCCCGGGCGGCATGGAGATGTCAAGCAGCAGCACCTGCGGTTTGTGCTGCGCCACAAGCGAATAGGCTTGCGTTCCTTCGGCGGCTTCCGCCACCACGGCGATGTCAGGGTCCGCTTCAAGCAGAAGCTTAATGCCGGTGCGCACCACCTCGTGGTCGTCGGCAAGAATCACGTTGATCATTGCAGTTCCTCCTGGGCGCGCATGGGCGTGACCAGCGTGACGCGCGTGCCGGCAGCGCCTGATTCGATGGAAAGCGTGGCGCCGACCTGGTTTGCGCGTTCTTGCATGCCCAAAAGCCCGCAGCCGCTGCCTTTGATGGTGGGGTGGGCAACGTCGAAGCCGCATCCGTCGTCGGAAACGCAGATGTGCAGCCAGTCGCTTGCGGCCTCAACCTGCACGCGTACCGTGTCGGATCCCGAATACTTGCAAGCATTCGTCATGGCTTCTTGGCAGATGCGGTAGGCCTGCGTTTCCAGCGCGCGGTCGAAACGCGGCAGCGTCAAATCGCCCTCGAACGCAACGGCCGAGCCATACGTTTGCTCAAGCACCAGCGCTTGGCTGCGCAGCGCGGGCACGAAGCCAAGGTGGTCAAGCGCGCTGGGGCGCAGCATGACGGAGATGTTGTGCAGCTCGTCGAGCACGGCGTTGATGCTGCCGTGAGCCTCGTCGAGGATGGCAATCCCCTCGTCGTCGAGGTGCTCGCGAAGCCGCTGCAGCGAAAACGTGACGGTGAGTAGCTCTTGTGCAACGCCGTCGTGCAATTCGCGCGATATGCGCCGGCGCTCATCCTCTTGAGCGCCGATGATGCGCGCAAGGTCGCTGCGAATAAGCCGTGGAGAGCCATCGTTTTTCGCGGGGCTGCTTTCGCCGCTATCGCCCGCCCGCCCAGACAAGATGCTGGCATCGTCGTGCAGGCTTGCGTCGAACCCGATGAATCCTTCGGAAACAACGGCCAGCTCGCAAAACGTTCCGCGCAGTTCATCGGCGATAAGCGAACGAAATGCCTGGGCGTGGCTTTCGCTGACATCGCGGAACGCGCATAGCAGCACGGCGATGACGTGGTGGTTGCGTTTGAGGGGCAGCGCGCACAGGCTGCGCAAGTCTTCGGCGAACACGATGGGGTAGGACGAGTATTCGCGTGGGTCAAGCTCGGAATCGATGTCGGTGAACAGCATGGGCTTGCCGGACTTCAGCACGATGCCGCCTACACCATGGCCGGGCGCCAACGCGATGCGCCGGTGCCGGTTGCTTGTTTCGCCGGCGCTGTACACCCACTTCAGCGGTGCGCCGACGAATGCGGTGATGCCCATGGTGACGAAGTCGAAGTTAAGTCGCGCGCGAAGCTGCTCGACGGCGCGTTGGAACGCTTCGTTGTTTCCGTCAAGCGTTGCCCGATCGAAATTAGAAGCCCCCATGCTCTTCCTTTCCCGCTTGATGCTCCCCGCGCACATTATAGGACGCCGCTGCGGGGGATGACCAGTGCCTGCAGCGGTCAATCACCGTGCGGTAAAGAAACAACAACCAGGCCAAAAGCCGCTCATGGGAAAACTATAGGGTTTTCCCCGCGTGTTTTGCCGGGCGTTTCCTATAAGGGGCCTTCGCCATCTTCGCCCGCGCGCAAAGGCGCGTAACGTGGCGTCGTGGAGAGATATCGCCCCAGAAGGGAGGAAAGCGGAAATGACGAAAGCGAAAAGGAACAAGTCGGTTGCGTGGGTTGCGGCCCTGTGCGCCTTCGGCCTGGTCGTTGGCCTTTCGGCATGCGCGCCGAACGCCGACAAGGCCGGTCGCGCCGACCAAAAGGCCACGGACAAGCCCGTGGCGCAGCAGGTTGAGCAGGTGCCCGAAGCCGACGAGTATGGCGTGGTGCACGCCGATCAGTGGGCGCAGGACTATCCGGACCAGTACGCGACGTATCGGGAAAACGACGCGAATGGCACGGAGGGCAAGCACGACTATCTGCAGTTGTATCCGGCGCTGAACACCATGTACAAAGGCTATGCCTTCGCACTGGGCTATGATGAAGCGCACGGGCACACTCACGCGCTTCAATCGGTGAAGGAAACGCCGCGTACGCAGAAGAAAGAGCAGCTGGCAAACTGCATCTCGTGCAAAACCCCGCAGTACACCGCGCTGGTGAACGCCGAGGGGGACACGGCTTATCAGGGCAAGTTCAAGGACATGATCGACCAGTTCGACGAGCCCATCAGCTGCTATAACTGCCACGAGAACGACCCGACCCAGCTGGTGGTGGGCAACAAGTTCTTCGTGCGCGCGCTTGGCGACGACGTGAACAACGAGAAGAAGGCGCCGCTTGCCAGCCAAACGTGCGGCCAGTGCCACAACGAGTACTACTTTGATCCCTCGACGAAGGCCACGACGAACCCCTATACGGGAACCGATCAGATGACGCCTGACGCCATCCTGGCGTATTACGACAACCTGGGATTTTCGGATTGGAGGCACGCCGACACCATGGCACCCATGATCAAGGTGCAGCACCCCGAGTTCGAAACCATGTACGGCGGCGAGTCCACCACCATGGCGCGCATCGGCTACACGTGCGCCGATTGCCACATGGGCACGCAAACGGCCGAGGATGGCACGGCGTATACCTCGCACAATTGGATCAGCCCGCTTGAAAACGAGGACATGCTTGCCAACGACTGCAACAACTGCCACGCCGACCTGAAGAGCGAAGTGGCTGCCACGCAGGCAAAAGAAGAGCAGCGTGTGACGTCGATCAGCGAGAAGATCGAGAACCTGACGAAGAAGATCGCCGCGCAGTATGCCGACGAGATTGCCGCCATCAAGGCCGCCAAGGACGCCGGTGGCAAGCAGGACCCCTCTGCCGAGCTGGCCGCGCTGTGGAAGCTGCAGCGCAACGCGCAGTTCTACTGGGATTTCGTGATGGTTGAAAACAGCGAGGGTGCTCATAACCCCGACCTGACGTTTGAAACCCTGGACAAGGCGGAAGCGGCCGCTGACCAGGCATTGTCGATGCTTGCGTAACAGCGCAGGCGGTGATTCTCTCCGATAGGCTTCGGGGCACATTGTCGGGAATGCGCGCGGAACGCGGGGCGCGGACTCCGCTGCAGCGCTTCGGCAGGTTGCGCATCGAAGCGAAACCGCTGTAAAGTTCGAACCTTTTTGGGAAAGGAGGTTCCGCGTATATGAGCAAGCAAGAGGCAAACGGCGGCATGGCGCCGTCGAAGAAACGCAAGACGGACCGCAGGTGGCCCATCGTGGCTGCGGTGGTTGCGGTGGTGGTTGTCGTTGCCGGCGGAGGGTTCTGGGTATGGCACGAGCAGCCCAGTTTCTGCAACGCTATCTGTCACACGCCGATGGACCCTTACGTTGCGGCGTTCGATCAGCAGCCGGGCACGGCAGGCGTGGACAAGTGGGGCAACGAAGTGTCGAACACCAGCTCCATGCTGGCCGTGGTGCACGCGGCGTCGAAAAGCGAAGGCGGTGCGGACGCGAACTGCCTGAGCTGCCACAAACCCACCATCGCCCAACAGCTGACCGAGGTGAGCGAGTGGTCTACCGGTAACATGCCCCTGTTCGCCAACGAGGCGTACGGGCTGGTGCTTGGCGAGCGCGACACCGAGCAGCTTGGCGAGTGGCTTGGCCAGGAAGGCGATGCGTTCTGCCTGAACGAGGCGTGCCACAACATAACTCGCCAGGACTTGGTGAAGAAGACGGCACGCTTTGGCGAGCGCAATCCGCACATGGCCATGCACGGCCAGCAGCGCGATTGCGGCGATTGCCACAAGGCGCACCGCGCTTCGGTGAACGCGTGCAGCCAGTGCCACGAGGATGCTCCCATCCCCGATGGTTGGCTGACATACGACCAAGCGCAGGAAACAGCGCAGCGCGCATAGGGTGCGTGTGAGGGGGGGAAGGGTCGCGAACGCGGCCCTTTCTTCGGTAAACGGGTGGTTTAGCGGTGTAAATTACACTATCTGGGTGATAGCGCGCCCATTTCGTTTTCGATAAGGTTAGCATTCGGAATTAGCCTTGAACGGACGGAAAAGGGAGGGTTTGTGAATACGAAGACGAAGCGCCGCATGATTGCCGTGACTGGCATCATCGTTATCGTGCTTATCGTGATCTTGGCGGTTGTCGGCAGCTCGGGCGCCGCGAAGTCGGCCACTATCGCCGACGCGCTTGCCGGCAAGTATCCGGACCAGAAGATTCAGGTCACGGGCAACGTGGTGGAAAACTCCTACGCCACGAACGACAACGTCCTGACGTTCGCCATCTACGACAAGGACGGCAACCCCACCGAACAGCTTAACGTCCGTTACGAAGGCGGCGTGTCGGCCACGTTCGGCAACGACGTCACCGCCATCTGCACGGGTAAGATTGCCGAAGACGGTGTGCTGCATGCCACGGAGCTGGTGACGAAGTGCCCCTCGAAGTACGAGAACGCGTCGAACGCGCTGACCATCGAAAGCCTGCTTGGCTACGGCGAGTCGGTGTACGACAAGCCGGTGAAGGTTTCGGGCACGGTGCAGGCGGGCTCGCTGAAGGCAGCGGGCGCGGGCGATCGTTTTGTGCTGGCAGACCCTGATTCCGACAAGACGCTTCCCGTTGCATTCGACGGCGCGCTGTCTGACGAGATTGCCGAGGGAAGCTCGCTGGTGGTTACCGGCAGCCTGTCGGCAGATGGCAAGTTCACCGCCACCGACGTGGCGCTTGAAGGCTAAGCAGAAAGGTAACGTTTCATGTCTACTATCGGCCTGATGGGCTTGCTGGTGGCGTTTGCCGGCGTGGCCGTTTCGGTGCTGTGCCTGCTTGTGGGCGCCATCCTTGGCCGCAAGCAGGAAAGCTCGCTTGCGGAAACCCTCACGTGGGGCGGCCATGTTGCTTCCATCCTGACCACCATCGCGCTGACCGTGTGCTGCGGCATTCTGGTGTACTGCTTCTTTGCAGGCGATTATTCCATCGAGTACGTGCTGAAGCAGCACAGCAGCGCTGACGGCGCGCTGGGCTGGCTGTACAAGCTGTCCGGTTTGTGGGCTGGCCGCGAGGGCTCGCTGCTGTTCTGGGCGTGGCTTATCAGCGTGTTCAACTCTGTTGTGGCCATCCGCGATCTGAAAAGCCCGCGCAAACTGGATTCCACGGCGCTTATGGTGTCGCAGCTGGTGCTGGCGGCGTTCGTGGGTGTGCTGCTGTTCAGCGAAAGCAATATGCCGTTTACCGTGACGCCGGACAAGTACTACAACTCCAACGGCACGCTGACCAACGCGGCCACCATGCTGGGCATGAACTCGCTGTTGGAGCACTGGGCCATGGCCATTCATCCGCCCACACTGTTCGTGGGTTATGCGGGCTTGACCATTCCGTTCGCGTACGCCATCGCCGCGCTTATCGTGAACGATTCGTCGAAGGAATGGGTGGTGCGCAGCCAGCGCTACGCCTTGTTCTCTTGGCTGTTCCTGGGCATCGGCATCGGCTTGGGCTCCGTGTGGGCTTACGTGGTGCTTGGCTGGGGCGGCTACTGGGGCTGGGACGCCGTGGAAAACGCCAGCTTGCTTTCGTGGCTGGTGGGCGTGGCCTTGATTCACAGCTTCACCGTGTATCGTCAGCGCGGCGCGTTCAAGCGCTGGAGCGTCATGTGCGCCTGCATCACGTTCGCGTTCGTCATCGTGGGCACGTTCATTTCCCGTTCCGGCTTGGTGCAGTCCGTGCACGCGTTTGAGGGCGACCCGGTTTCGCTCGTGCTGTTCGGCGCGCTTATCGTGGTGGCGCTGCTTGCGGGCATCGTGGGCCTGATCGTGCGCTGGAAGAGCTTCGGCCCGGCGGCCGACGGCTCCGACGAGGTGGAGCACCTGCTGTCCAAGGAGGGCGCGTACTACTTCAACAACGTCATCATGGTGGTGTTCGCCACGCTGCTGGCATACCTGACCATCTCCTCGGCGCTGCCCGACTTTCTGCCGTTCGGCGGCCAGACCGTGTCCTCGGGCACGTTCAACGCCATCGCCCGCCCGCTTGGCGTGGTGTACCTGGCAATCCTGGCCATCTGCCCGCTTCTGGCGTGGGGCGCCACGCTGCGCGCGAAGTTCCTGAAGCAGGCGCGCATTCCCGCCATTTGCGCGGTGGTGCTGTTCGTGGTGCTGGCGGTGTACTGGGGCACGTACCTGGTGCCCAGCTACGATGCCATCATCGCTGCCGGCGGAACCACGGCCGAAGAACTGGCAAGCGACGGCCCGGCCTGGTATTACAACGGTTTGGCGCTTGTGGGCTTCTTCGTGGCCAGCGTGCTGTTCTTCAACTCGCTGTTCATGCTTGGCCGCACCATCGGCGCGTACAAGAAGGCGCACGGATGCGGCGCGCTGGCGGCCTTCGGCGGCTGCCTGCGCAACAACGCGGCACGCTTCGGCGGTTTCCTGTCGCACGCGGCCATGGCCGTCATCTTGGTGGGCCTTATCGGCTCGTCCATGTACGTGACGGAGAAGGTGGCCTACATCGGTTACGACGAGTCAACCGACACCGCGGCGGAGAACTTCACCATCAAGGACTACGAGCTTGAGTACACGTCGAACTCCGTGACCGAGGTCAACGGCGGCAACGACATTCTGTACACCGTGAACTACGACGTGTACAAGGATGGCAACTACATCGGCTCGGTTAGCCCCGCCGTGCAGCTGGCGCAGAAAACCCAGCAGCAGAAGCTGGTGGCCAGCGTCATCTCGCTGCCGGGCGAGGACCTGTTCGTGGTGTACCGCGGCGTGAACAACGACGGCGCGTTCTCCATGGACGTGCGCGTCAACCCGCTGATCTCGCTGGTGTGGGTGGGCTTTGGTCTGCTGATGGTGGGCGTGTGCGTGGCCACGTTGGGCCGCCGTCGCGCAAGCCGCAAGCTTACCGACAGCCAGCGCACCGCCGCCGACGCCGCTGCAGGCGAATCGGCCAGCGTGGATGCTGCATAACAGATGAAGCAAGGCGCGGCTGCCGATTCGGCGGCCGCGTTTTGCGCTAGACTAGCGGCAAACTGTTTGATTGCCGGCAGGGACGCGGGAAGGGAGAGCCAGTGGGAGAAGCATCGGCCATTCGCACGAAGAAGCTGTCGAAGGTGTTCGGCACGCGCAAGGCGGTGGACAAGGTTTCCATCGACGTGCCTCAAGGGGCGTTCCTTTCCATTTTCGGCCCGAACGGCGCGGGCAAGACCACGTTGTTGCGCATGCTGTCCACGCTGGCGCGCCCCACGGACGGCTCGGCGCAGCTTATGGGCATCGACCTGAAGGAAGAGCCCGATGCTGCCCGCCAGCACATCGGGCTTATCTCGCACAACGCCATGCTGTATCCCGACCTTACTGCCGAGCAGAACCTGCTTCTGTACGCGAAGCTGTACGGCTTGGCCGACCCGCAAGCGCGTGTGTCGGAGCTTTTGGAGGCCGTGGAGTTGAAGCATCGCCGCCTTGACGTGGTGCGCACGTTCTCGCGCGGCATGACGCAGCGCCTGTCCATTGCCCGCGCGCTTATCCACGACCCCGACGTCGTGTTCCTTGACGAGCCGTATTCGGGCCTTGACCCGCATGCCGTTGATATTTTCGACCAGCTTATCGCCAAGCATCGCGAGGGCCGCACGTTTGTCATGGTCAGCCATGACCTGCAGAAAGGCTTCGACATGTGCACGCACGCGCTGGTGCTGGCGCGCGGGCGCGTGGTGACGTTCGGGCCGAAGGAAGACTTCGACTTCGCCGAGTTTTCCGAACTGTACCGCTCGACCGTTGGAATGGGGGTGGCGTAAATGGCGCGCAAGCAAGCTGCGAAGGCCGCGCCGGCGCGCGTGGGCTCGGTGGCGCTTTCGGTGCCCAGCACGTTCGCGCAGTACAAGACCCTGCTGGCCAAGGACTTGCAGCAGGAGTTCCGCACGAAGGAGATGCTCACGTCCATGGGCATCTATGCGCTGCTGGTGCTTATCGTGTACGGCGCTTCGCTGGGGCAGACCGCGCAGGCAACCGACGTGCTGCAAATCTCCGGCGGCCTTTTGTGGGCGCTTATCGTGTTCACGTCGCTTCTGGGCCTGAACCGCTCGTTTGGGCACGAGAAGGAGCAGGGCTGCATGGAAGGCATTTTGCTGGTGCCTATGGACCGCAGCGTGATCTTCTTGGCGAAAGCCACGTCCAACCTGCTGTTTTTGCTGGTGGTGGAAGTGGTGGCCGTGCCGCTGTTCTGGTTCTTCTTCCTGACCACGGCAACGCCGGGCCCCGATTTCATGCTGATGGTGGCGCCGCTTTTGGTGGGCACTATCGGCGTTGCGGGAATCGGCACGCTGCTTTCCACCATCACCGTGAACACGCGCGGCAAAGATGTTATGCTTGCCGTACTTTTCGTGCCGTTGATTTTCCCGCTGCTGTACGCATGCGCGTCGGCCACCACCGCCGTGGTGGTGGGGTCGGAAGGCTACTTCGACGTGTTCGTGCAGTCGCTGGCGCTTGCCGGCGGCTACGACGTCATCATGCTGCTGCTCAGCTGGGTGCTCTACGACTTTGTTATCTCGGCCTAACGGTTTCGCCGGCCTGTCGGCCGGCGGATCTGCTCGACGCTGTGGCCGCTTGTGGCACGTCGCCTAGCCGTTCAGCTGCACGGGCATGGACGAAAGGCCAATGCCCGCTTGCTTCGCGACTATGCGACGCACCGCAAGCGCCCTCGCTTGCCTTGATTGACCTGCGACTATATCGAAAGGAAGGACATGACGAACAAACCCGTGAAGCTGCCTGAGGCGGGGCAGTGGCCTGACAAGGTGGCGCCGTGGGCGCTGCTTGCGGGCATCGTGTTCTCTACGCTGGGCTTTCTCATGGCGTTTCTGTACGCCGGCCCCGTCAACGGCGCCGCCGTCGACGGCGTGGAGCTGATCGGCGGGCAGATGGTGGCGAACAAGCTGCTGCTGTCCCAGAAAATCTTCTACTTCCACATGCCGGCCGCATGCGTGTCGTTCATCGCCATGGCGTTCGCCTGCTACTACTGCGTGCGTTTTTTGGCCACGAAGAACCAGCGTTTCGACACGTGCGCGAAGGTGGCCATGGAGATCGCGCTGGTGTTCGTCATCATGACCATGATCACCGGCGATTTGTGGACGCGCTTCGAGTGGGGCGTGTGGTGGACGTGGGAGCCGCGCCTGACCACGTACCTAATTCTCATGCTCATCGTCATCGCGTACTTCGTGCTGCGCAACGCCATCGACGAGCCCGAGCGTCGCGGCACGTACGCGGCCGTGCTTGGCATCATCGCAACGGTTGACGTGCCCATCTGCTTCATGATCACGCGCCTGATTCCTTCAAGCATCCACCCCGTGGTGCTGCGTGAAGGCGGCATGAGCGGCGACATGGGCATGACCGTGGGCGTGTGCATGATCGGCCTTCTGCTGGTGGGCTTCGCGCTGTATCGCTTCCGTTTCCGCCAGGTGCGCTTGCAGGAGCGCTTGCAAGCTCTGAAAGACGAGGTCGAGATCCTGGAAGAGGACCGCTAAAGGCGCCGTTTCGTTATGCGGACGCAAAACCCGCTTTCCGCTTGAATGCCCCGGCGCCCGGCGCGCCGCTTACCGCAAAGGAGAATCACCATGAATCCCGTGCTTGTCGAAATCTACAGCACCGTTATCCCGTCCATGCCGTTCATCATCGCTGCATACGCCCTGCTGTGGGCCGTGCTGCTCATCTACGTGTTCGTGTCCATGCGCGGCATGAAGAAAACCGAGCAGCAGATCGCCGTGCTTGAAGAGGCTGTGGCGGAACTGAAGGCCAAATAGCCTGCGTGCTACAATTGCCGAAGCGAATCGACGAGGCGTCGCCTTTGCGCGGCGCCTCGCGTCTATTCCCCCGAAGAAAGGTATGTCCCATATGAAGGCAATCATCCCTGCCGCTGGCCTGGGCTCGCGTTTCCTGCCCGCCACGAAGGCTCAGCCGAAGGAAATGCTGCTTGTTGTCGACCGTCCCGTCATCCAGTGCATCGTGGAAGAGGGCCTGGCATCGGCCGCCGATGAAGTGGTTATCGTGAACAGCCACGACAAGAAGTCCATCGAGGAGCACTTCTCCCCGAACCCCGAGCTTGTAGCTATGCTGCGCGAGCGCGGCAAGGACAAGTACGCCGATGCCGTGGAGCATGCTGGCAACCTTAACGTCAGCTACGTGTACCAGGAAGAGCCGCTTGGCCTGGGCCATGCCGTGCACTGCGCCGCCGAGAAGACGGGCAACGAGCCGTTCTACGTGCTGCTGGGCGACGTGCTGGTGCCCGACAACAAGATGCTGCCCGCCATGCAGAAGGTGTCCGACGAGCACAACGGCGCCTCGGTCATCGCGGTTATGCCCGTGCCCGACGACCAGGTCAATCGCTTCGGCGTTATTGCCGGCTCCGCCATCTCCGACGATGTGTGGAAGATCGACAGCCTGGTGGAGAAGCCCGCGCTCGAAGACGCGCCATCGAACCTGGCCGTGTTCGGCCGCTACCTGCTTTCGCCGCGCGTTATGGAGCTGCTGGCCGAGGTGAAGCCGGGCGTGGGCGGCGAAATCCAGCTGACCGACGCGCTTGATGCAGTGCTCAAGGAAGAGGAAATGTACGCGCTCATCATCGATCCGCAGGACGGCTTCGACACCGGTACCGTGGAAAGCTGGCTTGAGACGAACAACATCCTGTACGAGCGCAAGTACGGCAAGAAGGCATAAGGCCCGCTTTCGAAAATGCTTGGCTCGTAGCGATGCCGTCCGGGTGGGTCCGGGCGGCATCGCTTTTTTGACAGCGAAGGCGAAGGAGAGGGCGCAGATGCGCCGGCTGCCGGGGCCAAGAGGGCGGCGTTGCGCGATGCTGCGGAAACATGCTGCTATCGGCCGATGATGTATTGGGGTGGATGCCGACACGCGCCGGCTTGCGATAGGCGCACGCGCTGATTGCAAGAGGGGAATGCGTCCCGGAAAAAGAATCGGCCCCGGCGGGAGGGGAACTCGCCGGGGCCACAAGGAGGGGATGGACGGTACCACTTCGGAATGGGGTACCGATTCTGCTTAAGGGATAAAGCAGATGCAAACGTTCAAGGAGGGGAACCTTTCGTTTGCTGATACGTAGTATAAGGGTTGACATTGAAGGCGATATGTGAGCGGCGTGCACGTTTTGTGAAACGACCCCTGTTTTTCGTTAAGAATTCGTAAAGCCTATCGGAAATGTAGGGATATGAAGCGCTCTGATGAGCAGTGCAACCTTTCGGCTGTCAGGCGTGTGGCGCAGGCGGTGGATGATTCGGCGTGTTCCGGCCATTCGCTCGGCGAAGCCTGCGAAGAGCTTACTGTACGCTTGAATCAGCTGGCGGCCTCAAACGGCGGTTTGCCATGAAAAGGAAGCGAGCCGCCGGCAAGGGGGTTGCCGGCGGCTCTGAAGAGGAGGGGAGGAGCGACGCTTGCATTCAAGCGCCGCGAACTGCTATGGGAAGCAGGCAAGCGGCGGAAAGGGGATGTCCCGCTTACAGGTATTACTATAACGGCGGGTCTTGAAATGCGCGTGTGCCGCGGGTGACTTTGGGATGATTCGCGCGTGAACGGTTGGTGAATACCCAGGTCGCGCCGTTACCTTTTCGTTGCCATTTTCTTCCCGGTGGAGAAAATGGCCAGCATTTTCCCAGGTAAGAAGCAAGATTTGTTGCGTTGCCAAACGTGATGCACCTGTGAGGAGACCCTCGGTTCGCTTTGCCCGCGCTCGCGCATCGTTTATGTGCGCCCGCGCCGCGCGGCGCATCGCGCAGGCGGCCTTTGGTATCATGGACGGCGTCGAAAGGATATTCCCATGCCTGATATTCAGTTGCGGTTTCACCGCGATATGTTGGTGCTTTCCAGCCCTGTTGCGCCCGTGCTTGCCCGCCAGGGTTTCACGGAGGCAGGCGACGTCGAGTACGCTACGCTTATGGAGCCGGAAGCCGTTGAAGATGCGCTGCGCTTGAACCTGGTTGCCGGCGCGCAGTGCCTGGTCACCGAAACGGCGGGCATGACCCCGGCGCGCTTGGCGCACCATGGCATGGCCGACCGCATGCCCGAGCTTGTGAAGGCCGCGCTGGACACGGCGAACAAGCTGCGTCCGCAGCACGTGCTGGTGGAAATCGGCCCGTGCGGGTTGCCGCTTGACCCTTCCAGCAAAGCTTCGCTCAACGAAAACCGTGATCAGTATGCACGTGCGGCGCGTGCGTGCGAGGGCATGCAGCTTGACGCGTTCTTCTTGAACGGATTTGCCAACCCCAGCGACCTGAAGTGCGCGCTTATGGGCGTGCGCCAGGTCAGCGGCCTGCCGGTGTTCGCATCGGTGGACGTTGCGGCGGACGGCACGCTTGCCGACGGCCGCTCGACGTTTGCCGAGGCCCTTTCGGTCATGGCAGAATTCGAGGCCAGCGTGGCGGGTTTCTCCACGAAGGCCCCGCTTGCGGATGCGTGCGCGCTTGCAAAGCAGGCGGCAACCACGCCGCTGCCCGTGCTTGCGCAGCTTGACGTTGTGCGCCACGACCCCAAGCAAGGCCAGGCCACGGAGGAGAACCCCTATTACTGCCCCGATGTTGCGGTGGATGCCGCCCTGGCGCTGCGTGCGGCTGGTGCGCAATTCCTGCGCGCAACCGGCGCTGCCACGCCGGCGTATGCCGGCGCGCTTGCTGCCGCCGTCGACGGCACTGATGCGCATCGCCCGGACGTGGAGCTGTAGCATGGCGGCTAACCCGCGCACCAACACCATGCGCAGCGAGCATTACGGCCAGCTGCAGCGCGTCATCGACGCGGTGTTCGCCGATGGGCGCAAGTTCGTTCGCCGGCTTGACGTGGTGGTTGTGGCCGAATCGTTCGACCTGCCCGACGACCTTAACGAGATCATCGGCTTGCTGCCGCCGTCCACGTTCACGCGTCAGCGCCTGTGCGACCAGCTGAACTCCGCCATCGGCGGCCACGCATGGGGCCAGGTGTACGGAACTGTCGAATAGCCCCAGGCGGCAAAGGCCATCGTGCGCTTGCTGGCGGTTTTGTGCCGGCGCCTATAACTCACGTAATCGTGCCCGCAGCGTTTGCCTGCGGGCATTGCTTTCCCGAAAGGTTGGTTCATGGAAGATTTCGAGCACACCATCAGTCGCTTTGTGGGAAGCGAGTGGCTGGGCACGCTGATCACGGCGGTGCTCATCCTCACGCTGACGGCGGTGGTGGGGCATCTGCTCACGAAGTTTCTGCGCAAGGTGCTGAACTACTCGGACGAGTTGCCGTCGTCGTCGATCTTCATCAACATCGGCCGCGCCATCGTGTGGGTGGTGGGCGGCTCGGTCATGCTGTCCACCTGTTTCGGCATCGATGTTTCGGCGGCCATCACGGCGCTGGGCATTGGCGGTATTGCCATCTCGTTGGGCTTTCAGGACACCATCTCCAACCTTATCGGTGGCGTGCAGGTAAGCTTGCTGCGCATTGTGACGCCGGGCGACAACATCTCCATCGGTGGCTCGAAAGGCGTGGTGAAGGACGTGAGCTGGCGCCACACCACCATCACGAACGCCAAAGGCGAAACGGCGGTTATCCCGAACTCCGTCATTAACAAGAATTCGCTGACGCACTTGCCGCCAACGGGCAAGGTGGTGCTGACGCTGGTGGTGGAAGGCAACGGCGAAAATCTTGACGCGGTCGCGTCGAAAATGGAAGCCGCGGCGCTTGAGGCCGCGCGCAAGGTGGGCGTGGTGGAAAAGCCGCCGCGCATGTGGTTTACCGAAGCCACCGACGCGGGCTTCGTCGGCGATTTGATCTTCACCATGGAAGACGGCTCCACGGCCGCGGAGGCCAAAGACGCGGTGCTGCGCGCGGTGGCGCCGTTCACCAGGCACGGCGCCTAGCAGCAACGAATACCGGCGGAATAGGAAGCGGGGGACCCTGGCTTGTCAGGGTCCCCCGCTTTGCTTTGCTAGTCGTCGATGCCGATCATGACATCCGAGGCTTTCACCACGGCGTACGCTTGCTGGCCTACGCGCAGGTCCAAGTCCTTAAGCGCTTGGATGGAGATGCTTGACGTGACAAGCTGCCCGTCGGGAAGCTCGATGATCACGATGGCGTTCACCGCGCCGGGCTGGATGGAAATGACCTCGCCTTTCAACGTGTTGCGTGCTGAAAGCTTCAAAACGTCCCCCTCAATTCGGTATTTTTGTGGCAAGTGTGCCAAGCTTCGAAAGAATGCCTGCTACAGAGCCGTTGCGTGCGCCCTCTCCCTTTAAGCGCATGACAACTTATTGTAGCGTACAAGTGCCGCGCGCGCTTCCGTAAAGCGCGCGTTGTGCCCGCCTGCGTTGTGTAAAGGGCGCGCCGCAGGTTTCGTAAACGCGGCGTAAAACATCGTCAAACCTGCGTCATACCTGTTCATTGCCGCGAAAATTGGCAAGTCAAGCGCGTACCATCCTCCCTTGCAAGCCCGCTTGCTGGGCTTCGATGAAACCATCCGAAGGGAGAAAACGTACTATGCAGGGTTCCTATATCAGCCGCCGTCGCTTCATCGGCATCGCCGGCATGTCCGCATTGGCAGTCGCCGGTTTCGGCCTGACGGGTTGCGGTAGCTCCAACAGCTCCACGGACACCACGTCCGCGGGCACGTCCGGGGCTTCGGCTGAGAAGAAGGCGCTCGCGGGCACCATCACGGCAGTGGGTTCCACCGCGCTGCAGCCGCTGTGCGAGGCCGCGGCCGAGCAGTTCATGCAGGAAAACCCCGGCGTGCAGATTACCGTTCAGGGCGGCGGTTCCGGCCAGGGCATCACGCAGATTACGCAGGGCGCCGTGCAGATCGGCAACTCCGACGTGTTCGCCGAGTCGAAGGTGAAGGATTCCTCCGACCTGACCAAGATCACCGACAACAAGGTGTGCATCGTGGGCATGGGCCCCATCGTGAACTCCGACGTCACCATCGACGACATCAAGCTTGACGACCTCAAGAAGATCTTCATGGGCGAGATCACCAACTGGAGCGAGGTCGGCGGCGCTGACGAGCCGATCACCGTCATCAACCGCGCTTCCGGCTCCGGCACGCGCGCCACGTTCGAGGACGCCGTGCTTGCCGGCGACAAGGTGCCGGACTCCTTCAAGCCGCAGGAGCAGGATTCCTCGGGCACGGCCGCCAAGATGGTTGCCAGCACGCCCGGCGCCATCTCCTACGTGGCGTTCTCCTACTACGACAGCAGCTTCAAGGCGCTGAAGGTCGACGGTGTGGAACCGAACGAGAAGAACGTCGAGGACAACTCCTGGAAGATCTGGTCCTACGAGCACATGTACGTCTCCACGTCTGCCGACGAGGCCACGAAGGCCTTCATCGAGTACATGATGGGCGACGAAGTGCAGGGCGGCCTGGTGGAGCAGCAGGGCTACATCCCCATGTCCGGCATGAAGGTGGAGAAGGACGCTTCCGGCAAGGTCTCCAACAAGTAGTTTGCGAGTTGCATTCGATTCCAGAGTTGACCTCATCATTTGAAAGGAGACGCGCGCAATGGCCTTGATGGCGAAGGCACGCGTCGAGCGGATCGGACAAGGCGTCACGGGCGCGTGCATCGTGCTCGTGGCGCTTCTTGTCGTCACGCTTGTCGCCATGGTCGCCGGGCGCGGTATCGCTACGTTTACCGCCGACGGTATCGACCTCGGTTCGTTTTTGACGGGAACCACGTGGAACCCGCATCAGGATGACGCAAGCGGCATGCCCACGGTGGGCGCGCTGCCCATGATCGCGGGCTCGTTTTCCGTCACGCTGCTGTCCACGCTGTTCGCGCTGCCCATCGCGTTCGGCAGCGCCATCTTCGTGGTGGAGGTGGCGCCGCGCTTCGGGCGCAAAGTGTTCCAGCCGCTGGTGGAGCTTCTGGTGGGCATTCCGTCGGTGGTGTACGGCCTTATCGGCCTGACGATCATCGTGGCCGCCGTGCGCGGCGCGGCCGATGCCATGGGCCAGACCATCACCGGCTTCGGCATTTTCTCAAGCGCCATCGTGCTGGCGGTTATGATTCTGCCCACCATCACCAGCCTGTCCATCGACGCGCTGGCTGCGGTGCCGCAGGAATATCGCGAAGGTAGTTACGCGCTTGGTTGCACGCGTTGGCAAACCATTTGGAACGTGGTGCTGAAGTCCGCGGCGCCGTCGCTGATGACGGCGGTGATTTTGGGCATGACGCGCGCGTTCGGCGAGGCGCTGGCCGTGCAAATGGTCATCGGCAACGCCATCCAAATGCCGTCGGGCCTGTTCACGCCCGCATCAACGCTTACCAGCGTGCTGACCATGGGCATGGGCAACGAAGCTATGGGCACGGTGTACAACGACGTGCTGTGGTCGCTGGCGCTGCTGCTGATGGCCATGTCGCTGGTGTTCATCCTCATCATTCACCTTATCGGCCGAAAGGGGGCGGCAAAGCGTGGCTAACTTCGATATGTCGGCGCATGTGCGCCGCATCAACCGGCAAGACCGCATTGCCACGGGCGTCCTTACGGCCATTGTGGCGTTCGTCATGATCATGCTGGCCGCCATCGTCCTCTACATCCTGGTGGCTGGCGTGCCGAAGCTGTTCGACATCAACTTTTTGACGGGCCGCCCGCAGCAGTTCAAGGAAGGCGGCGGCATCGGCCCCGAGCTGTTCAACAGCTTCTACCTGCTGGTGCTCACGCTGCTTATCAGCGTGCCGCTGTCGCTGGGCGCGGCAATCTTTCTGTCGCAATACGCGCCCGACAACGCGGTTACCGCGGTGGCGAAAACAGCCATCGAAACGCTTTCGAGCTTGCCGTCCATCGTGGTGGGCCTGTTCGGCTTTCTGTTCTTTGTGCTGTACATGGGCTGGGGTTTCTCCGTCATCGCGGGCGCGGTGGCGCTCACCATGTTCAACATCCCCATCTTGGTGCGCGTTATCCAGCAGGCGCTTGAGGACGTGCCGCGCAGCCAGCGCGACGCCGGCCTGGCCATGGGCCTGACGCGTTGGGAAACCACCATCCACGTGCTGCTTCCCGCCGCCATGCCCGCCATTGTCACGGGCGTGGTGCTGTCGGCTGGTCGCGTGTTCGGCGAGGCCGCGGCGCTGATCTTCACGGCCGGCCAGTCGGCCCCGGTGCTTGACTTCACCAACTTCGACCTTTCAAGCCCCGCTTGCCCGTGGAACGTGTTCCGCCCGGCTGAAACGCTGGCCGTGCACATCTGGAAGATCAACAGCGAAGGCGTGGTGCCCGACCTGACGGCCATCTCGAACGGCACGGCCGCCGTGCTGATGGTGTGCATCCTGGCGTTCAACATTTTGGCGCGCGTTGTCGGCAAGTATCTGGAAAGGAGGCTGACGAGCGAATGACGAAGGAAAACGAACTCGCGAACGCTACTGCGCAGGCGTCTGCATCGGGCGAAGCGCTGGTGCGTACGCACGACCTGACCGTGTCCTATGCGGGCAACGAGGCGCTGCATCCCACGTCGCTTTCGTTCTCAGCGGGCCAGGTGACGGCGCTTATCGGGCCTTCGGGTTGCGGCAAGTCCACGTTTCTGCGCTGCTTGAACCTTATGAACCGCGAGATTCCCAAGTGCAAGGTCGGCGGCGAGGTGCTCTACCACGGGCGCAACATCAACACGCGCAAGGAAAACCTGTTCGAGCTGCGTAAATCCATCGGCATGGTATTCCAGCAGCCCACGCCGTTTCGCAAGTCCATCCGCGACAACATCCTGTTCGCGCCGAAGCGCCACGGGCTGGTGCGCGGCAAGGACGAATGCGATGTGCTGGTGGAGGAGAGCCTGCGCGCCGGCGCCTTGTGGGACGAGGTGAAGGACAAGCTCGACCACAGCGCCATGGCGCTTTCCGGCGGCCAGCAGCAGCGCCTGTGCATCGCGCGCACGCTTGCCATGCACCCCGACGTGGTGCTGTTCGACGAACCGTGCAGCGCGCTTGACCCCATCTCCACGTTCGTGGTGGAGGAAACCATCCGCTCCATCGCCGAAGCCGGCATCTGCGCCATCATCGTGACGCACAACATGGAGCAGGCCACGCGCACATCCGACAACACGGCGTTTTTCTACGTGGGCGACATGGTGGAAACCGGCCCCACAAAGCAGCTGTTCAGCCAGCCAAAAGATGCGCGCTTGCAGGATTATCTGATGGGAAGGTTCGGCTGATCCATGACGAATATCGAACAAGGAAGCGAAGCGGTAAGCCCGGCGCAGGCGTCTGGCGTAGACGCGGAGCCCATGATTTCCATTCGCGATTTCAATCTGTGGTACGACGATTTCCAGACGCTGAAAAACATCACGCTCGACATCCCGAAAAACCGTGCTACGGCCTTCATCGGGCCTTCGGGCTGCGGCAAGTCCACATTGCTGCGCACGTTCAACCGCATGTGCGACTTCGTGCCCACGGTGCGCTGCGAAGGCTCCATCAAGCTGGCGGGAACCGACATTTTCGCCGGCGATGCCAACGCGCTGCGCGTGCGGGTGGGCATGGTGTTCCAGCACCCCAACCCGTTCCCTATGAGCATTCGCGACAACATCCTGTACGGCCCGCGTCGCATGGGCAAACTCGGGCGTTCCGAAGCCGATGAGCTGGTGGAACGCTGCCTTATCGACGCCGGGCTGTTCGATGAGGTCAAAGACAAGCTGGGGCAATCGGGCCTGGGGCTTTCCGGCGGCCAGCAGCAGCGCCTGTGCATTGCGCGCGCTTTGGCCACCAAGCCCGAGGTGCTGCTGATGGACGAACCCACCAGCGCGCTCGACCCGCTGTCTACGGCGCTTATCGAGGAGCTGATGGTGCAGTTGGCGCGCGAGCGCACCGTGGTGGTGGTTACGCACAATATGCAGCAGGCCACGCGCGTGGCCGACAAGACGGCGTTTTTCTACCTGGGCGAGCTTATCGAGGCCGGCCCCACGAAGCAGCTGTTCGGCAACCCACGGCAGCAGAAAACGAGAGACTACCTGACAGGAAGGTTCAGCTGATGCAAACGCGTACGAAATATCTCGAGAAGCTGGAAGACCTCAGCGCGCTTTTGGGGCAGCTCGGCGAGAAGTCGGTGCTTGACGTGCGCGCGGTTGGTCGCGCCTTGGCGGGCGAGGAGCAGGCTGCGGAAGGCGTGGCGGCGGGCGACAAGGCAAGCCGTCATTTGCGTTCGGCCATCGAGGATAGGTGCCTTGACATCATGTTGATGCAGCAGCCGCTGGTGGCCGATGATTTGCGCGAGGTAACGGGTGCGTTCCGCATCGTCAGCGACCTGGCGCATATCGAGGAGATGGCGCGCGATGTGGCGTATCTGTCGCAGCAGCTGACGCCGAAGGCAACCTCGCACCTGTCTGACGAGTTTGCGCAGGCCACGGACAAGGTTTCGAACATGGTGGCCCTGGCGGTGAAGGCGTTTGCGGACGCGGACGTTGCGCTTGCGCAGCGCGTGTTCGCTATGGACGACGCCGTGGACGACCTGTACGATCGCTGTGAGCAGGTGATCGTCGAGATGATTCGCGGCGAAAGCTCGGGTGCGCGCCACCTCACGGAGCTTTTAATGGCGGCGAAGTATTTCGAGCGCATGGGCGACGATGCCGAGCGCATTGCCGGTTGGGCAGTTTTCCGCGCAACGGGCGAGCATGCGTTACACTCTGCAGATACGGAAAAAGACTAGCAAAACGCTAGGTCGGGCGCAGCGGCGCAGCGGTGGCGTTTTGGAAACGGTTGAAGGTGCAGCGATGATTTACTATCTAGAAGACGATACCAATATTCGCGACCTGACGGTGTATGCGTTGCGTCAGACGGGGCTTGATGCCGTGGGGTTCGCTAATGCGCGCGATTTCTTCGCCGCTTGCCGTGAAACGCTGCCTGAGCTGGTGCTGCTTGACATCATGCTGCCCGAAATCGACGGCCTTGAGGTGCTGCGCCGCCTGCGTGAAAATCCCGCAACCAAAACGCTGCCCATCATGATGCTTACGGCGAAGGGCACCGAATTCGACAAGGTGACGGGGCTCGACTCGGGCGCCGACGATTACCTGGCGAAGCCGTTCGGCATGATGGAGCTGGTCAGCCGCGTGAACGCGCTGCTGCGTCGCGCGGCAACGCCGACGGTTGCCCCGGGCAACGACTTGGTGTGCGGCCCCGTTGAGCTGCACGTGCTGGCTCACACCGTTGCAGCCGGCGGTTCGCCTGTCGAGTTGACGCTGAAGGAGTTCGACCTGCTGCGCGCGCTGATGCAGAACGAGGGGCGCGTGCTTTCGCGCGGCCAGCTGCTTGAGGACGTGTGGGGCATGACGTTCGTGGGCGAAACGCGCACGGTCGATGTGCACATTCAAACGCTGCGTCAGAAGCTCTCCGCCGCCTGCCCCGGCGCCGACGGACTCATCAAAACGGTGCGCGGCGTGGGCTATTGCATCAAGCGTTCTGAATAGGAACAACCTATGGGACCTTCAAGCGAGCGCCTCAGGAGTCTTTCGGGGCGCATCTTCACAAGCGTGCTCGTGTTCACGCTTGGCATCGTGCTGGTGTTCGCCGTGGCCTTGACCAGCATCTTCTACTACTCGTACGAGTGCGATGCCGAGCAGGCGCTGTCCGAGGCGGCTTCGCGCGCGGCGTCGTATCTTGACGACGCCCCTGCCTCCGACGTTACCACGTTGCTTTCCCAGCAGTTCAGCGGGGTGACGCGCTACACGCTTATCAGCGAAAACGGGCTGGTGCTCTACGATAGCCAGGCAAACGCCGATCAAATGGACAACCATGCGTCGCGCCCTGAGGTTAGCCAGGCCGCCCGCACGGGCGGGGCGGTAAGCATGCGCTATTCTGACACGCTTGGCACCGACACGGTATATGCCGCCGAAAAGCTGTCCGACGGCCGCATCGTGCGCCTTTCGGAAACGCGTCACTCGCTGTTCGCGTTCTTGGGCGAAATGCTCTTGCCCGTTGCGGTGGCGTTGGTCGTGGCTGCCGGCCTGGTGTTTCTGCTTTCGCGCATCCTGACGAAGCACATCATGAAGCCCATCGATGCGCTTGACATGGCCGAGCCGCTTGAGAACGAGATTTACGAGGAAATGGTGCCGCTGCTGCAGCGCATCGACGATCAGCAAACGCTGCTCAAGAAGCAGAACAAAGAGCTTGCCGAGGCCGAATCGATGCGCCGCGACTTCTCCAGCAACGTCAGCCACGAAATGAAAACGCCGCTGCAGGTCATTTCGGGATACGCCGAGCTCATGAAGAACGACATGGTGCTGCCGGGCGATCGCCAGAAGTTCGCGGGCCTTATCTACGACGAGGCCCAGGCGATGCGCGGGCTTATCAACGACGTGCTGACGCTGTCGAAGCTCGACGAAAGCGCGTTCACGCGCGAGGACCTTCCCATCAATGTGCGCGGCGTGGCCGACCGCATGGACGACCGGCTGTCCTCGTTCGCCTCTGACCGGGATGTTTCCGTCAAGGTGGAAGGCGATTCCGCGTTCATCCGCGGCAGCGAGACGCTGGCCGAGGAGATGTTGTACAACCTTATCGAAAACGGCATCCGCTACAACCGCGAAGGCGGCACGGTAAGCGTGCGCGTGTCGCGCCGGCCCGCCCAGGCTGTCGATGTCGTGGCGTTTCGCGAAGAGGGTGCGGAGGGCGTCATCCGCGAATTGGTGGAAGTGCGCGTGTCCGATACGGGGCCAGGTGTTCCGGAGAATATGCGCGAGAAGATTTTCGAGCGCTTCTTCCGCCTGGATAAAAGTCGTTCGAAGGAAACGGGCGGCACGGGCCTTGGCCTGGCCATCGTGAAGCATGCCGTGCAGTATCACCATGGTGTGATTGCCGTTGAGGGCAAGCTTGGCGAGGGAACCACGTTCGTTTTGATGTTCCCCGGCGCGTAGGGCGAAAAAGGGCACAAAAAAGTTCCGCCCCTGGCCGGAAGGATGAACCCACCTCAGTCAAGGTGGGTGCTCGCAGCATGCTTCCCGGCTTTCGTGCCAACGGGTACGAATCTCCGTTCCACAGGCTATCTTGAGCTCCCTCAGAAATAGCATCGGTCCATCGCAAAAGTACGGCGACAAGGGCGGAACCTGTCTTTGAGTATATGAGGCTTCAAGCCAAAGTAAAGTCTTGACACGATCGGCGAAACGTAGCAGAGGGCTACCTTGTTTCGCCGATTGTCTTTGGACGCGTTTGTGTGGCTGCGAAGTTGTTGCCGAGGTTGGAGAATTGCCCGCTAGGCAAACAAACGTTCGCATGGTATCATGGGTGCCCAATCAAGAAGCGAGGTCGGGCATGGACACATTATTCACGGCAATGGAAAACGAGCGGAAACAGCAGGTCGCGCCGCTGGCGGTGCGCATGCGTCCACGCACGCTTGAAGATGTGGTGGGGCAGGCCGACGCTGTGGGCCCGGGCAGCTGGCTGCGCACGGCCATCGAACAGGACAACGTCAGCTCTGTTATTTTGTACGGCCCTGCCGGAACGGGAAAAACGTCCATTGCACACGTTATCGCGGAAACAACGAAAGCGGCGTTTGTGGAGGTTTCCGCTATCGGCGGCACGGTGTCTGATCTGCGCCGTGAAATCGACGCGGCAGAAAAGCGCTTGGCGCTCAACGGCTCGCGCACCATTTTGTTCGTCGACGAGATCCACCGTTTCAACCGCAGCCAGCAAGATGCACTGCTGCATGCGGTTGAGAACCGCGTGGTGGTGTTGGTGGGCGCTACTACAGAAAACCCGTTTTTCGAAGTGAACTCGGCGCTTATCAGCCGTTCGCGCGTGGTGGAGCTGCACGGGCTTTCCGATGGCGATATCGCGCGTTTGGTCGACCGTGCTGTGGCCGACCCGCGCGGGCTTGACGGCTGCTACACGCTTGAGCCTGCGGCGCGCAGCGCCATCGTGCTTTTGGCGGGCGGGGACGGGCGTGCGTCGCTTACCACGCTTGAGCTTGCGGCGGGCATGCAGAAGCCGGGTACGCGCCAAAAGCCTGCGGTTATCACGAAAGCCCAGGTGGAAAGCGCCACGCCACATCGCGCTTTGCCGTACGACAAGAACAAGGATATGCATTACGATATCATATCCGCGTTTATCAAATCCATGCGCGGTTCCGATCCCGATGCGGCGCTGTACTGGCTTGCCCGCATGATCGACGGCGGGGAAGACCCGAAATACATTGCGCGGCGCATGTTCATCCACGCGTCTGAAGACGTTGGCAACGCCGATCCTCAAGCGCTGCTGGTGGCCGAGGCCGCATTCAAGGCTGCCGAGGTCATCGGGTACCCGGAGTGCCGCATCAACCTGGCGCAAGCGGCGGTGTACATTGCGCTTGCGCCGAAAAGCAACGCCGCGGAAGCTGGCATCGACGCCGCGTTGGCTGAGGTGCGCCATGGGCCGAAACGTGATGTGCCCGACTACCTGCGCGATCGTCATCGTCCGGGCTCGGAAAGCTATGGGGAGTATAAGTACCCGCACGACTATCCAGGTGGCTGGGTTGATCAGCGCTATTTGCCGCAGGGCCTTGAACGTGGATGCTTCTACCATCCGTCCGAAAGGGGCTGGGAGGCGTATCGCGTCGAGGCAACGGCGCGCGACCGCGCTCGGGCGGCGCATGCGGCGGCCGTTCGCGCCAAGCAACAGCAACAACAACAGCGGCCGACCGAAGGGCAAAACCCCACGTCCGAGTGATGGTAACCGCTGGGCAACCGCTATGAATGGCCAGTGTAGACGAACGCGCCCAACAGGTAGAATTCTTGCTGGCGTGCTATAGTTGGCGCGGATAACGTGCAGGTAAAGGAGGCGCTCGGTGGAATTCGGCGAGGTTATGGGCATGGTGCTGCCCGTCGTGTACGTGGTGGTCGGCATCGCTTTGATTTGGTTCGTGGTCGAGCTGGTTGTGACGGTGCGTAAAACCCGCGCAACAGTCGACGAGATGAAGCAGCAGCTGGACCCTACGCTTGAAAGCGTGCAGCGCATCACGAAGTCGCTTGAACCCGTGGCTGACAAAGTCGACCCGCTTGTCGACCGCGTGTCTTTGACCGTGGACGCGGCGAATCTGGAAATCATGCGCCTTGATCAAATTCTGGAAGACGTCGGCGAAATTACTGATTCCGCCTCTAATGCGGTCGGTGCGGTTGAAACCGTTACGAACGCCCCTATGGAAATCATGAACAACGTCACGTCGAAGGTACGTGACAAGCTGAAGACGAAGCGCGCAAGCGACGAATCCGTTGCTTTGGGCGAAGCGAAGGCGAAAGCGCAGGCCGCGGCTTTGGCCGGCGCCGCCGATGCAGCTGCGGACAAAGCGGGCAAGCAAGAAGATGCGCCTGCAAGCGAAGCCGCTGCTCAGGCAAAAGAGCTTACGGATGAAGGCCCTGCCTATTTCACGTACGGTCAAGAGGGCGGCAAAGCCGAATAGCACTTCGTTGCATGCATTAAGGGGTTGATTGAGGTGTCGGACAACGCGGATCTTCGCATGGAGAAGACCAAGCGCTGGTTTTTGGTGGTGTGGACGTGCGTGGGCGGCATCTTGCTCACCGGCGTTTTCGTGTACCTCATCAACATCTTAAGCGTTCCGGTTGCCATCCTTCTTTGGACGGTCGTCATTGTGTTTTGTCTGCGCGGCACGGTGAACAAGCTGGAATCGAAAGGGGTGCCGCGCATAGCGGGAACGGCCATCGCATACGTGCTGATGGTGGTTGTCTTGGTGTTGGTGTTCTTCTTGATGTTCTCGCCGGCGTTCGGCTTCGGTGATCAGTTCAGGGATCTGCTTCAAAGCATCCCTGGATACATCAACGATTTGATGAGCTTAGCGAACGGCGTGTATGCCCAATACTCCGACGTATTTCAGAACGATTCCGTGCAAAAGTATCTCAATGATGCGCTTTCCGCCTTGGGTTCGGCAGCGTCGGATGTTGCGCGTCAAAGCGCTACGGGTATGGTTGCCTTTGGTACTGGCCTGGTGAACACATGCATGGCAATAGGCTTTGCGCTGGTCATTGCGTTTTGGATTCTTATCGAGTTGCCCGCCCTTGGTCGCGAAACCATGCGGCTCGCCGGTCCGAATCGTGCCGAGACTATGACCATGCTGCATGTAACGTTCACGCGTGTCATGGGCGGTTACATCAAGGGCACGCTTATTCAGTGCGGCATCATCGGTTTGGGCTGTGGCATTTTGTTCGCCATTCTTGATATTCCCAACTATGCCGCTCTGGGCGTTATCGCGGGTATCTTGAACATTATTCCCATCGTGGGTCCCTGGCTTGGCGGCGCCTTGGCGGCAATTGTCGGCGTGTTCGTCAGTCCTTGGATTGCGGTGGCGGCGCTGGTGGGCACCATCGTCATCCAACAAGTGGTGTACACGTTCGTTTCGCCGAAGATCATGGCGTCTTCCGTTGATATCCACCCCGCATTGACATTGATTGCCTTGATGGCCGGCAGCGCTATCGGTGGCGCCATGAGCGGCTTCACCGGCTCGCTTGTGGGCATGCTGGCATCTATTCCCGCCGTGGCGGTTATGAAGTCCGTTTTCGTGTATTATTTCGAAAAGCATACCGGGCGTCAGCTGGTGGCGGAAGACGGCGTGTTCTTTCAGGGAACGCCAAAATCCGATGGCACGCTCGACCCCATTGCGGACGCCACATCGCCGCATCCGGATATATCGGCGGCAATAGAGCGCGTGAAGGTCGATGGCGGCAAAGGCCCGTTCGGCAAGCGCAAAGGATAGCAATAAGCTCGCACAAGCTGCGGGTATGCAATAAGGCAGAGTTAGAAAGACAGGCACATGAAGTACATGACAAGCGCGGAGATCCGCGAGAAGTACTTGAAATTCTTCGAGGAAAAAGGCTGCAAGCGATTGCCGTCCTCCTCGCTTATCCCCGACGATCCGTCGCTGCTGCTCACCAGCGCCGGCATGGTGCAGTTCAAGCCCTACTTCCTGCATCAAAAGGAGCTTGACCCCACCTACATCGGCACCACCACCGTTCAGAAGTGCGTGCGTACGAACGACATCGACAACATCGGCGATGCCCGTCACCTTTCGTTCTTCGAAATGCTTGGCAACTTCAGCTTCGGCCGCTATTTCAAGAAGGAAATGTGCGCATGGGCCTTCGAGTTCTCCACTGAGGTTCTGGGGCTGCCGAAGGAAAAGCTGTACTTCACCGTCTTCGAAGACGATGACGAAACCATCGAAATCTGGAAGTCTTTGGGCGTTGCCGAAGACCACATCTCCAAGCTTGGCGAAGAGGATAACTTCTGGCGCGCCGGTCCTACCGGTCCGTGCGGTCCGTGCTCCGAGATCTATTTCGATCAGGGTCCCGAGGTTGGCTGCGGCAAGCCCGACTGCAAGCCCGGCTGTGATTGCGACCGCTTCCTCGAGTACTGGAACTGCGTGTTCACACAGTTTGACGGTCAGGAAGACGGCACGCTTGCTCCGCTGCAAACGAAGAACATCGATACCGGCATGGGCCTTGAGCGCATGGCCGCTATCATGCAGGGCGTTACGAACAACTACGACACCGATGTGCTGCGCAGCCTTGTTGCGGTGGGCGAGCGCTTGGCGGGCGTGGAGTACGGCAAGGACGAAGCAGCTGACTTGTGTCTGCGCATCATCGCCGACCACAGCCGTTCGGTCACGTTCATGATTGCCGACGGCATTCTGCCGTCTAACGAGGGCCGCGGCTACGTGCTGCGTCGCTTGCTGCGTCGTGCGGTTATGAAGGGCCACATGCTCGGCCTCGACAAGCCGTTCCTGAATGAGTACGTGGACGAAGTCGTGAAGCTCATGGGCAGCGTGTACCCTGAAATCGTGGAGAACCGTGAGCTTATCCGCGGCATCATCCTGTCCGAGGAAGAGCGCTTCGGCGCCAACCTGCGCCAGGGCCGCGCGTTCCTTTCCGACGCGCTTGATAAGCTTGATGGCACGGTGCTGCCGGGCGATCAAGCATTCACGCTGCATGACACGTACGGCTTTCCGGTCGACATCACGCGCGAGCTGTGCGAAGAGCGTGGAGTTGAGGTTGACATGGATGGCTTCGAGCGTTGCATGGAACAGCAGCGCGAGCGCGCCCGTGCCGCAAACGTGAAGGACGCGGAAGCGGCCTGGAGCACGTACGGCGGCGTGCATGCTGACCTGCTCAAGGAGCTTGGAGCGACGAAGTTCGTCGGTTATCAAGAGCTTTCCGCCCAGGCAACCGTGAAAGCTTTGGTGAAGGATGGCACTCGCGTAAACGAACTTGCTGCTGGTCAGCAGGGCGAGGTTGTGCTTGATGTCACGCCGTTCTACGCCGAAATGGGTGGCGAGGTCGGCGACGCGGGCGTTATCGCTTGCGACGGCGTGAAGGCCGAGGTCATCGACACGAAGGCTCCCGAAAAGGGCCTGGTGTGCCACGTGGTGAAGGTGGTCGAGGGCACGCTGTGCGCTGAACAGGTCGTCACTGCCACCGTGGAAGCCGGTCGCCGCGCTCGCGTTACGCGCAACCACACGGCTACGCACATTCTGCATGCGGCGCTTCGCCAGGTGCTTGGCGAGCATGTGTCCCAGGCAGGCAGTTACGTCGGTCCCGATCGCTTGCGTTTCGACTTCACGCATTTTGCCGCGGTCACGCCCGAGCAGCTGGCCGAAGTTGAGCGCGTTGCGAATGAGTTCATCATGTCTGCTACGCCTACGAACATCTACGAGACGTCGCTTGATGCTGCCCGCGAAGGCGGCGTGACGGCGCTGTTCGGCGAGAAGTACGGCGAGCAGGTGCGCGTTGTCGAGTGCGGCACGTTCTCTCGCGAGCTGTGCGGTGGCTGCCATGTTGCCAATACTGCCGAAATCGGCCTGATGAAGATCACCAGCGAAACAAGCGTCGGCGCGAACGTGCGTCGCATCGAGGCCGTCACCAGCTTTGGCGCGCTTGAATACATCAACAAAGTTGAGTCCGAGCTGAAGGAAACCGCCGAGGAGCTGCGCGTGCCGCTGTTCGACGTGTCCGAACGTACGGCTGCTAACATCAAGCAGCTGCGCGAGTTCGCGAAGAAGGCGAAGCAGAGCAAGGGCATCGTGTCCGACGACAACATTACGAAGCTTGTGGATTCTGCTGTTGCATCTGCTGCTGGCTATCCCGTCATCATCTCTCGCGTGAAAGTTGCCGATGCAGGCGCTCTGCGCAACGGCTGGGATATCTTGCATGCACGTATGCCCAAGCCGGGCGCATGCGTGCTGATCGGCGAGAAAGACGGTAAAGCCGTGCTCATGGCTGCCGGTTCGCCTGAAGCGGTTGAGGCGGGCTTTAACGCTGGTGCCATCATCAAGGCCATTGCCCCTTGCGTGCAGGGCGGTGGCGGTGGCAAGCCTTCCATGGCGCAGGCTGGCGGCAAGAACGCCGCGGGCATCGATGATGCTCTGGAAGCTGCTCGCAAGATGCTGCTGTAGCTTTAGCTTTCGCAATGTGCGCCCCGCAGCAACAAGCTGCGGGGCGTTTTCGTGTCTAAGGTTATCTGGTAAAGTAAGGATTACTATGAGAATTCTTGCATTGGATATCGGCCAAACGCGTATCGGCGTTGCCGTCAGCGACCCACGCGAGCGCGTTGCGTCTCCTGTATGCGTGCTTCCTACAAACGATGTGCTGGCAAATGCGAAAAGCTGGCGTCGCGTGTTGGAGGATTGGGAGCCGGAATTGCTGCTCTCCGGCCTTCCGTACACGCTTTCGGGCGAAGAAGGCTCGCAGGCGGCGCGTATCCGAGAGGTTGCCGGCAAAATCGGCAAGGCCGCAAGCCTCCCCGTTGAGTTCACCGATGAGCGTTTAAGCTCGCAGGAGGCCAAGCGCAGTTTGCGTGAAAGCGGCATGTCGGAACGCGATATGCGCGGCAAAATCGATATGATTGCAGCAAGCGTGTTCTTGCAAGCATGGCTTGACGCACGCAATTCCAGCGAAAGGTAAGTAATCTATGCCCCTTCGTAAGCAAGTGACGTATTCCCGTCGTCCGAACCACGCAGCCCGTTCTGCCCACGCACGCGGCGACCGCATGTTCCGCACGTACGATACCAGCTATATCCAGCCGAAACGCAGCAAAGTGCCCGCAATCGCGTTCACTGTGGTGCTGGTGCTGGTGGTGCTGGCCATCCTGTGGTTTGTCGGCTCTTCAGTGGCAAGCTGCATGTCGCCGAAGGCGGAACTTTTGGCCGATGGCGAACAGGCAACGGTTGTGGTCAGCGATGGCGAAGGGGCCAATGACATTGGCAAGGCGCTTGTCGACGCTAAGCTGGTGTCCACTTCGAAGGACTTCACCGACCGCGTAAACGCGTTAGGCGCCGCTGCGGATCTGAAGCCGGGCACGTATGTGTTCACTGGCGGTGCATCGGTCGACGACATCATCTCATCGCTGCAGGCGGGTCCTGTTACCGCAACGCTTACCATCCCCGAAGGTTATCGCCTTAGCGAAATCGCTTCGGCAGTGGAAACCGCTACGAACGGCAACGTGACCGCGGACGATTTCACGAACGTGGCTTCAAATGCAAGCGTGTATGCGGGCGACTTCAGCTTTCTGGAGTCGGCGGGCACGAACAGCCTTGAGGGCTTCCTGTTCCCGAAGACGTACGACATCTCCCCTGACGCTACGGCCGACAGCCTCATTCGCGCCATGCTTACGCAGTTCCAAACCGAAACGGCGGGCCTTGATTGGTCGTATCCGCAATCCCAGGGCCTGTCGCTGTACCAGGCAGTCAACCTTGCTTCTATCGTTGAAAAGGAATCCAGCGGCGACGAAGGCGTTCGCGCGCAGGTGGCCTCGGTGTTCTACAATCGCTTGACCACGCAAGGCGAGCCGAGCAACGGCCTTTTGCAGTCCGATGCCACCACGGCTTATGTTGTCGGTCACGATCCCACGCCTGAAGAGGTGCACGCCGATTCCCCGTACAGCACATACACGAACCCGGGTCTGCCGCCTACGCCCATCTGCTCGCCTTCCATCGAGTGCTTGCAGGCCGTGTGCGCACCGAACAAAGACGCGCTGGGCAAGTACTACTTCTTCTATTTCGAGGGCGACAACTACCAGTTCAGCGAAACGTACGACGAGCATCAGGCCACGTACTCCTCGTAGGTGACCATGTCGTATCTGCAGCCTGAACGGTATTTCTCGCGCATCTCTCACATCAACATCAAACGGGACCTGCTTGATTGTGGGTTCCGTTTCGTGTTGCTTGACATCGACAACACCATCCTTTCGCGCGCTACGCACGATGTGCCGCGCGACGTGGGACTTTGGCTTGCGCAGGCGCGCGATGCCGGCGTGCAATTCTGCTTGGTGTCGAACAACTGGCACGAAAACGTGCATCAGCTTGCCAACAGGCTGTCCATGCCTATCGTGGCGAAGGCCATGAAGCCCATACCTGCCGCCTTGTTCGTGGCCATGCGCAAGCTGGGTGCGAAACGCGCCGAAACGGTGATGGTGGGCGATCAGCTGTCCACCGATGTGCTTGCTGCGCATAACGCGGGCATTTCCGCGTATCTGCTGGCCCCGCTGGTTGAGCAAGACCTTAAGCATACGCGCTATGTTCGCATGGTCGAGCGCGCTATCTTGGGCGATGCGCTGCCCGAAGGCGGCGTGCCGCAACCAGCGCATGCCGAGCCCGGAAACGCTGCCTTGTGCGAATGCGCAAGCGGCATGGAAGCCGCCTCTCCAAAGCTCTAGCTCGCCGCTCAGGATTTAACGGTGCGAGAGCCGACGACATTGGTATGATGGAATCCCTGCAAATCTGCAGGCTCTTTTGCAATGAGGAAGGAATTCCATGACCGAGCAGAGCGAAGGCGAACGCCTCTATATTCTGGGGCACCCTGTTGCGCATTCGAAATCGCCGGTAATGTACAACGCCGTGTACGGTGCGTGCGGTCTTCCTTGGACGTACGATTTCGCCGATTATGCGGAGCTGGACGATGCCCGCACGTTTCTGGATGAACGTCAATTCCTGTCGATCAACATCACCACTCCGTATAAGCCTTTGGCCTTCAAAGCCGCAACTCGCAAAGATCCTAGCGCCGTGCTGGCGCAAGGGGCGAACGTGCTGGTGCGCGAAGACGACGGGCTTGCGGGCTACAACACCGATGGCGCGGGTTGCGTGCGTTTCCTGGAGTTGATGGGCGTGCGCTTCGAAGGCAAGCGCGTTGCCGTGTGCGGTACAGGCCCCACGGCGCTTTCCATCATGCACGCATGCGCCGTTGCCGGCGCCGACTCGCTCATGCTGCTGTCGCGCGACGACCAGCGTGCTCGACGCGTGCTTGAAAGCTATATCGATCGGTTTGGCCTGCTCATGAGCACGGCCGAGGGGGAGGTGCCCGGCAGTAATGGCAGGCGAAGCCTGCGCGAGGCGTACGAGGTCCCCACGTTCCGCTTTGGTTCCTACGGAAGCGCGGCCGATTTTATCGCGTCGGCCGATATCATCATCAACGCAACGCCGCTTGGCATGAAGCCCGGTGACCCGGCGCCGTTCGATACGAAGTTGTTGAGCGCGCGCCAGGTGGTCATGGACGCCGTTTACGCTGCAGGCCGCACGAAGCTGGTCGAGGACGCTTTGGCGGTTGGATGCCAGGCGTGCAACGGCGGCGGCATGCTGGTTGCCCAGGCTGTGGCAACGGCGCGCATCGTTTCCACAGCACAAAGCGTCGACCTGGCTATGAGCGATGCTGACATGTTCAACGCCATGGCGGATGCGGCGGGTTTCGACTGCCCCCGCGCGTAGCACAAACAACTCCGACGGCGCAACGGCATGCACCCGCCGCGCCCGATGCACGAAGGAATACACATGCGTTACTACACTGCAGGCGAAAGCCACGGACAAGGGCTTGTTGCCATCATCGAAGGCGTTCCCGCGGGCCTGAAGGTGTCCGAAGAGCAGATCAACATCGACCTTGCGCGCCGCCAATCGGGCTATGGTCGCGGCGGTCGCCAGAAGATCGAGCGTGACACGGTGCAGGTCATCTCCGGCATCCGTTTCGGCCGCACCATGGGCAGCCCCGTTGCCATGATCGTGAAGAATCGCGACTGGGAAAACTGGACCGACCGCATGGCCCCGTTCGGCGAAGCGCCGCTTGACCTGGTGCGCGAGGTGACGCCGCGTCCCGGCCATGCTGATTTGGTGGGCGCGCTCAAAACGAATACGGACGACTGCCGCAACATCCTTGAGCGTTCAAGCGCCCGCACCACGGCACCGCGCGTGGCGGCCGCAGGCATTGCGCGCGAGTTTCTGGCCGAGCTGGGCGTCGACATCTTCTCGTACGTCGTGTCCATCGGCAGCGTGTCCATGCGCGAGGAAAACCCGTACATGAACGCCGCGCAGTACACGCCGCTTGCCATCGAAACTAGCGAGGTGCGCTGTCCCGATGCCGAGGCAACCGAGGCCATGAAGCGCGAGATCGACCGCGCCATCAAAACGAAGGACAGCCTGGGCGGCACGTTCCGCGTGGTGGTGCGCGGCCTGCTTCCCGGCGTGGGCGATTACGCCGTGCCTACCGAGCGCCTCACGTCCACCATCGGCGGCGCGCTGTTCAGCATTCCTGCCATCAAGGGCGTGGAATTCGGCATGGGCTTCGAATGCGCCCGTCGCCCTGGCTCGCAGGTGCACGATCCCATCGAGCTTGATCGCGCGAACGCGAAGTTCACGCGCACGTCAAACAATGCCGGCGGCCTTGAGGGCGGCATGACCACGGGCATGCCGTTGGTGGTCACGGCGGCAATGAAGCCCATTCCCACGCTGATGCAGCCCCTGCAAACGGTGAACCTCGACACGCTTGAGGTAGCGCAGGCCTCCAAGGAGCGCAGCGACGTGTGCGCCGTGCCCGCTGCCGCGGTGGTTGCAGAAGGAGAAGTGGCGTTTGCCCTGGCAGATGCCTATATGCGCAAGTTCGGTTCCGACAACATGGCCGATATCAAGGCCGCCATCAAAGCGTACAAGCAGCGACTGAACACCATGTCGCGCTAGCAAGTTAGGAAGGAAGTCCCATGGAAACGAAGGACGCGGAAAACCAGACCATCACGCCGGAAACGAATCCGATTGCCTATACGCTTTCGGTCACCACGCCCGACGAGGTTGTCTCCGTTGTGAACAGTCCCGAGCTCAAACCGGCAAGCCGCCCGGTGTACGAGCTTACGCGCAACGTGTTCTTCGTCGGCTTCATGGTTGCGGGTAAAACGTCTACGTCGCGCCGCTTGGCGCGCCAGTGCGGCTTGGCCACCATTGACCTTGACGCCTACATCGAGCGTCGCGAACGCCGCTCCATCAACCAGATCTTCGCCACGGAAGGCGAAGATGCGTTCCGTGCTATGGAAACCGAGGCGCTGGCCGAGTTTGCGCACAAAGGCCCCATGCTGGTGTCGTGCGGCGGCGGCATCGTGCTACGCGAAGAAAACCGCGAAATCCTGAAGCAGAACGGCTTCGTAGTGTACCTGCAGGTCACGGCCGAGCAGGCCGTTGAGCGCGTCAGCGATGTTTCCACGCGTCCGCTGTTCAAAGACCTGGAAACGGCGCGCAAGACCATCGCGGGGCGCTTGCCCATGTACGAAGACGTTGCCAGCGTGTCCATCGATACGGTGGGCAAGTCCATCAACGTTGTTGCGCAGGAAATCCAGGACATCCTTGAGAAGGAGGGCGTGCTGTGCCTGCGACAAAAGTAGTGGTGAACATCCCCGGCGAGGTTGCGTACAACGTGCGCATCGGCGCGGGCGTGCTGGCCTCGCTGGGGCAGTCCATGCGCAACGTGCCGTCGCTTGCCGGCGCCGAGCAGGTGCTTGTCATCACGGACACCAACGTTGGCCCGCTGTACCTTTCGCGAGCGAAAGCATCGCTTGCCGAGGCGGGCTACCATGTGTCCGATATCTGCGTTCCCGCAGGTGAAGAGGCGAAATCCATCGCGGTGATCGGCGAGGTTTGGGAGGCCATGGCCGCGTTGGCGCTTGAACGCGACTGCGTGGTGGTAGCGCTTGGCGGCGGCTGCGTCGGCGACCTGGCGGGTTTTGCCGCGGCCACGTACATGCGCGGCGTGCAGGTGGTGCAGGTGCCCACTACGTTGCTATCCATGGTGGACTCAAGCGTCGGCGGCAAAACGGGCGTGAACCTGACGGCGGGCAAGAACCTTGTCGGCGCGTTCAAACAGCCCGCATTCGTGTGCGCCGACACCGACGTGCTGGCAACGTTACCGTCGCGCGAATGGGCGTGCGGTTGCGGCGAGGTGGCGAAGTCGGCGCTCATCGACGGCGACGAGTTCTTCTTCTGGCTTTCCGACCAGGCGCAGGCCATGGCAGCGCGCCAAGCCGACGTGGTTGCCGAGGCCATCGCGCGCTGCGTGGTGTTCAAGGCCGACGTGGTGGCGCAGGACAAAACGGAAAGCCGCGGTGTGCGCGAATGCCTGAACTATGGGCACACGTTGGCACACGCCATCGAGAAGCTGTCGGGCTACGGCACGTATTCCCATGGCCACGCCGTGGCGGATGGCATGCGCTTCGCGGCGCTTTTGGGCGAGAGCCTGGTAGGCACACCGGCCGAGCTTGCCGAAGCGCAGGCGCAGCTGCTTGATGCGTTGAACTTGCCGGCGCTTGACTGGAAGGCCACGCCGGAAAACGTGCTGGAAACCATGAAGCGCGACAAGAAGGCTCGCCACGGGCAGGTGCGCTTCATGCTGCTTGAGGACGTGGGCGCGTGGAAGCTCGTCGACGTGGACGATGCCACCATTTTGCGCCATCTGCAAACCTACTTCGCGGGCAAATAGCCTGCGCAACGCAAACGATGCGGGCCGGGCGCATCGCTCGGCCTTTGCATTTCCCGCAAGCGGCGCCAAGCG
Organism: Senegalimassilia faecalis; assembly: GCF_004135645.1. Taxonomy (NCBI): domain Bacteria; kingdom Bacillati; phylum Actinomycetota; class Coriobacteriia; order Coriobacteriales; family Coriobacteriaceae; genus Senegalimassilia; species Senegalimassilia faecalis. The sequence goes on from NZ_SDPW01000001.1 coordinate 1,393,105, forward strand.
CGGCATGCCGCCGCGGGGTGAAAGGAGCGTTTCGTGAAGAAAATCCTGCTGATGAACGGCCCGAATCTCAACATGCTGGGCATTCGCGAGCCTGGCGTGTACGGCAACAACACGCTGGCTGAGCTTGAGCGCCAGGTAATCGAGTACGGCGCGGCGCACGATTGCGAGGTGGAGTGCTTTCAGTCCAACCATGAAGGCGACCTGGTGGAGAAGATTCACGCCACGCACGGCGCGTGCGACGGCATCATCTACAATCCCGGTGCACACACGCACTACTCTTACGCGTTGCGCGATGCGCTTGGCAGCGTCAGCACGCCGTGCGTGGAAGTGCACATCTCCGATGTTGATGCACGCGAGCCGTTTCGCCGCATCTCGGTGATTGCCCCGGCGTGCGTGGCGCAGGTGAAAGGGCGCGGCTTTGCGGGCTATTGCGATGCGCTCGACATCTTGCTGGAAGGCGTGACCGAGCGCTTGGGCGAAGGGTATGAAAACCGCTATAAAAGCGGGCAAGTGATTATGGCAGGTCGTGATTATCATGACGAATAGTATGAAAGCCCAGGCCGCAGGACGTTTGGCGCGTTTGCGCGAAGCGGCGGCACAAGCTGGCATCCGTACGTTTTTGGTGCGTGACACCGCAAGCATCGAATGGCTGACGGCGTTCGATAACGTGTTCGACGACGAGCAGGCGCATGCGCTGTTGGTCACGCCGCATGATGCGGTGCTGCACACCGATTCGCGCTATGCGGGCGCCGCGCGCAAGGTAGCTGCCGGCGAAGGTGTTATCGCCATTGACGACGCGCGCATGGGCCACGGCGCCTGGGTGGCCGATGTGTTCGCGGCGCGCCATGCGAACGCAGCGGGTGGCGTAGCGCCCGCCGACATCGTGCTGGGCATCGAGGACAGCATGACGCTTGCGGGTTTCCGAGCGCTCGAGCGCGCGCTCGCCGAGGCGCCGGCTGCCCCCCAGCTGCGCGAAACCACCGATTTCGTGCGGGCTTTGCGCGCGGTGAAGGAGCCGGCTGAGGTGGCGCGCATGAAGGCGGCGCAGGCCATCACCGACGCGGCGTTCAGCTACATCATCACGTTCATGAAGCCGGGCATGACCGAACGCGAAGTGCAGGTTGAGCTAGAGGATTGGATGCTTCGCCACGGCGCGTCGGGCCTGGCGTTTTCGTCTATCGTGGCCACGGGCGCAAACGGCGCAAGTCCGCACGCCATTCCCGGTGAAACGAAGCTTGAGGCGGGACAATGCGTGGTCATGGACTTCGGCGCGCGGGCGCACGGCTATTGCTCCGACATGACGCGCACGGTGTTCATCGGGCAGCCGGACGCGAAGATGCGCAGCGCATACGATACCATGCGCCAGGCAAACGAGCGGGTTGAAGCAGCGCTTCGCCCCGGCGTTACCGGTGCGGACATGCACCAGCTGGCCGAAGACGTGCTGGCGGCGGGCGGTTTTGCCGGCAAGATGGGCCACGGGCTTGGGCACGGCGTGGGCATCGACATACACGAGGAGCCGGTGTTGTCGCCGCGCAACACCGCGCTGCTTGCGCCGGGCAACGTGGTCACAGTGGAACCGGGCATCTACCTTGAAGGCGAATTAGGCATGCGCTTGGAAGATTTCGGCGTGGTCACCGAAGAAGGGTTCGACGTGTTCACGCAATCTACGCATGAGATGGTTATACTGTAAAGGTTGAACTAAAGGGGCGGCTCCGGTCGTCTGAACGTTTGAAAGGAACTACCAGTGGCAATCTCTACCGCCGACTTCAAGAACGGCATGTGCATCATCAACAACAACAAGATGTGCACCATCGTCGAATTCCAGCACGTCAAGCCTGGTAAGGGCGGCGCATTCGTGCGCACGAAGCTTCGCGACATCAAAACCGGCCGCGTTGTCGACTACACGTTCAACGCCGGCACGAAGTTCGACACCGTGCGTCTGGAAACCCGCAAGATGCAGTACCTGTACAACGACGGTTCCGACTACTACTTCATGGACCCGAACACGTACGACCAGATGAGCATCCCCACCGAAACCGTGGGCGACACGGCGAAGTGGCTGAAGGAAAACGACGAGGCCAGCCTGTTGTACGCCGGCGACGAGCTTATCAGCATCGAGCCGCAGATGTTCGTCGAGCTTGAGTGCACGCACACCGAGCCGGGCTTCAAGGGCGATACCGCCACGAACACCACGAAGCCGGCCACGTTCGAGACCGGCGTTGAGCTGCAGGTCCCCACGTTCGTCGAAATCGGCGACGTGCTGCAGATCGACACCCGCGACGGCCGCGTCATCAAGCGCGTTTAATAGTTTCGGCGGCCTGCCGGCCGGCGAATTGACTCGACGCTGCGGGCCGCTCTGGCACCCGACCTTCACCTTCAACTGCGCGAGCATGGCCCAAAAGGCCTATGCTCGCTTGTTTCAGGCGAATTCCGGGCACCAGAGCGGCCCTCGCTGACTTTGGTGGTGTTCCGGAGTTTCAATATGCGCCCTTTGGGCGCATTTGTTGTATATGGGGTCTCTCGCGGCTGCGCACTTGAATCGTTACGTGCGTGAAGGGTTGGCTGGGGCGGTTCGCGCTTCTGGGCGCCGCCGGGGTGCGGTTTCTGTTTCTTGCCCGTGAATTCGCTGTATGCGGCCGGCAACGCTGCCGCCTTCTTCTATAATCCTGGTTTCGATCTATACGGTCATATACCACTTGATAACGAAGGGGGTGCGAGTTCATGCCAAGGCTTCAGATCATGGATACCACCATCCGTGACGGCCAGCAGAGCCTGTGGGCGACGCGCATGAGCATCGGCGACATGCTGCCGATCCTGCCAAAGATGGACCGCGTCGGATACTGGGCAATCGAGGCATGGGGCGGCGCAACGTTCGACTCATGCATGCGTTTCTTGGATGAGAATCCCTGGGACCGCCTGCGCTCCATCAACGCGGCAACGCCGAACACGCCGTTGTCCATGCTCACGCGCGGCCAGAACCTGGTTGGCTATAAGCATTATTCTCGCGAGATTGTGAATCGCTTCATCAAGGCGTCGAAGCGCAACGGCGTGCACGTGTTCCGCGTGTTCGACGCGCTGAACGACATCCGCAACGTCGTGGACACCGCCGAGGCGGTCAACGAGTGCGGCGGCCATTTCGAGGGTGCAATCTCTTACACTATTTCCCCTGTTCATACGCTTGACAGCTATCTGGAGTACGCGCAACAGCTCAAGGAGCTGGGCGCCGACTCCATCTGCGTGAAGGACATGGCCGGCCTTATGACGCCGTACCGCGCCGAGCGCATCGTCAAGGCGCTGAATGCCGAAATCGGCCTGCCGGTGCATCTGCACTGCCACTATGTTGGCGGCATGGCTCCGGCAAACTACATCAAGGCTGCCGAGGCGGGCGTGTCCATCGTCGACACCGCGTCCGCGCCGCTGGCCTTCGGCAACTCCCAGCCCGCCGTCGAGATGCTGGTGGCGGCGCTGCAGGAAAGCCGCTACGACACGGGGCTTGACCTCAACCTGCTGTTCGAAATCGCCGAATACTGGGAGGAAGTGCGCAAGCGCAGCCACTACAAGCGCGGCGTGTCCTCGCTTATCCATATGCAGGTGTACTCGCACCAGGTGCCCGGCGGCATGATGTCGAACCTCATGAGCCAGCTTGAGGTGCAGAACGCCTCCGACCGCCTGCCCGAGGTCATGAAGGAAATCCCGCGCGTACGCGCCGAGGTCGGCTATCCGCCGCTTGTTACGCCCATGTCGCAGATTGTCGGCACGCAGGCTGTGTTCAACGTGCTTACCGGCAAGCGCTGGGGCGTTGTATCCAAGGAAATGAAGGACTACATCTGCGGCTACTACGGCAAGGCGCCGGGCCGCATCGATTCTGAGATCATGAAGAAAGTCGCGGGCAATTCGCAGGTGCTGCCCGACGACGTTGCGCCGTCAAGCCTGGTCACCACCACTTACGACGAGGTTGCCGAGGAAATCGGCGATTTGGCGCAAAGCGAAGAGGACGTGCTCATGTACGCGCTGTTCCCGAACGAGGCGCGCACGTTCTTGAGCAAGCACCGTGCATCTGAGAGAGTCGACTTCCTTATGCAGGAAGAGTCGAGCAATACCAAGGAGGACGATTACGTGGATATCAACCAGATTCGCGAGCTGGTTCGCGTTGCCGAGGAAAGCGGCGTCGGCGAAATCGTAGTTGAGGAAGAGGGCACGCGCATTGCCGTGCGCATGCCGGGTGCAGCTCCTGCAGCCGCTCCGGCCGTTGCTGCGGCTCCTGCCGTTGCCGCTGCTGCCGCACCTGCAGCTGCTCCGGCGGCACCTGCTGCTGCCGAGCCCGAGCGTCCTGCCAACTGGTATGCCGTGAAGGCCCCCATGGTCGGCACGTTCTACGCGGCTCCTGCTCCGGGCGAGCCGGCGTTCGTGAAGGTGGGCGACGAGGTTGCCGCCAACCAGACGCTGTGCATCGTCGAGGCCATGAAGCTTATGAACGAGATCACGGCCGAGGAAATGGGCACCGTGCGCGAGATTTGCGTGAAGGATGCCGATCCGGTCGAGTTCGGTACCGTGCTGTTCTACATCGAGCCCCACTCCACCACGCCCATCTCGGAGCAGTAGTATGTTCAAGAAAGTACTCATTGCCAATCGCGGCGAAGTGGCCCTGCGCGTCATGCGCGCCTGCAAAGAGCTGGGCGTGAAAACCGTTGCGGTCTACTCCACGGAGGACGAGAACACCTATCCCGTGCAGTACGCGGATGAGAAGGTGTGCATCGGCCCTGCTCAGGCGGCGAAAAGCTACCTGGTTATGTCCAACATCATCGAGGCGGCCCGCATCACCGGCGCCGAGGCTATTCACCCCGGCTACGGCTTTCTGGCCGAAAACGCCGACTTTGCCCGCGCGTGCGTCGACAACGACATCGTGTTCATCGGCCCGTCGGCCGAGTGCATCGAGCGCATGGGCGACAAGTCCTCTGCGCGTGAAACCATGAAGGCGTGCGGCGTTCCCACCGTGCCCGGCTCCGATGGCTGCATCGACACCGTCGAGGAAGCACGTCAGTTCGCCGAGCGCGTGGGCTACCCCGTGCTCATCAAGGCAACGGCCGGCGGCGGCGGCAAGGGCATGCGCGAGGTTCACGACCCCGTTGAGCTTGAGTCGCACTACAAGGCTGCCCGCGCTGAGGCCGGCGCGGCATTCGGCAACGACGAGGTGTACCTGGAGAAGCTCGTGCTGCGTCCGCGCCACGTCGAGGTGCAGGTGCTTGCCGACGACTTCGGCAACAACGTTGCCCTGTGCGAGCGCGACTGCTCTGTGCAGCGTCGCCACCAGAAGCTTATCGAGGAAGCCCCCTCGCCGGCGCTGACCGATGAGCTGCGCCGCGCCATGGGCGTTGCCGCCATCAAGGCTGTCCGCGCGGTCGATTACCGCAACGCGGGCACCATCGAGTTTCTGCTTGATACCACGGGCAAGTTCTACTTCATGGAAATGAACACGCGCGTGCAGGTGGAGCATCCGGTGTCCGAGCAGATCACGGGCACGGATATCATCAAAGAGCAGCTGCGCATCGCCTCCGGTGAGCCTATGAGCTGCGCTTCCCGCGCTCCGTTCACGCCGTTTGGCCACGCCATGGAGTTCCGCATCAACGCCGAGGACCCCGAGCACGGCTTCCGTCCGTGCCCTGGCACCATCACGCGCTTCGAGCCTCCCGCGGGCCCGGGCGTGCGCGTTGAGGCATACGTGCACTCGGGTTCGAAAATCAGCCCGTACTACGACTCCATGGTTGCTAAGCTTATCGTGTCCGGTCAGGACCGCGAGGAATGCCTGGCGCGCGGTCGCCGTGCTTTGGATGAGTTCGTCATCGAGGGCATTCAAACTACGCTGCCGTTCCATCGTCGCGTGCTGGACAACGAAGTGTTCTGCGCAGGTGAGGCCACTACCGACTTCATCGAAACCCAGATGGGAGATGTGCTATGAGCGATTTGAACGTTGATGGTATGGCGCTTGCGCCGGGTGTCGTCGAAACCATCGTTTCCATTGCCGTTGCCGAAGTCGACGGCGTTGCAAGCGTTGGCGGCGCTTCCGCTGCGAACCGCGGCATCCGCGCTGCGCTTGGCAGCAAGCCCGCTACGGCAGGCATTCAGGTGGCGCCGGGCGAAGATGACGCGCTGCAGATTTCCGTGCGCATAGACGTATACTATGGGCACGTGCTGCCCGACGTGGCGGCGGCGGTGCGCCAGTCCGTGGTCGATGCCGTGGCAAGCCAGGTTGGCGCAACGGTTGAATCGGTTGACGTGTACATCGACGGCATCCAGTTCAACAAGTAAGAGAAAAGAAGAGGCACAGGGGATTTATCACATATGGCAATGAAACGACACGAGCGCACGACGGCCCGCCGCGTGGCGCTGCAGGTTCTGTACACCGCTGAAATCAAGGGCATAACCGCAGCCGAGGTGGTTGCGGAAGGCACGTTTCCCTCCGAAGAGGGAACGCTGACCGACTATGCGCTCGATTTGGTGCGCGGCGTCGAGAACAACCGCATCGCCATTGACGGCAACCTGAAGGCTGCTGCCGAGAACTGGTCGCTGGGGCGCATGCCCATCGTGGACCGCTCCATCCTGCGCATTGCCACGTACGAGATCCTGTTCGTGGAAGACGTTCCCACCAGCGTCGCCATCAACGAGGCCGTTGAGCTGGCGAAGGACTTCGGCGGCGAAGACGAGTCCCCGCGTTTCGTGAACGGCGTTTTGGGCCGCATTGCCAAAGACGTCGACGCTGAGGCTTCTGCGCCGCGCGGCGACGACCCGGCGCAGCCGCTCGTGCTGTAAGCGGGTGCGTTCGTGGCGTACGAGTCTTACGAGTCGTTCGAATCGGTCAAAAGGCGCCTGGCTGAGATCGTCGATGCGGTAAGCAACGACGATCTTCCGCTTGACCAGGCGCTCTCGCTGTACGAGGAAGCCGTTGGCCTGGGGCTGCGCGCAAGCGATTTGCTGGAGCAGGGCATCGACGAGCGTCGTTGCGAGCAGGCGTTGGCCGAAGAGGACGGCGGGCAGGAGGGCTCGGCGCAGCCCGCAGACGCGGCGGGGCAGGCACCGGCCGCTGCAACCGATGCCGAAAACCCTGATCAGGAATGAAAGGCGTTGCATGAGCGATAATCGCATTCTGGACATAATTTCATCACCTGCTGACTTAAAGCTCCTCTCCAACGAGGAGCTCTCCATACTTGCAAGCGAAATTCGCCAAGAGATCGTTTCCGTCACGTCGAAAACGGGCGGTCATGTGGCTTCGTCGCTTGGCGCTGTGGAGATCATCCTTGCGCTGCACAGCCTGCTTGATTGCCCGAAGGACAAGATTGTGTTCGACGTGGGGCATCAGGCGTATGCGCATAAACTGGTTACGGGCCGACTGAAGGATTTCCCCACGCTGCGCACGTACGGCGGCATGTCGGGTTTTCCGAAACCGTCCGAAAGCCCGTACGACGTGCATTATTCCGGCCACGCTTCCGATTCGCTTTCCGTGGCCCTTGGCTTGGCCGAGGCTCGCGATCTTTCGGGCGCAGACAACAAGGTTGTTGCCCTTATCGGCGACGCGGCGCTTTCGGGTGGCATGGCGTTTGAAGCCCTGAACAACATCGGCCAGGCGCAAACGCCCATGGTCATCATCTTGAACGACAACGAGATGTCCATCTCGCACAACGTTGGTGCGCTTATGAAGCACCTTGGGTACATGCGCGCTTCGTCGCAGTACCGCCAGGCGCGCGACACTATGCAGGAGCATCTGGAAAGCTCGGGCCCGGTGGGCAAGGCGCTGACCAGCTTCGGCCGCAACATGAAGGAATCGATGAAGCAGTTCGTCATTCCGCATTCCATGATTTTCGAGCAGCTGGGCATTGTGTGCACGGCGCCGGTTGACGGCCACAACATCGCTCAGCTGCGTGAGACGCTGCGCGCGGTGCTGGCGGCAAATGGGCCGGTGCTCATGCATGTGGTCACGCGCAAGGGCGAAGGCTACATGCCTGCCGTGCGCAACCCCGAGAAGTTCCACGGCATCGGGCCGTACAACATTGCCACGGGCGAGGTTATCAAGTCCGACAAGCCCTCGGCGCCGAAGTACACGAACGTGTTCGGCTCCGCGCTGGTGAAAGAAGCGGAAACGAATCAGGATATCGTGGCCATCACGGCAGCCATGAAGGGCGGCACGGGGCTTGATGCGTTCGCCGAGAAGTTCCCGAAGCGCTTCGTGGACACGGGCATTTCCGAAGAGCACGCCGTGGGGTTTGCCGGTGGTTTGGCCGCGGGCGGCAAGAAACCCGTTGTTGCGCTGTACTCCACGTTCATGCAGCGCGCCATCGACCAGACGATCATCAACGTGGCGCTGCCGAAGCTTGACGTGGTGTTCGCCATCGATCGCGCCGGCATCGTGGGTGCCGACGGCCCCACGCACCATGGCGTGTTCGACCTGGTGTACGCTCGCATGGTGCCGAACATGCGCGTGCTGGCCCCCTCGAACGAGGCTGAGCTGGTGCATAGCTTGCATACGGCGCTTGCCATGGGCGGCCCGTTCGCCATTCGCTACCCGCGCGGGGAAGCGGAGGGCGTGCCGTTGCCGGAAGTGCCGGAGGTGCTGCCGGAAGGCAAGGCCCGCATGGTGCGCGAAGGTGACGACGTTGCTCTTTTGGCGTTTGGCCGCATGGTTGGCTACGCTTGCAAGGCCGCAGAGGCGCTGGAACAGCAGGGCATCAGCGTGCGCGTGGTGGACATGCGCTGGGTGAAGCCGCTTGATGCGGACGCCATTCGCGAAGCGGCGGGCACGAAGCTGGTGGTTACCGTCGAGGAAGGCGTTATTGCCGGCGGCGCTGGGGAGGGCGTGCTGGGCGAGATGGCTCGCATGGGCCTGCATACGCCCGCTCTGAACCTGGGCATTTCCGATGCGTTCGTCACGCAAGGCGGCGTTGGCCAGCTGCTGCACGAGCAAGGCCTTGACGCCGAAGGCATTGCCGCCAGCGTAAAGGACCGCTACCAGCAGTTGAACTAGCAGCTTATAGCGGCTAAGCAAAATAGGCGCCGAACAGTAGGAATATAAGAAGGCAAGGCCGGACAAGCCTTGCCTTCTTTGCGTTTGGCGCATGATGCGCCGTGCTCACGTAGAGTCTTTCGTCATGCTTTGTCGAAGGTCCTGCCCGGTATCTCGAGCGTAATCATACTCGCGCGTCAAGGTGAGCAGGGCAATCGCAAGGCCATTGCGTTCTTGAGGCCGACTTCTTGCGCGGCGGTTCTCCAAACAAAATCACCCGGCAGCTCGCACGAACTGCCGGGTGATTTCCTGCGAGGCGTGCTCAAGAAGCTCCTTTACGCTTCCTTCTCCATCACGTAGTCGTCCATGACAAAGCCGTTGCCGATGTCGGTTTCCACGGACTCGATGGTGACGAAACCCTTGCCCAAATAGCAGCGCACACCCAGCTCGTTGTGTTTGTTCACCGTCAGGTACATGGCGTGCAAATCGCGCAAGCGGCACAGCTCCACGTAGAACTCGATGATCTTCGAAGCGTAGTGCTTGCCGCGCTCTTCGGCCAGCAGGTAGATCTTCGAGATGAAGTAGCGGCTGGTTTCCGGCTCCTCATGGCCACCGGTGTAGCCCACGGTTTTGCCGTCTTCGTCGACGACAAACCAGTATTCGTAGGCGTTTTCGGCCATGTCGCGCTTGATGGCTTCAAGGCTTTGGAACTGCTCCACCATGTAATCGGTTTGCGCAGCCCCGATAAGCGCGGGCCAGTATTCGTGCCAAATCTCACCGGCCAGCTTTGCCAGCGCTTCTTGGTCCTCAGCGGTTTCAACGGGTACGAAACGCACGTCCATGAGCAATCCCCTCGACATCGATTTGGTCTGTTTCCACATTGTAACACCGGCGTCTCGGGCGCGTTACAAAGCGTTTCCCAGCGCGTTAACAATGCATTTGCGAGAAAAAGACCAGGTCAAACAGTGGCACCATGAACCTTGTCAAATGCGGGTGCCCCAATGGCGGGCACCAAGGAAAGAAGGAGGTATCACGATGTTTGACACAGGTTCAACGGCGTTCATGCTTGTGTGCGCCATGCTCGTCCTGTTGATGACGCCCGGACTTGCGTTCTTCTACGGCGGCTTGTCGCGCCGCAAGAACGTGGTGAACACGATGATCATGGTGTTCGCGGCCATCGGCATCGTAGCGATTACGTGGACGGTATGCGGTTGGTCGCTCGCGTACGGCGGAGACGGTTCGATCCCCTTTTTCGGGGGCTTTGATCAACTTGGCTTCCTGAACGGCGCCAGCGATATGCTTGCCGAGGCGGAAGCAGTTCCCGAAGATGCGGTTTACCCGTCCATCATCGACTTCGTGTTCCAGATGGCGTTCTGCATGATCACCACCGCCATCATCACCGGCTCGCTTGCCGGCCGTATGAAGTTCGGCGCTGTGTGCGCGTTCGTAGCCATTTGGACCATCGTGGTGTATCCGCCGCTGGCTCACATGGTGTGGGGCGGCGACGGCAGCCTGATCGGCGACACCATCGGCGCGCTTGACTTCGCCGGCGGCGATGTCGTGCACATCTCCTCTGGCTTGACGGGCCTGATTCTGTGCCTGATTCTGGGTAAGCGCAAGGGCTTCGGCATGATGAGCTACCGTCCGCATAACGTTCCGTTTGTGGCTTTGGGCGCAGCGCTTCTGTGGTTCGGCTGGTTCGGCTTCAATGCTGGCTCTCAGTTCGCTGCCGACGGCGTTGCCGGCCTGGCGCTTATCAACACCGTGGTGGCATCGGGCGCGGCGCTGGTTTCCTGGATGATCGTGGAGCGCGCGAAGGTGGGCAAGCCCACGCTGGTCGGCGCTGCAACGGGCCTGGTGGCTGGCCTGGTTGTCATCACGCCGGCAGCTGGCTTCGTCGAGCCTTGGGCGGCGCTGGTCATGGGCCTGATCGTTTCTCCCATCTGCTACTTCGCCATCTCGTTCTGCAAGGCGAAGATCGGCTACGACGATGCGCTCGATGCGTTCGGGTGCCATGCAGTCGGCGGCGTTGTGGGCGGCATCTGCACCGGCATCTTCTGCGTGCCTGAGCTGTCCTGGACCGACTTCGGCGGCCTTCTGTACACGGGCGACGTCAGCCTGCTTGGCAGCCAGATCGCCGGCATCGCCATCACCATCGTGTTCGTGGGCGTGCTTGACCTGGTGATCGCGTTCATTGTGAAGGCGCTGTTCAAGGGCAACCTGCGCGTCAGCGAGGAAGAGGAAGCGCAAGGCCTTGACATCGCGGCCCATGGCGAGTCCGCATACCCGGCCTACATCGGCTTGGATTAAGCTGGCAGCGAGCGTTTGAAAGGAGCAAGCAATGAAGAAAATCACCGCCATCGTGCGTCCCGAAAAGCTCGAGCCGCTCAAAGATGCGCTGTTCGCAGCGAAAGTTTCCGGCATGACCATCTCGCAGGTGCAAGGCTGCGGCAGTCAGCACGGCTGGAAGGAATACTACCGCGGCACCGAGGTGCTGCTGAACATGGTGCCGAAGGTGAAGTTCGAGATCATCTGCGATGACGCCCAGGTTGACGCGCTCATCGACGTGATTGCGAACACGGCGCGCACCGGCAACGTCGGCGACGGCAAGGTCTTCGTCTTCCCGGTCGACGAGGTGGTGCGCATCCGCACCGGCGAGCGCGGAGACGCCGCGGTATAACGCCACAACGAAATATTCGCAGCTAGAAAGAGGCCTGCTTTTCGAAAGGGAAGCAGGCCTCTTGCCGTTTCGGGGGTTCTTGGGCTTGCGGGCGTCGCGTTCGCGCATCGACGTCATCATAGTTTGTCCATCTTAATGAGATATACTACTAATAGTAATCAGAATAGATAGGAGGACGGCATGGCACAGGCGAGCGCAGCGGCTTGCGAAACGGTTGGCACGCGCAACACCAAGCAGCGGGCACTTGTGCTTGATGCGGTTCGCTCGCTGCACAACCATCCTACATCGGCGGAAATCTACGAAGTGGTGCATCAGCAGAACCCGAACGTGTCTCGCGCTACGGTGTATCGCAACCTTGGCGTGTTGTCCGACCGCGGGGAAGTGCTGCGCATTCCCGTTCCGAATGCCGCGGATCGCTACGATTTTCGTTGCGACAACCATTTTCACGCGAAGTGCGAACGGTGCGGCGGCGTGTTCGACATTGAAACGGAGGGCGTAGATCCCTTCGCGCGCATCACCAAGGACTATGGGTTCCAGGTAACCGGCTTCGACCTGGCCTTTTCCGGCATTTGTTCCCAGTGTGCAAACGGTGAAGCTGATTGCTAGCGCTTGATGCGCCGTTGGCGTTCCGCGAAGAAATCGTGCATCGCAAAATCACGGGGGCAGCGCGGTCTTCGCATGGTATACTCAGTTGGCTTATGGGAAGGTCCCTTAAGCATTGGTAATGTAGGCCCCCGAGACATGTTTGTTGCACTGCTAAAAGGGAATACCCCCTGCAAGCGAACATGGTTAATGTAGCAATCATTCATGACGAAGGGTCCCCGGCAAAGTATGGAAGGGGTCCGTTTTGACCGACATTAAGAACACGTCTGTCATCGACTTCGAGGACATCTCCGACGATCAGATGAACCAGATGATCGACGGAACGCTGACCGAGTTCGACGAGGGCGACCTGGTCAACGGCACGGTCGTTAAGATCGAGCATGACGAGGTGCTGGTGGACATCGGATTTAAGTCCGAGGGCGTTGTGCCCGTCCGCGAGCTGTCCATCCGCAAGGATGCCGATCCGTCCGAGATCGTCAGCCTGGGCGAGCCCATCGAGGCTCTCGTTCTGCAGAAGGAGGACAAGGACGGCCGTCTGATCCTCTCCAAGAAGCGTGCCGAGTACGAGCGTGCTTGGATCAGCGTCGAGGAGAAGTTCAAGGCTGGCGAGACCGTCACCGGCGAGGTTATCGAGGTTGTCAAGGGCGGCCTGATCCTGGACATCGGCCTGCGCGGCTTCCTGCCTGCGTCTTTGGTCGACCTGCGTCGCGTCAAGGACCTGGACATGTACCTGCACACCGAGATCGAGGCTCGCGTCATCGAGATGGACCGCAACCGCAACAACGTTGTTCTGTCCCGCCGCGTGCTGCTTGAGGAAGGCCGCAAGAACGAGCGCGCCGAGATTCTCTCCAAGCTGTCCAAGGGCATGCGCCTCAAGGGCACGGTTTCCAGCATCGTCGACTTCGGCGCCTTCGTTGACCTGGGCGGCATCGACGGTCTGGTCCACATCTCCGAGCTGTCCTGGAACCACGTCAACCATCCGTCCGAGGTCGTCAAGGTCGGCGACGAGGTTGAGGTTGAGGTCCTGGACGTCGACCTGCAGCGTGAGCGCATCTCCCTGGGCCTGAAGCAGACCACCGAGGATCCGTGGATCAAGCTCGTCGAGAGCTATCCGGTTGGCTCCATCGTTGACGGCAAGGTCACCAAGACCGTTCCGTTCGGCGCCTTCGTCGAGCTGGGCCAGTCCATCGAGGGCCTGGTGCACATCTCCGAGATGGCTATGCGCCACATCGACACGCCTGCTCAGGTTGTCAAGCCTGGCGACATGGTGAAGGTCAAGGTCATGGAGATCAACCCCGATCGTCGTCGCATCAGCCTGTCCATGAAGGCTGCCGCTGCTGAGATGGGCTTCGAGATCCCCGTGGACGAGTCCATCCAGGCTGAGGAGAAGCCGGCCAAGAAGCGCGAGAAGAAGGCTGACAAGCCCGCTGAGGCCAAGGCCGAATAACCTGAACGCTAGCTTCAAGCTTCTGCTTAACAGCGAACGAGCCCCCGGTTGTTACCGGGGGCTCGTATTGTATCGGGACGCGAAAGAGTCGGCGACATGGTGCGAGCTCGACGTGCGGATTCAGGGCTGTCGCTTTGCTGAGAGCGGGTAGGGAAGTTATTGCGGGGGCATTTGCGGCGAAAGGCAGGGTCTTGGCGCTTTCCGTTCCTGAGATGTTGGCATCGACCGTAAAAACGAAGGGCCTGAAACGATACGACATCGTTTCAGGCCCTTCGCAATAATGCGGCAACGCCGGCTAGTTTTGATTGGGCTGTTCCCCAAGGGTGTTGGCTAGGTTGTTGGCGAGCGTGCGTGCGGCGGATTCCTGGGCGCTGATAGCGGCGTTCGTTGCCTGCTCGTAGGGCGTTTCGATTTTCGCCACTTCGTCGTTGGGCTTGTGCTCGGGCAGCAAGTCGGCAATGGCGTCGTGCACCAGGTCGATGTAGGCTTGGGCGCCGTCTTGGGACAGATGGGTACCGTCGCCGTCAAACCAGTCGCCGTGCGGCGCACTGGCGCTATACCAGTCGATAACCTGCACGTTGCCGTAACGGCCAGCTGCGCGTTCAAGTGCGGCGTTCGTTTCGGCCATCCAAGTTTGCGGGCTGCGCGTGTTCACGAAGAACACGTGCTTATCGGTGCCCACTTCGCCCAGCAAATCGTCAAGCTGTTCATCGGTTACCTGGCCGTTTGTGCCCAACGCGAACACGACAATATCGCCGACAATACCCTGCTCGGCATAGGAGCGGTACACGTCTTCGCCCACGGTAAGCTGGCGGTTCACGGCGGCGTCGATGGCGCCGTAGGGGAATGTTTCCGTGAAGTTCGGAATGGCGCGCACGGAAACGGAGTCGCCGATCATCAGCACGTCAAGCTTGGCCTTCTCGGCGGTGGCGGCATCGTTTGCAGCGGGAACGCCGGCAACGTGAGCGCTTTCGTCCTTCAGCAAGTCGCCGCCTTCAAGAGCTGACGTGTTCGGCACGAAGATAAGGCCGCCAACGCACACGAGCGTAACGGCTGCGGCTGCGGCGGTGGGGATGGCGTGATCGCGCAGCCAGTTGGCCAGGTACACCTCGCCCGAGCGCACGCGGCCCACGAACGTGCCGATGGAGCCGTGGCGGATGGGGTCTTCCACGAACTTGTAGGAAAACGCCGCGCAGGCGAACATAACGGCAAGCTCCACCAGGTACATCCACCAAGGAGTGCCGGCGATGTTGCTGCGCGGGTTCATCAGCAGCAACAGGGGATAGTGCCACAGGTAGATGCCGTACGAACGCAGGCCGATCCACACTAGGGGCTTCGCGGAGAACACCTTGCCCAGGATGGACGACGGATGCACGATAACGGCGATGATTACCATGGTGATGATGGACGCTAGCAAAATGCCGCCGCGATACATGATGGCCGACGTGCCCTCGATGCAGCCCATCATGGCAATCAGCCCGATAAGCGCGATGCCGCCCACGGCGTCAAGGGCGATGCGCACGTTGCGGTCAAGCTGCACCTCGTTATCGGCGCCTAGCTGGTTAGAGGGCCACACGAAGGCAAGCCATGCGCCGATGAGCAGGCTAAACGCGCGCGTGTCGGTGCCGTAGTACACGCGCGAGGGGTCGGCATCGGGGTTGAACAGCAGCGCCATCTCAAGTGCTGAAGCCAGTACCAGCACCAGCGTGGCGTTGCGCATGTGGCTGCGCTTCACGCCGAACTTGTGGGCCAGAATCAGCACCACGGGCCACACGACGTAGAACTGCTCCTCGATGGCCAGCGACCAGAAGTGCGTGACGGGGCTTGGCGCGCCCAACGCATCGAAGTACGACACGTCGCGCAGGATGTACCACCAGTTCGTCACCCAGCACAGCGCGGCCCACATGTCCTCGCGCAGCTTGGTAAGCAAGCTGTGGTCGAAGATGGTGCACAGTGCGGCCACGCAAATGATGACGAATGCGATGGCCGGGAACAGGCGTTTTACGCGCCGCAGCCAAAACTGCGGCAGGTTGATGGTGCCGGTGTTGTCCCATTCGATCAGCAGAAGGCTGGTAATAAGGTAGCCGGACAAGACGAAGAACACCGTGACGCCAAGCAGGCCGCCGGGTGCCCATGCCATGCCCATGTGATACGCGATGACGCCGAGCACGGCAAGCGCGCGCAGGCCATCGAGCGCGGGAATGTAGCGTGACTTCTTCTTGGGAGCGGGTTGCGCGCCGCGCTTACGGTTGGCGGAAGGCGTTTGGGCGCGTTCCGAGGCATGGGTGCATGCATGTGCGTTTGTGCCAGTCGCAGATGCCGTGCGCGTGTGAGCGCTTGCGGTACGCGAATGGTTTGTCGAAGCGGCTGGACGTGTGGCGCTATGCTGTGAGTGAGCGTGGCGAGATGCGTCGCTGCCGGCGGTGCGAGCGGAGTATGAGCGTTGCTGAGCCTGCTGAGCTTCGTGTGCGGAACCAACGTGCGTGCGGTTCCCGTAGTGCCTGGTGGCCGGCGTTTCCGGCATGTTCGATCCCTTCTCATTTGCTGCTCTCCCAAATTTGCAGCATAGCCCTCAGTATACCAGCGCCGCCCACCGCGCCTGTTGTCAAATGGTTGCTTGCACCCGGACTGTCGGGCACGGTTTACGTGTATCATGGAAACGTGATGGTGCAAGTGAAGGAGGCAAGGCATGGGCATGAAAAAGCTGTTCATTATCGGCGGCATGGGTTCTGGCAAGTCCACGGCTCGCAAGGTACTGGCCGAGCAGGGCGTTCCGTTTATCGATCTTGACAAAGTTGGGCACGATGTCCTTGAGTGGGATACGGTGAAGGACGACTTGGTCGAGGCTTTCGGCGCGGATATCTTGGGCCCTGATGGGCGCGTCGTTCGCTCGAAGGTTGCGGCGAAGGCGTTCACCACGCCGGCGGAAACGCGCAAGCTCAACCGCATTTCCATGCCGCGCATCGAGGAGTCGTTCACCGATCAGCTTGATGAGCTGGAGCGCGAAGGCAACAAGGCCGTGGTGGTGGAATACTCCGTGTTCAAGAACCGCCAAACGTCCATGGCCAACGGCGCCGACGTGGTTATTGCGGTGCTTGCGCCGCTTGACGCGCGCATCGAGCGCGCTGTGAAATCCGGTTGGGACGAGACGGACGTGCGCAACCGCATTGCGCGCCAGATCAGCGATGCCGAGCGCATCGAGCAGGCCGATGTGGTGTTCAACAACGACGGCACGCCCGATCAGCTGCGCGAGAAAGTTATCGCGTGGTGGACGGAATACGCTAAAACGTTGGACTAGCGTTTCGTTGGAGAAACGGGAAAGGCTGCTAAGGCGGCCTTTCTTTTTGGTTACAAAAACGTACACTTGTTCTTTTCTTGGCGACATGCTAGACTGCAAGACCTAAACCGAATGCAAGGTAGGGTGCGTATGTCCAGTCATCTCAGGAACATCGAAGGCGTTGAAATGGAAGGCAAGCTGCCGGAAGTGCGGCTTGCCAACACGCCGTTTCACGTGGTTAGTCCGTACGAGCCGTCGGGCGACCAGCCGCAGGCCATACAAAAGCTGGCGTCGGGCATCGAAGAGGGCTTGCGCTATCAAACGCTGCTGGGCGTGACGGGGTCGGGAAAAACGTTCACCATGGCGAAAACCATCGAGGCCGTGCAGAAGCCCACGCTGGTCATGGCGCCGAACAAAACCTTAGCGGCGCAGTTGGCAAGCGAGCTCAAGGAATTTTTCCCCGACAACGCGGTGGTGTACTTCGTTTCGTACTACGACTATTACCAGCCTGAGGCGTATGTGCCGTCGTCGGACACGTTCATCGAGAAAGATGCGTCTATCAACGAAGAGGTGGAAAAGCTGCGCCATGCGGCAACAAGTGCGTTGCTGTCGCGCCGCGACGTCATCGTGGTGGCTTCGGTCAGCTGCATATATGGCATTGGCAGCCCCATGGACTATGCGGGCATGGCGGTGTTTCTGGACAAGCAGAAGGAAATGGACCGCGACCAGGTTATTCATGACCTTATCGACATCCAGTACGATCGCAACGACTATGAGCTGAAGCGCGGTACGTTCCGCGTGCGCGGAGACAACCTCGATGTGTTTCCTCCTTATGCCGACAATCCCATACGCGTTGAGTTTTGGGGCGACGAAATCGAGGAGATCGCCGAAATAGACAACGTCACGGGCGAGGTGCTGCAAAGCTTCGAGGCGTTGCCCGTGTGGCCGGCGTCGCATTACGTCACGGCGCGCCCGAAGATGGAGCACGCCATCAAAACCATTCAAGAAGAGTTGCGCGAACGCCTGCAGCAGTTTAAAGACGAAGGCAAGCTGCTTGAAGCGCAGCGTTTGGAAATGCGCGTGAACTACGACCTTGAGATGCTGGAAACTATGGGGTTTTGCAGCGGCATCGAGAACTATTCGCGCCATCTTGATGGGCGTGAGCCGGGCGAGCCGCCGTACACGCTTATCGATTACTTCCCGAAAGACTTCCTGTGCATCATCGATGAAAGCCATGTGACGGTGCCGCAGATTCGCGGCATGCACGAAGGCGACCGCAGCCGCAAGATCACGCTTACCGAGCACGGGTTCCGCTTGCCAAGCTGCTTGGACAACCGTCCGCTGCGCTTCGATGAGTTCGAAGAGCGCATTCCGCAATTCGTGTACGTTTCGGCCACGCCAGGCGACTACGAGCTGAAGGTGAGCCAGCAGCGTGTTGAGCAGATCATTCGTCCTACCGGCCTGCTTGACCCTGAAATCATCGTGCGCGGCAGTGCCAGCCAAATCGATGACATCGTCGACGAGGCGAAGGAGCGCGCTGACCGTAGCGAACGGGTGCTGATTACTACGCTTACGAAGAAGATGGCCGAGGATTTGACGGACCATTTGCTCGACCGGGGCATCCGCGCGCGCTATATGCATAGCGATATCGGCACGCTTGAACGCGTCGACATTTTGCGTGATCTGCGCTTGGGCAAATTCGATGTGCTGGTGGGCATCAACTTGCTGCGTGAGGGCCTTGACTTGCCCGAGGTCACGCTTGTGGCCATCCTAGACGCCGACAAAGAGGGCTTCTTGCGCAACCAGCGCAGCCTTATCCAGACGATTGGCCGTGCAGCACGTAACGCGAAAGGCCAGGTCATCATGTATGCCGATAAAACAACGGATTCCATGGACCTGGCAATTAGCGAAACCCGGCGCCGCCGCAGCATCCAGATGGCGTACAACAAAGAGCATGGCATCACGCCGAAAACGGTGACGAAGGCCGTTACTGACATCATGAGCTACGTGCATGGGGAAATGGGCGACGTGTCTTCTGAAGAAGTGAACAAGCAGCTTGCCGAGCTGTCGCGCGAAGAAGTGCTGCGCGTTATTTCCAGCATGGAAGACGACATGGCCGAGGCCTCGCGCAACATGGACTTTGAGGAAGCAGCGCGCTTGCGTGACGAGGTGGTGCGCCTCAGGGCAAGCGTGGAAGGCGAAAGCGAAGCCGACGTGCTGAAGGACCTGAAGAAAACGGCGCGCAAAGGAAGCGCGTTCGGCAACCGAAAAAATGCTGCGTATGGTAGCTCGCGGCGGTCGTGATTTGCAGGCGGATTGCATCGCAGCTGCTTCGATCGAAGCGTGGATATGCGTGGCGTGGTATGGCTGCCGCGAGACGGGGTTCGTTGGGCTGTCGCGGCCTAGGGGGGCTTGAGCGCCTGTAGAGGCGTGGCGCTTGCGGGCGCTCTGGCGTAGTTGCTGGCGTTACTCGATTGTGCGGTTCAGGCTGCCTGATAGATAGCCTTCGGCATCAACGGAAACGTAGTCGAACCCTGCGTTGCGGATGCGCGCTGCAAGGTCGCTGGTGGTGAAGGCTTCCATAAGCGCAACGCGCTGAGCAGGCGGTACCTCAATGCGCGCGAGCTTACCGTGCGCGCGGCAGCGGACCTGCGCGAACCCGGCTTCGATGAGCAGGTCTTCGGCGGTTTCGATGGCAGACAGCTTTTCGGCGGTGATGGTGTTGCCGTAGGGCACGCGGCTTGCAAGGCAGGCGTAGGAAGGCTTGTTCCAGGTGGGAAGGCCCAGCGCGTGCGAAAGCTCGCGCACGTCGGCTTTGGAAAGGCCGGCTTTCAGCAAGGGGCTTTCAACGGACAGCTCGGCAAGCGCCTTAAGGCCGGGGCGATAGTCGCCAAGGTCGCTGGTGTTCGTGCCTTCGGCAACGTGGGAAAATCCTAGGTCAGCAGCTTTTTGCAGGATGCAGCCGAACAGGGCGGTTTTGCACACGTAGCAGCGGTTGGCAGGGTTTTCCGCAAAGCCATCGATGGCAAAGGCGTCAACGTCCATGATAATGTGACGGATGTGCTCGATGTTGCAGAAGTCGCTTGCTTCTTGCACTTCGCGGGCTGGAATCATCTGCGCGCGGGCTGTGATGGCAACGGCGTTTTCACCAAGCGCGTCGTGCGCAACTTTGAGGAGCAGCGTTGAATCGACGCCGCCGGAAAAGGCGATGGCAAGGTGCCCGAGCTGTTGGATGTTGCTTGCGAGCGCATCGTATTTCTGCTGAAATTCGGGCGACAATGGCGTTGCCGAAAGCTGTGTTTGCATGAACGCTCTCCTTTGCGGCTTGTTTTCGCCACCGTATCATATGAAGTTGGCTTCAAGTCTTGCGGGGGCGGTGTTGCAAGTTGCAAATACCGTCACAAGGCGTCGGTGAATCTGAGGTTCAGATCAACGGGGGTCGAGATGCCGGAAACGCTACCGCTGTTCGTGTATTGCCACAGTGCGAAGTCGAACTGCCCGGAAGGCTGGTTGGCGTTGTATTCCGCGAACCACACAAGGCGACCTTCCAAATCGCTGAGGTTAAGGCGGGCGATGTCCACTTTGTTGCCGTAAATCATCGACGTGTACCCGGCCGCCTCGACGCGCTCGCAAAATGCCCTTGCGGCGGCCGTGAGCGTGGCGCGGTCGACATTGTTGCCGCGCGCACCTGTGGTGGTGTCCTGCTCGTGGTCGAACACGATGGGCAAGTCCAAGTTGCGTCCGTTTAACAAGCTCAAGACAAGGTCGGCTTCCTGCTGCGCTTCTTCAACGCTGGTTGCCTGCGAGTAGAAATACGTGCCAACTTGCAGGCCGGCTGCAGCGGCGTTGCTGAGATTTTCCTCGAACATGCTGTCGGTGAACAACCCGCCTTCGGTGGTGCCGCGATATCCTGCGCGCACGAACGCAAACGAGATGCCGTCGTTTTTCACAGCTGGCCAATTGATGGAGCCCTGAAGTTCGGACACATCGATGCCTACCTGTGATTTCTGCACGCCGTTTTCCGTATAGGTCATGCGGTCGCCTGAAAGAGCAAGGCCGGAAAAGTCGTAGGGACTGACGTAGGCAGTGCGTGATGAGCTGCTAGGGGCTTCGGCATTAGAAGCAGGCTGGCTCAGAAATGTGGTTGTGGCAATTCCCGTAACAACCGCAAGTGCCACAAGGGCTGCAACTGCAAGAGGGATGCGCGGAAACGAGGGCTTCGACTGATGTGCACGCGTACGCGTAGGCGCAGTGCGCGTGCGGGATGCGCTCGCGCGTCCATGCGAAGATGCTTGTCGATTGCGCGCTACATGCTGCTGGTTTGTTGGCCGGTGTGTTGCCGGAGTGCTGTTTCGTTTTTTATCCATAAGATAATCCTAGCAAACGCAATGAATTACAACCGTTCTACAGCCGCTATAGACGCGGGGATTTCAGATGCCGTTCACAGCCATTTCACGCCGCTTGAACGCATCTTTTCAATGACAGAACTATTGCAGACCCGCTTTCAATAAGTTAACTATATAATTATAAGTAAAATGCACAGCAAGATTCTCAACCGCCATATGCAGGGATTCACCGTGAAGGAATGACCTTGTACTCGCGGAGCAAGCGCATCCAGGTTCGTCCAAAGGCGACGAACGGCAATAAAGGTGGATCGATACGTATGATGGTTTCAACTCGTGGGCGCTATGCGCTCCGTCTCATAATAGACATTGCAAAGCAGGGGCAAGCCGGCGCGCTTGTTGCCATGCGCCAGTCCGCCGAACGGCTGGGCTTGTCGGTGAAGTATCTCGAGCAGCTTGGCGGTGCGCTTGTGCGCGGCGGCGTGCTGAAAAGCATTCGCGGTGTGAATGGCGGGTACTACCTTGAACGCTCGCCTGCCGAAATCTGCATCGGGGATGTGCTGCGGGCAACGGAAGGATCGTGCATGCCCGTAAGCTGCTTGGACGATGAAGCCGTGTGCGAACGGGTTGATGCGTGCGAGGCGCGCGAATTCTGGCGCGGCATGGGAGACGCCATCACGGACTACATGGATAGCATGACGCTGGCCGATGTGCTGAAACTTGGCGAAGAGCAAGAGCGTCCGGAATAGGGCGTTGCGGGGCTAGTGGGGCGCGGCTGGAAACAGTCGCGCCCCACTTTTTCGCGGGCGGCTAGCTTTCGTCGAGTGCGGTCTGCTTGATGCGCTGCGCCAAATCAGCGCCGCGGTCGCCGAACTGCAGGTTCGCGTTGTGCGCGAAAAACCGTTCGTTGCCGTGGGCGTTGATGAACGCCATGCTGTAGCGGTTTGCCGACAGGTCGGTGATAAGCAGCAGCATCTCCTGGCCTTCGCCAAATGCCTGTTCGGCGAATGCAAGCGCGTTGTCAAGCGACTGCTCGCCTTCGCCGACGCGCTGCTCAAGCTTGTCAAGCAACGCTCCGAACGCTTCTTTCACCTGGTCAAACGTGAGGGTTCCTCCATTGGAGGCCAGGCGCTGCGCGCGTTCAAGCACCTCAAGCGCGCGCTCGTACGAACGATATTTCTGCTCGGAAAGCAGACCGCTTGCCCGGTCGGTGCGCAAAAGCTGCTGGATGTTCGCTTCAAGCTCGCGCACGGCCTCGGTGGCATCGCTCGTTTCGCTTTGGGCCAGCGTATCGCGCAGTCCCATAAGACGGGGGTGCGTAAACTCAACAGCGCCCTCTTCCAGAACCGCTTCGCGCAATGCGTTCGAAAGCGCATCGGAAATCAGCCCCACCAGCGACACCCGTTCGTCGAACGGCGCCTCCTGCGCGCGCTGCGCAACATCGGCCTCGGCCGTGCCGGCAAGGATGCGGTCGATTTGGTAATCGGAACGGTATTTCGTGAACAGGTCGTAATACACGGCGAAGCGCTTGGCTATTTCGGGCGCCTGCACGTATTGCCCGATAAGGATATCGTCGACGGGTAGGTCCTGCGCTTCGTACAGCTTGATGGCGCTGGAAAGGTCGTCCCAGCCGCGCGCCGTGATGAACTCCTTGCCGTCTGCGGTGGTCTCAAGGTGATAGAAGTGCTCCTGCTCAACGTCAAGGTACGTGATGACGGCGGGATGCACGCCGCTGGCCAGGGCATATTCGCGCCACGCCTGGTAGTCGGGCTCAACATCGATGCGCTTGAGGCGGTCCCACGTTGCCAGGTCGAAATCGCGCGCCGTGCGGTTGTATTCGGGCGGGTTGCCGGCGGTCACCACGATCCACCCCTCGGGCACCTTGTGGCGGCCGAACACTTTGTACTGCAAGAACTGCAGCATGGCGGGCGTGAGCGTTTCGGACACGCAGTTGATTTCGTCAAGGAACAGGATGCCCTCGGCGTGCCCCGTCTGCTCGATAGAGTCGTACACGGCGGCGATGATTTCGCTCATGGTGTACTCGGATACGTCGTACGTTTCGCCGCCGTACTGCTTTTGCACGATGAACGGCAGGCCCAGCGCGCTTTGGCGCGTGTGGTGCGTCATGGAGTAGGCCACGAACCCCACGTCAAGCTCTTGGGCTATCTGTTCGACGATGGCGGTTTTGCCGATGCCCGGCGCGCCAAGCAGGAAAACGGGGCGCTGGCGTTGGGGCGGCAGGGCGTAGCCGCCGAACTCGTCTTTTGCGAAATACGCTTGCATGGTGTACTTGATTTGCTGTTTGGCTTGTTTGATATCCATGGTGGCTCCTTGTCGGTTGCATGGCGCGGGGCGTTATGCCAGGTCAGGTTCTTGTTCTAAGAACGTATCGTCCAACACGGCCTTCATGGCCCACGGCGGTACGGGCGCGCTTGCATCGGCGGTTTCCTCGTCGGGGAATACAAACGCGGTATCGAACGCGGGCTTGCGGGCGGGGTAGGTTCCTTGGCCGTCGGTGAAATACAGCAGCCCGCCAAGGTTCGTGAATTCTCCCTGATCGATGGCGTTTTGCACGTACGCGAACACGGGGCGGAAATCCGTGCCGCCAAGGCCTTTGACCTCAAGCGCGTTCAGATAGTCGTTCAAGTCGTCCAGGCTTTCGATGCGCGCGACGTCCGTGACGGCCGCGTCGCACTGCACCAGGTGCACGTTCATGTGCGCAAAGAAGCTGGTCTCATTGGCAAGAACGCTGTACGTGCGCTCGAGAAAGCGCCTGACCAGGCCGTCTTTCGTGGACGCCGATGTGTCGATGGCTATGACGAAATCCCTGATGCGGCGCTGCTCCACGTATTCAAGCGGTTCGATAAGCGGCAGATTGCCGTAACGGGAAAGCCCGTAGCAGTAATAGACGTAGTCGAACTCGTCGTCGTTGACGTGCACATGCTCGCCCATGTGGGCGAACTTGCGCAGAAACGTGGTGAAGTCGCGCCGCTTGCGGGTGACGGCGCGCAGGTTCATGGAAAGGTTCGACCCCTCTACGCCCCACAGCTTCACGTAGGAGTCAAGCTGCACGCCCATCTCGTACGCCGCGTTTTTCCACTGCTCGCGCGAGCGGTCCAGGTTCACCGTGTTGGCGAAGCGGTTTGCGGCAACGCCGCGCGCCTGCTCGGGGGCCTGCTTTTCGGTGATGTCGTCAAGCGACATGCCGCGGTGCGCCTTGTGGTTCGGCTTAGCGTTGCGCGCTTCGGGCGGCAGGGGCGCATCGGTGCCGTTTTTGCCTGCTTGCGAAGCGGGAGCTGCAGGCTGCGTTTCGGCGTTTTCTTGCCGCTGCCCCTGTTCTTTTTCGCGCTGCTGCGCTTCTTGCGCGGCCATGCGGTGCCATGGCTCGTGGTCGTCGACGGCGAACGGGGCGCGCAGCTCGGCTAAGGCTTCGGGCGAAAGCTCCTGGTCAACAAGCGTGTGGTAGATTGCTTCAGCGGTTAGGTGCGGGCATACGGCTTGCAGGCGCGCAACAGCTGCGGCCTGCGCTGCTGTGCGGCCCGAGCGTGTGTTCGGCAGGTCAAGTTGCGTGATGGCGGCTTCAACGGCTATGTCGCACGCGGCGTCCCAGCAGGCGGCATGCATGGCCGCCGTGGGGAACGGGTGCAGAAATACGTTGTGCAGCATGACGTGCAGATAGGCGCGCGCAAGGTCTTCGGGGCTGTCCACGAAGCGTTGCGCGATGTCTGCGGGGTCGAACCGCAAGTACGTGCCATCGGTTGCAAGCGTTTGACCGGGAATGGAAAGCGGTTTGACCTGGGAAAACGCAGCGTTTAAGAAACGCAGGCTTGCAAGAAGCTTGTTGCGCGTGAGGTCAAGCGCTTCTTGCGCAAGTCGTGCGGTAGCGTTCGCGCTCACGGTCCCCTCCCTTCGCGCTTGATTTCGCTTTCGGTCGCAGTGTAGCATGGGCGACTGACAGGGTAAACCGGTTTCAGGAGCGGGGGGTGCGGCGATGGCGGCATCGGCGAAGATGGTGTTTTCCGAAGGGGGCAAAACGCCCGAAGATGTGGTGCGGCGTGCGCTTGCGGCGCCGGTTTCGCTTGAACTTGACGACGTGCGCGTGGTGCGGCCTGGGCGTGCTGCAGCGGGTGAAGTGTGGTCGCCGCAGCTGCTTCCGTATCGCGAATGGACAGGCGCGGCGGCGTCGGGCGCTGCTGAGGTTGCGGGGTCGGCGGACGGGGATTTGCTGTCTGCTGGGTCGCTGGGTATGGGCGTTGATGACGCTCGCCGCGCGAACCTGCTGGCGTTGGCGGCAACGCAGCACGATGTTGGCGGCGCGGCGGCCGTTGCCGTGCCGCAGCATGATGCGGACTTGTGCGCCGTCTCTGTGCAGCAAGAGGACGAAGGCTATGCGCTTGTTGGGTTTGACCTGCGAATACTTGCAGAAGCAGCAGGGGTGGCCACGGACCTTGTTGTTGTGCTGCCGTCGTTTGTGGACGGAAAGCCCGTCGTGCGCATCGCGCCCGGGGCGTTCGCGCGGCGGTTGGTACGCGGTATCGGCGTTGACGTGCTGGTGGTGCCGGACACGGTTCGCCGTATCGGGGCAGGCGCGTTTTCCGCGCTTCCGGGTCGGCATATCCATTTAGGGGCGGCCGTGAGCACGGGCGGCGAGCAGGCGTGCGATTTGCTTGGCGTCACGCCTCCGCTTGAGCGTCGCACGTACTCGGTCAGCGCCGGCAACGTCAGCTATCGCGCGGACGGGGGCAGCTTGCTTTCCGCGGATGGGGAGCACTTGCTGTTCTTTGCGCCGCCCTATGCGGCGGATTGCGCGCTTCCCGAGGGTGTGAAGTTCGTTGGCGAATACGCGTTTTGCCAGGGTTGCGCCACGCCGCACGTGGTGCGCGCTTCGCAGGGGCTGACTCAGGTGAAAGCGCGGCAATGGGACGACGCGCTGTGGATATGCCCTGATGAAGCGCCTGCGGCTGCGCGGCTTCGCAAGCGTGGCGTGCGCGTATGCGGGCTTGCTGCGGCGCATCGGGATGCATGCTGGTTCGACCTTGAAGGGCCGGACGCGGTGCTGGTTGCCGGGCCGCCCGCTCCCACGTCGGCTTCGAAGCGCTTTGCCCGAGCTGCCGCCGAGGCCCGCGCAACTTCGGCGTCCGATGGGACCGCCGTTGTGGACGCCGACGAAGCGGCCGCGCGCGCGGAAGCGAACGATTGCGGCGGCTTGGTGTCGGGCGGCAGGTTGGGGCCGGTGGGGCAGGGGCCCTCGGCCGCCGCGCTTGCGCGCCCTGCTGCCAACCGTCTGCTGGAGCTTCCGACGGAAGTTGCGGGCAAGCCGCTTGCTTCCGTTGCCGCCCGGGCGTTGCCTTACGCGCCGCAAACCGTGGTGATTCCCGTATCGGTGCGCGCTATCGGCGACGGCAACCAGTGCCGGGGCACGCGCAGGCTTGTGCTGCCCGAAGGCCTTGAGCGCGTCGGCGCGCACTGCTTCTGCTCGCGCACGTTGGAGACGGTGGCGCTTCCGCGCACGCTGCGCAGCGTTGGCGCGGGCAGCTTCGAGTTCGCCGTGTGTCGCTTGGCGCACAGGGGCGTGTGCGTGCACGTGCCGGCCGACCAGCTGCTCAGTTGCTTTCGTGAGGATGCACCTGAAGGTTGTGACCCATTTGACCTGGTGAAATATGACGAAGTGCTGCGGGCGGGCAAAAACGTTCCCGATCGGTTGGGCGCGCTGCTGCACCGTCTTGCGGCCCCGGTGGGCATAAGCGATTCCGACCACGCGGCGTTTGCGGACGAGGTGCGCTCGTTTGGGCGCGAGGCGCTTGTGCGCGTTGCGCGCGAAGGCGACGTGTCGATGGTGCGCGCGCTTGCCGATGCGGGGCTGCTTGACGGCGCGCGTTTCGACGTGCAGATCGAGCTGCTGCGCCAGGCGAACCGTATGGATTGCGTCGCGTATCTGATGGAGTGGCATCGTAAGCAGGCTGGTGCAGCTTGTTCGGGTGAAGGCGGCTCGGCCGGTCGGGGGATTCGCGACCGCTTCGCCTTATAGTGGGCGCGCGGCCGGCGCAAGCGGCGTTGGGCGCTTGCGGCCAGCGCGCCGGCAAGGTTTCGCGCGCATGTGCGCAACATTCGTGCGCGTTGTGCGTTCCGCGACGAACCACCCGGTTCACTGGTATACTGGCATATAGAACAACCGTACGTTTTAATAAGGCGCGCTTAGCCGCATGCAAGGGGAAACGCGATGATCGACGAAATACAAGTTCGGAATCTGGCGCTTATCAAACAGGCGTCGCTTGTTCCGGCGCCGGGGCTGACGGTGCTTACCGGCGAAACGGGTGCTGGCAAAACGGCGTTGCTGTCTGCGTTGAAGCTGCTTATGGGCGTGCGCGCCGATAAGGATTTCGTGCGCGATGGCGAGCAATCGCTTGAGGTATCCGGGCGCTTTTTCGGCCTTGCGAATGCCGAAGGGCCTGATGGGGATGAGGAAGCATCTGACGAGCTGGTTGCCACCAGGCGCGTAAGCTCGGACGGCCGATCGCGCGTAACGCTTGATGGGCGCATGGCCAGCGTGCGCGAGCTTGCGGCGCGCGTGGCGTCCACTATCGATTTGTGCGGACAACACGAGCAGCAACAGCTTATGAAGCCGACGGCCCACGTGCGCATGCTCGATGCATGGGCGGGCGAGGTGGTTGCGGTGCCGCAAAATGCCTACAAGCAGGCGTTTTCCCAGGCGAAGGCTGCAGCGGAAGAGCTTGACCACGTGCTGAACGCAGGCGCGGCTTCGTCGGCAAAGCTTGACGAGGCGCGTTTTGCCCTGGAGCGCATCGATGCGGTGGGCCCGCGCGAGGGCGAGTACGAGGAGCTGTCCGCGCGCCTTGCGCGCGCCGAGCATGCCGAGGCGCTTGCGTTGGCGGCGAATCGCGCGCACGAGGTGCTTGGCGGCGACGAGGGCGCAATTGATTTGCTGAACAGCGCCATCGCCGCGCTTGACGAGGGCGGGCGCTTCGATGCGGATTTGTCGGCGCTGGCGGATTCTTTGCGCGAGGCGGGGTTCGTGCTTGAGGATGTGGCGCGCTCGGCCCGCGATTATCGCGATGGCGTAGAGTTCGACCCGGAAGCGCTTGAGCAGGACCAAGAGCGCATGTCGGCGCTGCAAGGGTTGCTGCGCGCATATGGCCCGCGCATGGTCGATGTGCTGGAGGCGCGCGATGAGGCGGCCGATCTGGTTTCTGCCGTCGACGACGCGGCTGAGCGCGAGCGCGCGGCGCGGAAGAAGGTCGATGCGGCGGAGCAGAAGCTGGCCTCGGCGGCCCAAGCGCTTGACCAGGCGCGCCGCACCGCGGCGCCGCAGTTCGCTGAGCAGGTGACGGCCCAGATGAGCCGTCTGGAGATGGGCGGTGCCGAGCTGTTGTGCGAGGCGCGCCCTTTGCCGCGCGAGTCGTGGACACAGGCCGGCCCGTCTGAGGTGGAGTTCCTGTTCCGGCCGGGGGCTGGCATGCAGGCCCGCCCGCTTGCCCGCATCGCATCGGGCGGCGAAGTCAGTCGCGTTATGCTGGCGATCAAGGTGGTTTTGGGGCAGGCTGACAGCGTTGACACGCTGGTGTTCGACGAGGTGGACGCCGGCGTTGGCGGTTCAACGGCTGTTGCATTGGCCGATGTGCTGGTTGATTTGGCGCGAACGCACCAGGTCATTGTGGTAACGCACCTTGCTCAGGTTGCCGTGCGTGGCAACGCTCACTACACCGTCAACAAGGTTGCGGGCACTGATGGCAAGCCGCAAACGAATTTGCAGCAGCTTTCCGCCGAGCAGCGCCCGGCCGAGATTGCTCGCATGCTGTCAGGCGATGCCACGCAAGCTTCGCTTGCTCATGCGCGCGAGATGCTTGAAGCTGCCGCAAGGGCTTAGCGTAACGCAGCGTTTGGCCGCGCGCGTTTCACACATGGCATGCTTTCCTTAATCAGGCTTGAAGAACGGGAAACCCGGATGATCTTTTCAAGGTCATCCGGGTTTTGTTTTTGTGCGCGGGACCGTTGCTTGGTGCTGACGGCGGCCTTCTGCAGGTGCGCCTTTGCCTTGCTGCGAAGTGTCATCCATGCGATCAGCCGTGGGGCGCCCACGCATGCGTTTGGTCAAGCCGTCGAAAACGTCGTTCATGACACGAAAACTTTGTTGTGTTGCAAATGGTGTTGCAAGATGTGTTGCAAACTTGATTCGAAAAAGAAAACAGGTCAAGCAAAAGACTTGCCTGACCTGCGATAGCTCAATGGTGGCCGGTACAGGATTTGAACCTGTGACCTTGTGCTTGTAAGGCACCTGCGCTCCCGCTGCGCCAACCGGCCGTTTTCCCTCGAAAAGGGCGAACTGTATTTTCGCATAAGAATGTGCGCTTCGCAAATACTGCACAAATGAGAGCCTTGATCAGGCTTGAAAGGTGTTTCGTCCAAGAAAGGCGTGTGCTGCGCACGTGCCGTGAGCTCTCCGTGTGCTGCGCGGGGCGTGTGCGCAGCGTGCTCTGGTGCAAGGTTTCGCGTGCTTTCGAACGATATGTCGGCAAAAGGTCTGCAAGGTCGGCAGTGCATACTCGTAGACAAGCGAAAGCGAAGTCGGGCAAGGCGGTACAGCGAAACGTTTTGCCTGGCAGATTGCGAGGTGTCTATGAGAAAGAACAAGGCGGCCTTCGTCGGCGTTGTGTGTGGCGTGCTGTGCGCGGCCTGCGTGTTCGCTTATACGCAGGCGGTCCGAGGTGAGGCCGACCAGCAGCGCCGTGACGCGCTGGCCCGCTATGGCGGCGACCAGGTTGAGGTGTGCGTTGCGAAGCGCGATATCGCAGCGGGAGAGGTGGTCGAGGCCTCCGCCATAGAAACGCGTCTGTGGGTGGCCGACTTGCTGCCCGCTGAAGCGGTTCGGCAGGCGTCGGAGGTGGTGGGCTCGAAGGCGTCGTCGGTGATGCTTGCCGGGGAAGTGCTGTCTAAGCGCCGGTTTCAGGCTGAAGGAAGCCAGATCGATGTTCCCGATGGCCAGGTTGCCTTAAGCGTTCCAGCTAAAGACGTCCAGGCGGTGGGAGGCGCTATCGGCCCGGGTTCTTTGGTCGATGTGTATGCCACCGGGGGTTCCGATACGCAGGCGCTGGCCCGAGGGGTGCGCGTGCTTGCCACAAGCGTGGCAGATGGGGAATCGACTGGTTCGTCTTCGGCAAAGGTTTCGTGGGTGACGGTTGCCGTTGGTGCCGATCGAGCCGAGGAAATGGTGTCGGCGGCGCAGCGTACGGAGCTGTACTTCACGCTGCCCGGGGCAAACGCGCGCTGATGCAGGTGGGAATAAAAACGCGGGAAAGGAACGAGATGTCGATGCCGTTGGTGGCGCTTTGCGCGGATGAGGAAAGCCTGCGCAATCCAGAAATGCTCGGCCTTGGCGGTGAAAACCTGGCGGCTCAATCGTGGCTGCAGCTGTTTTCATCGGCTGAACAGGCACGATGCTCCCTTCGAAACGATACGGGCATTCAAGAGGTGTGGGTTGCCTCGTGTGATGAGGTTGCCCCCATCAACCTTGCGGCCGCGTTGAAGCGCGATCGTCGCGATCGGCGGGTGTGCATGCTGTCGGCGCAGGAATCGGGGTCGCTGCGCTCGCGGGCAAGCGCAGCGGGCATTGACGCTTCGTTTACGCGCCAGGCGTTCGTCGAGCGGTATGCGCTTTGCAAGCAGATCGCCATGAGCGCGTCGGCCTCGGCGCCGGTGCAGCCGGCGTCTGGCGGGCCGGCGCTTGCGGGGCCGGCAGGTGCAAGCGCGGTTGAGCCCGCTTGTGCGCCCGCGAAGGGCGCGCAGCCTGCTTTCGCCCAGCCAGCGTACGGGGGCGCGCAGCCGCAAGCGCAGCAACAGGCCTCGGCGCCGGCGCAGGGCAACTCGCGCGGTTTTCTGCTGCCGGTGGTAAGCGGAAGCGGCGGTGCCGGCAAAAGCGCCGTTGCCCTGCTTGCCGCATATGCGGCGCAGCGGATGGGGAAAAGCACGCTGCTGCTCGATTTCGATCTGCAGTTTGGCGACATGGTGGAACTTGCGGGCGTGCAGCATCCGCTGCGCATCGACGAGGCCATTGCGAACCCCGAAAGGCTGACGGGGCTGCAGCCGCAGGGCAACGCGCCTGCGCTGTTGGCGGCTCCGCTGCACATCGATGCGGCAGAGGCGGTGGTTGCGCAGGCGCCGGCGCTTCTTGAAACGCTGCGTGGGCGGTTCGATGTCATTGTGGCGAACACCGGTGGCGCGTGGGCCGAGCAGCATGCGGTGCTGCTCGAGCGTAGTTCGAAGGCGCTGTTCCTGATCGATCAGCGCATGAGCTCGGTATATGCCTGCAAGCGGGCGCTTGATCTGTGCGCGCGGTGCGGCATCGCGGTCAATCCGCTTCTGTTCGTGCTGAACGGCTGTGGAAAAGGCGCGCCGCTTTCCTCGATGGACGTGTCGTGCGCGCTTAAGGGCGCCCACGTGCACGAGCTGGCCGATGGCGGCGCAGACGTTGAGGACATGCTTGCGGCGCACGGAATCGAAGAGCTGTTCGATGCGCGAAACGAGCTGGTGGCAAGTATCGAACAGCTGCTTGCGGAAGTGATTCCCGGCATGCAGGGTTCGCAGCCGGGCGAACGCGAAGGCGCAGGCCTGCCGTTTTTGCGCGGCAAGAAACCGCGCAAGCGCAGGAGGGCCTGAGATGTCGCTTGCGCAGCGGGCGCAGGCATCGGGGTCGGTGCTGCTTGAGCAGCGCGTCGCGCCGCCCGACCTTGCGCGGTTGAAGAGCGACGTGCAACGGTTCGTGTCCGTGGGAGACATCGCGGCCATGATGAGCCGTCAACCCAGGCGGGCGCGCAGCGAGCTTTTAGGAGCGTGCCGTCAGGCTTTTCAGCTGCCAATGTGGCGCGCGGTGCCCGAAGGGCGGCTTGAGGAACTGTCCGCAAGCCTTGTCGACGAGGTGTTCGGCTTCGGCCCGCTTGAGCCGCTGCTGGCAGATCCCACGGTGACGGAAATCATGGTGAACGGCCCTCAAAGCGTGTTTTTCGAGCGAGGTGGCTGTTTGCAGCCTTCTGAACAGGTGTTTTCCGGACAGGGCCAGCTTCGCGCGCTTATCGACCGCGTGCTTGGGCCGCTTGGCAGGCGCGTGGACGAGTCAAGCCCCATGGTGAACGCGCGCATGCCCGAAGGGCACCGCGTCAACGTGGTGATGCCGCCGCTTGCCCCCGAAGGCCCCATCGTCACCATCAGGAAGTTCGCCGAGCGGGTTATGACGCTTGAGGATATGGTTGCCAGCGGGTCGCTTGATAACGAGCTGCGGCAGTTTCTGGAGTGGGCGGTCCGTGCGCGCAAGAACGTGGTGGTTGCCGGCGGAACGGGCAGCGGGAAGACGACGCTGCTGAACGCGCTGTCGTGCTGCATTCCGGAAGGCGAGCGCATCGTGACGATTGAGGACACCGCTGAGCTGCGATTTCTTGAGCATCCGCACGTAGTGCGCCTGGAGGCGCGGCCGCGCAATGCCGAGGGCGTGGGCGAAGTGACCATCCGCGATTTGGTAATCAACGCGCTACGCATGCGCCCCGACCGCATCGTGGTGGGCGAATGCCGAGGGGCCGAGGCGGTAGATATGCTGACCGCCATGAATACGGGCCACGATGGGTCGCTGACCACGTTGCACGCGAACTCGCCGGCCGACATCTTGCCGCGCGTGGTGACGATGGTGCGCTACGGCGTCGACCTGCCCGTCGACGTGATCGAGGCGAATGCGGCAAGCGCGTTCGACGTGGTGGTTCAGACGACGCGCTCGCTTGACGGCTCGCGCTACGTGACGTGCGTTGCCGAGTTCGAGCGCGCCGCGCACGGCGGCGGATGCGGGGTGCATGTGCTGTTCGAGCGCACATCGCCTGGGCTCGCAGGAATGTGGAAGGCGCTGCCAAGGTGGATCGACGACGTGCCGGAGCTGTGCGGCATACCGACTGAGGAGGTAAAGACATGGGAGCATCGGTTGCATGGGGCTGCATGAGCGTTGCCCTGGCGTTTCCTTGCGCCGCGCTGCTAGGCAGCTGTGCGGCGGCCCGTTCGCGCTCGTTTGCTTCGGGCGACATGCTGGCGCGTCTTGCCCGTAACGGCGTTTCATGGACGCTTCCTGCAGCGAAGCGGCTTGCGAAAACGCGTCGCGTGCAGCGGTCTTTGGCGGATGCCGTTGACCTGCTGGGCGAGCGGGGCATCTTCGCAAGTCCTGTGGGATTGCTGTCGCTTGCAATGGCGGCGGCCGTGGCGGTGGCGGCGGTTGTTGGCGCGCTGGCGCAATCGCCGGTTGCGGGCGTGGCCGTGGTGGCTCTGGCCATCGCCTGCCTGCTGACGCGCGTGCACCTGTGGCGCGACAGGCAAGCCGAGGCGCTGCGCGATGCGGTGCCCGACGCGCTTCACGCCATGGGGTCGTGCTTTCAAGCGGGCTTTTCCCCGTTGCAAACGTTTCAGTACTTGGCTTCGGAGCTGCGCGGGCCGTTGGGAAAGCGTTTCGCCGATGCTGCGCACCTTCTTGAAACGGGGCACGACATGCACGAGGCGCTTGATGCGCTGCGCGGTGCGGGCGCTCAGGGAGAGCTGGTGTTCGTGTCGGTGGCGCTTGACGTGCAGCACCAAGCAGGCGGAAGCATGCGTCCGGTTTTGGAAGCGGCGCGGGAAACGGTGGAAGGCGAGCTTGCGCTTAAGCGCTCTCTGCGGGTCCAAACGGCGCAGGCGCGCTTGTCGGCGCGCATCGTGACCATTATGCCCTTCGCGCTGGTGGCGGTGTTTTCGCTGGTGAGCAAAGGGTTTCTCGATCCGTTCTTTGAGAGTCCCTTAGGCGTGGCGCTGCTGTGCATGGCGGTGCTGATGCAGGTTGCGGGCGTTGCGGCCGTGCGGCGCATGCTGTCGATAGAGGTGTCGTGATGACGGTGCTTGCGCTTGCCGCGTGCGTGCTGGCCTGTGCGGCGGGCGCGTGCGCGGGCAGCATGCTGACGCGGCGTTTTGCGGGGCGCCCGAAGCACCGAATATCGGTCGCGGCGCCTTCATTCCCGGGGGTGAGCGGGCTTGATGCCGCGTGCTTGGCGTACCTCGTAAGCACGTCGAAGCGCGTGTCGCTGCATGCGACCAGCCTGCTTTCCCGGCGCCTTCCCCTTCGCCGTGCGCGGGCGTCGTTTGGCGCTTGCGCGGAGAAGGCGGGGCTCTCGGGGCGGGCAAGCGCGGACGGCTATTGCGAGGCGTCGCTTCGGCTGGCGTTTGCCGGGGCGGCGGGCGGCGCGCTGCTTGGCGCGGTCGCGTCGAACGAACTTGCGATTGCGGGGTGTGCGGCGGGTGCGCTGTTCGGCGCCAGCGCTCCGCGCAGAGCAGTGGCGTCGGCCCGCAAGGCGCGCAACCTCTCGCTTGAGCGCAGCTTGTCGGAAATGCTCGAGGTGGTGGCGCTGGGCGTTCGCAGTGGCCTTTCGTTCGACCGCAGCATGCAGTTGTACGCGGCGCATTTCGACGATGCGCTGTCGCGTGAGTGCGCATCGGCGCTGCAGCTGTGGGAGACGGGCATGGCTTCGCGCGGCGATGCGCTGCGGTCGCTTGCCGCTTCGTACGATTCGGCGCTGCTGTCGCGGACGGTGGCGGCAATCACGCGGTCGCTTCGCTTTGGAACGTCGCTTGGCGACGTTTTGGAACAAGCGGCGGACGAGGCGCGTGTTGCCCGTTGCGCTCAGGTGGAAGAGCGCGTGGCGAAAGCGCCGGTCAAGATGATGATTCCCACGGGGGTGCTCATCCTGCCCGCCATGCTTTTGCTTGTGCTTGGGCCGGTGCTGTTGGAATTGATGAAAGGGATGTAGGACATGATCGATGCGGTTATGAGCGGATATCGCCGCGTATTGGCGAACCTTGCGTGCAAGTGGTTTCGCGTTAAGCGCAGGGAAGACGGCCAGGGAACAACGGAGTACGCGATTCTCGTCGGCGTGCTGGTGGTTATCGCCATCATTGCCATCACGGTGTTTCGGCCGAAGCTGCAGGAGCTGTGGGATGCAATTGCAGAAGGCATCAACAGCCTGTAGGCGGCGTGGTGAATGCGGCCAATCGACGGTGGAGTTTGCGGTGGTCGCAGCTGCGTTTCTGGCGGTGACGCTGGGGCTTGGGGCAGTGTGGCGGGGCGTGTCGGGTGGTTTGTTCATCGAACATGCGCTTTCAACGGCATCGCACCACATCGAAGGCGCGGCGCCCCAAACATTGGCGGACATCTTGCTGTATTGAGCGCGAAGTGCGAAAGGGGGTGCGTCGTGAGGGCGAAGACGTGGCGCGACGACGGCCAGGCGACGGTGGAATC
Organism: Senegalimassilia faecalis; assembly: GCF_004135645.1. Classification (NCBI taxonomy): domain Bacteria; kingdom Bacillati; phylum Actinomycetota; class Coriobacteriia; order Coriobacteriales; family Coriobacteriaceae; genus Senegalimassilia; species Senegalimassilia faecalis. Next base: position 1,428,752 of record NZ_SDPW01000001.1, read on the forward strand.
GGCGTTTTTGATTCCGGTGCTGTTCACGGCGCTGCTGTTGCTGGTGCAGCCGGGCATGGTGCTGTACGACCGCATGGTGATGGCCGCTGCGGCCACGGATGCGTGCCGCGTGCTGGCGGTGAAAACCGATGCGGCAGGCGACTCTTCCCAGGCCATCGAGGCATTCGTACGTCACCGGCTTGGCGCGGTTCCCCCGGTTGCGTGCTTCCACGTTCACGAAGGCGAGTGCTCGTGGCGCATACAGCTTGAAGGCGACGAGCGCTCCGAATACGTGCGCGTGTCGATCGAGAACAGGGTGCGGCCGTTGCCGTTGCTCGACGGCGCCAGCGCACTGCTGGGGTTGCTTGACGAGGAAGGTTTGCTGCCGGTGAAGGTGGAAGCGCAAAGGCGGACGCAGCCGGCATGGCTGCTTGGTACGCAGGAGGGGCTTGACCCGCGCGGCTGGATAGGCGCCTGGTCATGAGGCGGCCGTTTTTCAGCGTGGCGCCAGGACGGTTGCTGCGCGACGAGTCGGGCTTGACAACGACGGGCATGGTGCTTGCGCTGTTGCTGACGCTTTCGCTGGTGTTCTCGTCGGCGCAGGTGTACCGCATCCAATCGGTGTCGTCACGCGTCCAATCGGTTGCGGATGCGGCGTCGCTTGCGGCGGGCAACGTGGTGGCGGAGTTCATGATAGCCGTTCGGTTGTGCGATGCCGTGGCGCTGTCGCTTTCCCTCACCAGCTTGACCGCAACGGGCCTTGGCGTGGTTGCGCTTTGCGTTCCCGGGGCGCAGGCTGCGGGCGGCAAGCTTATCGAGTCGGGACAGAAGGCTGGCCAGGCACGGGACAAGTTTTCCCGCACCGCGTCGGAGGGCCTGACGCGCGTGCAGAAGGCTCTGCCGTTTCTCTCTGCGGTTGCTGCGGCCTCGGTGGCGTCGGCGAACAACCCCGAAACGTCGCGTTACGTTGCCATGGCGGTGCTTGTGCCCGATTCGGCGCCGGATATCGGCGTGGCGGCGGAGGGCGCAGCAGCGGCGAAAGCGCGCGATGCAGCGGCTTCGCAAGCTGAGGACATCAAGCGGCTGGCCAACGAGGCCGATGCCGCATCGCGCGAGGCCAACGAAGCGAAACGGCAGGCGTTCGAGCGCGATTGCGGGAATCGCCCGGGCTATTGCATGCAAGAGCGCGCGGAAACGCTTGCGGGCATGAAGGGCTCGTCGAACCCGGTGTACTCAAGCGTTGATGCCTGGTCGTTTTCCGTTGCGCTGCGCCGCGCGCAGGCGTACTACCCTGCGCGGCTTGCCTCGGAGGCGCCCGATGGACAAGGCGTTGAGGCGCGTGCCCGCTCTGAATTGCGGAAACGCTTCTTCGCTTATGCGTCTGAAGAGCTGTCGCGCGGATATGTGGTCGAAAAGCCCGAGTTCCGCGCGTACTTTCCGCACTTGCCGAAAAACACTGACGAGATGCGGGAAACAACGCTGTACACCGATGCGGTTTACCCCTGCACGACTGAAGACGGTCTGCCGATGTTGCACGCGTGGTCCGGGTGCCCTCGGGCGGCGGGTTTTTCGTCAACGGCATCGATTGCCGCCATGGAAGGTGGCGGATGGAAAACGTGCAGCGAATGTGGCTTTACGGCGGCAAGCATGGGCAAGGTTGCGGCGGCGTCGTCGTCGATTGACAACGGGTTCGAATACCACTACGAGGCGGTGGCGCGCGCGGCGGATGCGTACCAGGAAGCCATGCAGCGCGCCGAGCCCGCGAAGCGGGCGGTGAAAGACCGTGTGGCGGATGTGCTTGCCGCGCTGAAGGAGGCGTGTTCGCGCGTGGGCGACTACCGCATCACGGCGCGGCCGCCGGGAAGCGAAGGGTTCGTGGTGCTGTGCGCCAACGTTGGCACCGATGCGCCCGCAAAGGGGTTCGAGTCAACGTTCGTGCAGGCCACAGGGCAAGTCGGCACACGTGTTGCCGTTTCAGCGTCAACGCTGGTTGCCGATCCGTCCGGGGAAGGCGGCAACGTCATCTCGTCTTTGACCGATGGCTTGACACAGCGCGGCGCGCCGGCGGGACTTGCTGGGGTTGCCTTGGATTGTTGGGCGGGATTGCTGAGCGCTTACGCGAACGGGCAGTCAAGTTTGACGAACGTCGTTCGCGAAGGACTTGACGGGCTTCCGCTGATCGGTGCCAGCGGTTTGGGCGATTGGGCTGCCGACGAGCTTTCGGGGGCTGTTGAGGCCGTTGGCTTGCAGCCGGCAAACCTTGACGCGCTTCGCCCTGCGGTGGTGAATGCGGCCCATGTTGCAGGGTCGGACAAGGCGGATTCGTTTTGTGCGCGGCTGGTGGAGTTGAAGCGGCAGGCGGTTGCGCATCCGCTTATGTCGAACGGCGTGTTCTCGTCACTGGCTGCATCGGTTCGCCGGGATGCGTTCGCCGGCATCGATGCGGCAGGCGGGTCTGTTGAAGTTGCCAGCATCGATGTGGGCGGCGAATCCGTTCCCATCGAGATCTCGCTTCCGCCTGCTGCGCGCGAGTTCGCAAAAGGCGCCCTTGGAGAGGCGATTGACCAGCTGGTTTCGCTGTACGCGAATGTGACGGGGGTGCGGCCGTGGGACTGATGGACGCTCGCGCCTGCGGGGAGGCGGGCCAGATGACCATCGAATTCGTCGTTGCGTTTCCGGTGATGCTGATCGTAGCGGCCATTGCGGTGAACGCCTGCTCGTTTTTCGGGGTGTGCGCGGCTTTCGACAACGATTTTCGCGACGCGGTGCGCACGTGCGCAACGTCGCCGGCCTACGGGCAGGACGTTGCGCAAAGCTGCTCGCTTATCGAACGGGAGTTGCAACAAGGCAGCAATGCGAAAAACGTGCAGGTGCAGGTGAGTGCGCGATCCGTTGCGCAAGGGCACACGGCCTTTTCCGCAACGGTGCGATTCGAGCCGACGCTGTTCGGGGCGGCGCTAAACCCCCAGGTGTTTGGCGTGTCGCTGCCCACGTTGTCGCATAGCGAGGAGATAGTGGTGGATTGCTACAAGCCGGGGGTGTTGTCATGAGCGTTGTGCCAGGTAGGGATGGTGTTTTGGTTGCGTGCCAGGCAAAAAGGTTTCGCTTGGCATGCGCAATCGTCGGCGCGGCTGCAGCCGCGTTGGTCGCATGCAGCGCGTTCGAGGCGTCGGCGCGGAGCAGTGGACCAGGTGAGGCCGCGGCGGCGGTTGCCGAGGCGGGCTTCGATGCCGTTGTGAGCGGGGGCGAACGCACGGCATTTGCTTTGCCAGCACATGAACCGGCGTTGTTCGAGGACGAGCTTTTCGACGTGTCGAGCATGAGCGGCGCCTACTGGAGCTCAAATGCCCAGCTGGTCAGTTGGTGCGAAAAAGGCAGCGTTGAAGAAACGCTCGCGGCACTTGAAGGCCGCCTGGTCGCTAAAGGCTGGGTCGGCGTTTCCTCGGATTCTTCCTCGTGCGGGTCGTTTGTCAAAAGCGAAGGTGCGTATCGCTGGGCGTTTGCATCGGCGGCGCAGGTGGGGGAAGAGACAAGCGTTGTTTTGCAATGGTCGGGTACTAAGGACGGAGGCGAGTGATGGAAAACGAGATTGAGGTGCTGAAACTTGCGGGAAGGTTTCCCGCGCGCGTCAAGGGCCTGCTTCGATCGAAACCTGGTGGTGTGCTGCTGCTCATGCCGTGCAACGACGTGCACACCGTCGGGATGAATGACTTGCTTGACATTGCGTTTGTGGGCGATGACGGCCGCATCATCGAGTCTTATCGAGCGGTGGCTCCGCTGCGACGCCTCAAATGCCGTAAGGCCGTTGCGGTGCTTGAGCGGTTTTCCACGTGCGATCCTCCTTGGTTCTCAGTGGGCGATTACGTAGGCATTTCAAGAAAGGAAGGTGGCAAGGCATGAAGACATGTCCGGTTTGCAGGGCGGGGGCGTTTGACGATGCCGAGGTGTGTTACGGGTGCTTGCATCGGTTCTCGCAGGGCGATGCACAAGTGTTCGGTGCGCCATCGGTTGCTTCGGCGCCGAATTTGTCAGAAAGCGGTGGTGCGGTAGGTGTGGATGTGGCCTGCGAAGGGCAGGGCGGCGCGAGGAGCGGGGAGCCCGCAAGCATGCACGCGGAATCTGTCCGGCAAGTAGTTGCCGCCGATGCCGGAAACGTTCTTTCTGATTGCGGTTCTGTGGCGAGAAGCAGTTTGAAAACGGTTGATGTCCCCGTTCGAGGCGCCGATATCGTGGTGCGCATCGAATTGGTGGACGTTGGGGCCGCTGCAGCGCAGATCCCCGATTCGCACAAGGATGCGGCTTCCGCTTTGGCACCTGAATGCGTTGTTCTACGACGGGGAAGGCGGCCTTCCGTGATGGATATCGCCCGCCCGGCCGAGGTGAAGCGAGGGACCGCGGCCGGGCAGAAGGGCGAATGCGTGCAGGAGGTGCGTGCTCGGCACGCTGCGGTTGATACGGTGCGTCAGCAAAGGCAGGCGGAGATAGCATGACGTCGTTTTTCCTGATGATGGTGCTTGTGTCGGCCGGTGTGGGCGTTGCGGCTGGTGCGCTTGCCGTGCCGTGGTTGGCAGACATTGCGATGAAGCGCGCATATCGGCGGTCTCTTTCGTGGTGGAACGAATCGCTGCAAGGCGCTATCGCATATCGGGCTGGCCATGCCGGCGTATGGCCGAAGCCGTCCGATGCGGGAAGCGCTGGTGCGCTGGGCATGTGGCTCGATGATGTCAAATCGCAGGCGAAACGCAAGGTGCTGACGCACGAGCGCGCCTGCGCGCTTCGCGAGGCCGGCATCGACGTTGGGCAGGATTGCTCTTCGCGCAGCGAGCGCGAGCAGGCACGGCGTTGCTCGTTTCGCCCGACCGCGTTGCAGCGCGTTGTACTGGCGCTTGCATGCGGTGCATGGTTCGCTGCGCTTCCCGCGTTCGGATTGCCGTCGCAGCTTTCCGTGCCTCTTTCGCTTTGCGGCGTTGCCATGGCGGCAGGCGTTGTGTGCGACGTTCGCGCTCGGATGATTCCTTTGGAGTGCTGCGGGTGTCTGCTTTTAGGTGGGGTCGCATTTCAGCTGCTCAATGGCGGGGTTGCTGGCGTAGTAGCAGGGTTTGCTTCCGCTGCGGTTGTGCTGGCGGTGTGCTGGATAGCCAATCGTGTTGCTCGCGATGCGGGCGGCTCGGTGGGCCAGGGCGATGTGCGGTGCATGACGGCGCTTGCCGTCCTTAGCGGCCCGGCTTCACTTATCGGAGCGGCGTCTTGCTATATCGTTGCCGGGCTGTTCTCCCTTGTCGGTTTGGCATCGCGGCGCCTGAAGCGGCAAGACGGCATTCCCATGGCCCCGTTTTTGACGCTCTGGATGATTTTCGGAACGGTTGTGGCTCGATAGGGGTCCGTGCGGACAGGAAGGAGGTGGTGCGGTTGCTTGTTGGCTATCGCTGAACATGGATGAACAGGGAAAAGGGTAACGAAGAAAGGAACTAATGATGGAAAAGCACACTGCTATGAAGGGCATGTTCGACAAGACACGCGCGCTGGCGTATCGCGGCGAGGAAGACGGCGGTTCTGAAATCGTGCAGGTGGTGATCGTCTTGGGTTTCGCGGTAGGTCTGGGAGCTGCGCTTATGACGTTGCAGAATCAGATCAACACCTCGATCAATTCCGCCGGAACATCCATCAGCAACATGTTCAGAAGCGTGACCGCTGGCGCTGCGGCGAAATAGCGCCATGCAACGGCGTGCGATAGCGGAGCACGGCAAAGAGGCAGGTGGCAGCGCCGTTTCGTTTGTGATGGTGCTGCCCATCCTCATAACGCTGATGTGCGCAATCGTAGATTTGGGGCGCCTTGCGTTTATGGGAACGGAGCTCGAAAGCGCAACGCAAACGGTATGCCGGCGTATGGCCGATCAAGTCTCCTTATCGGGCGTGGCGTTGCCAAGCAGCTGCGATATCACCGAGGCGCTCAGTGACGCTTCTCCCTCGCTTTCCTCGCTTGGCGTTCGCTGTTCTGCAACATGCCGCGTGTCCGACACTCCGGATATCTCGTATCAGCGTCATCGTTTCGATGCGGAAACAGGTTTGTTTATCGACGAAAACGCCTCGATGCGCGCTGTAAAAATCGAGGTTTCCTCAACACTTGAAGGTGATTATCTGACGCCTGTCGGGCAAATATTATCCGCAGGCGGCGGCGCAACGTTCGGTCTTTCTGCTCAGGCAACGCGTACGGTGCTCAAATCGCAGGAGGTCGTTTATGGCGAAGGGTGAATCGGGAAGCGAGGCGGTCCAATTCATTTTCGCCATCATTGCACTGATGACGCTGCTTTTTGGATCGTTGTACATAGCTTGTTATACAACGTCCGCTTCAATTCTCTCATCGGAGCTTTCGCAGGCGTGTTTGCTGCTTGACACGGCTGGTTTGGCGAAATCGCCGGACAAGGCCCGTTTCGTGGCGCATGAGATTGCCGGTGAATCGTCCCAGCTTGATTTCGACAGCATTCAGGTAAGCGATGTTTGCATCGAGGTATCGAATAGGCAATCGCCGGGTGAGCTGGGTGGCATTGACCAGCGAACGAAGGTCTCCTCGGTTTCTTTCTCGGTTTGCTATCGCCTTCCGCTGGTTTTATCCGTTGCCGGTATCGAGCCGGCACAGCTTGAAAAGCGTGTCTTTTGCGCAATCGAGAATGAGCGCATATCGGAGGTGGCGGTGTCGTGATGGTTGAAAGGTTTTGGGTGCGGGGCGAATGCGGTTCTATTGCCCCGCTGGCCGTGGTGGTATGCCTTGTGCTTGTTACGACGCTGGGCTTTGCGGTTGATCACGGGGTGGTATATGCGGCAAAAGCGCATCAGGAGCAGGCGCTTGATGCGGCGCGGCAGGCATGTATGGACGCTTCGGGGGCCGTTCCGGCGAAATATGCGGACAATCCCGGATTGACGCTTGCTGATGGAATCGTCCAAACGGTTCGTGACCAGGGCGTATCTGCGGCGTTGACCGTGTGGTTCTACGAAGCGCCTGCGCAGTCTACGCCTCGCAGCGAGCGGTTGTGGGTCATTGGCGTTCAGGCCGAGCAGCAGACGCCGTTGCCGTTTTCGGTGCCGGCATCTCCGCAGGCCCTTACCGTTGCCTCAAGCCGAGCTTTTGTTGCAAAGCCTTATTCCGCGGAAGCGGTGTGGCGGCCGGAGCGCAGGATTTGCGGGTCGTATCGCTTCGCTGAAGGCTCGACGGCGGGAATGTCGACGTTTTCCTCCATCTCTTCGCTGCAAGGGTTTCCAGATGAAATGGTGAAACTTGCTCAGGGCGTGGGGTAAGGCGGTCTGGTCGTGCCGCGCTTATGAAGCAGAAAGGAAAGAAACATGGTTGGAAGATCGGGCGCGGGAGCTTCGCGGCGTATGGTGCCAAAACGAACTCGGGGCGTTTCTCGCTCGTCTGGCGCTGTGCCTGCAAGAGGCGACGATGTGGCGGTGGATTCACCTGTGCGAGGCGAAGAGCCGCTTGTGCATCGATGCAAACAGATGTCGGCGGTTGTTGCTGCTTCGGTTGCGGTGGCGTGCGTTTCTGTGGGGTATTCGCTTTGGCAGGCTGCGGCATCGCAGTCTGCGGTCGACCAGGTAACAAGGGATTCAGCTGCCGTTTGGGTCGTTTCTCAAGATGTGAAGGCGGGCGAGATGCTCGATACGGATTCGTTAGAGGTGCGTGAAGTTCCTGCGGCATTCCGGTCGGCTGCTGCGCTGCCTGCTCAGTCAACTGAACCTGCATCAAGCGTATCCGGCATGCGCGCCCTTGTGGACATACCCGCAGGTTCGCAGCTGTGCGGAACGTTTCTTGCGGGGTCGGGCTCTGATGGTCGCTTGGCGGCCCAGCTTTCAGCGGATAAGGAAGCGGTGTCGCTTTCGGTCGATGACGAAACGGGCATTGCGGGGCAGGTGAAGCCCTATGATGCGGTCCGCGTTGTCTCGATTGAAGGAGCGTCTTCTGGAATTGTTGATTCGCAAACGCTTGCGAATCGGGCGCGCGTTGTTGCTGTTGGGGGAGACGGATATGACGATGGTGCGTCGTATAGCGCCATCGTTATAGAAGTTTCTCCTGACGAGGCCGATGCGATTCGTCAAGCCCAGGTGTCGGGCAAGGTAAGTGTGCAGCTGCTTGCTTCGGAAGACGTGCTGACAGGTGGTGTCGATGGATAGGATTGCGGCATCGGCGCTCAAACGTCTTGTGCGTGACAACTTGGCCCTGCAGCTGCAGGAGTCTTCGGATTCGAGCCGCGTTGAAGCGGCAATCCGCTCAATCGTTTCCGAGACGATTCGATCGTGGGGCATGGTGGTGAGTATCGAAGACGAGAACCTGATGTGCCAGTGCATCGTGGATGATTTTTTGCGCTACGGACCGCTGCAAGTTTTGCTTGATGACCCTTCTATCACGGAAATCATGGTAAATGGAGGCGGCATCGATTTCGAAGGAGCTTCGCTCTCGTTTCGCGATCCGAAGGTGTTCGTGGAGCGAGCTGGGCGCATTGAAGAATGCGCGTATGTGCGATTCGATGACGCCGAGCACGTCAGGCGCATCATCAACAAAATTGCGGAGCAGGCAGGTGTTCGCTGCGATGAGTCTCACGCGATGGGGTGCGCGATGCTGCCAGGAGGAAGAGCCCGCGCAACGTTCATCATTCCGCCGCTAGCTCCCGACGGCCCTGCGCTGAACCTGCGCCTTTTCAGCGAGCACATCATGAGCATGGACGACTTGATAGAGAAAGGCGCGCTCAGCACTGTCATGGCGAAGTTTCTTGGGGCTGCCGTGCGGGCAAGGTGCCCTATCGTCATTTCGGGCGGCACCGGATCGGGCAAAACAACCTTGTTGGGAGCCTTGTCGGGCTTTATTCCAGCGCACGAGCGCGTTATCACCATAGAGGATACGCCTGAGCTGCGGCTGCGGGCTCATCATGTCGAGCGTATGCAAACGCGCGAGGCGAATGCAGAGGGGCAGGGGGCCGTTGGGATGCGGGAGCTGGTGGCGTTGTCGCTGCGCCGTCGCCCTGACCGCATCATCGTTGGCGAGTGTCGTGGCGCCGAGGCGTATGAGATGTTGCAGGCAATGCAAACCGATCATCCTGGCTCTATGACTACCATCCATGCAAATGACCCAAGCAACGCGTTAAGTCGCTTGCGTACGATGGTGAACTATGCGCATTCCGATTTGGGCCGCGACGTTGTGCAGCAGCAAATTGCGGAATCGTTGCAGGGTGGTCTTGTCGTTCATGTCGATCGAATGGCCGATGGATCTCGCCGTGTAACAAGCATCACGGCGATCGACCCGATGCCTGAAGGGTCGGCGGTCATTCCTCGCGCGGAGCTGTTTCGCTTCGATGTAGGCGGTACCGACGCTTTCGGGCGAGTGTCGGGTAGCTGGCGGCCGTGTGGCGTGCAGCCGCAAACCATCAAGCAAAAAATGATCAGAGAGGGCGTTCAGTATGATCCGACCTGGTTTTTCTCGACATAGCCTGCTGAAAAGTCGATACGTTGCCGCGTTCTTCGCGTTTGGAGAGCGGCAACGGGAAAGTGGAAGCGGCGAAAGGGGAAACAGATGGCTTTCGTGTTAATCGTCGCAATTGCCGTTGTAGTCGCCGCCGCGTTTTCGGCTCGACGAAAGCTCAGAATCCTGCTAAGTGATCGTGCCGTTTCTGACAGGACGCTGTACGAGCAGGGTCGACGCGATTCGGATGAAAAGCGCAAGGGCGATGATGGCCCGTTGGCGAAGATATTGCGCGATGCAGGGATCGAAACATCTCCTTTGATGTTGCTTATGTGCGCAACGGCGGTGTTGGTGACCGTGGGGGTCTTCTCTTTGCGTGCAGGTGGCGTGCCTGCAGCGTTTGCGGGGATGCTTCTTGTTTGCGCGGGGGCGGCCGTGTATGTAGAGCGGGCACGGCGCAGGCGTCGCGAACTATTGGCCGAGCAATTCATTCGTATGCTGCCTCAGCTGTCCGCAAGCGTTCGTAGCGCTCAGACTGTAGAGCGCGCGTTTCGGGCTTCGGTCGATCGAGCTCAGGAGCCGATTCGATCCGAATTGGTGCGGGTGCTGGCCCAGGTTTCACACGGGGAGCCGCTTGTAAGCGCGCTTGAAGGCATGGCGCGAAGGACGGGCAGCGAGGATGTGGCGGCGTTCGCCGCGTCGATGAGAATTCAGCAGCGATTCGGCGGTCCTGTCAACAAGGTCATTGACTTGGTAGGTGACCATGCGAATGCGCGCATGAAAACGAAGCGGGAACTTAGGACCGAACTTGCGGGTACGCGCCTGGCGACGTGGTTCGTCGCCGGCGCAATGCCGGTCATCTTTGGGTTGATGTATATGACAAGCTCGGATTTCGCGCTGTTTTATCGGACTGATCCGCTCGGGTGGCTTGTCTTGTCTTGTGCCGCGTTCATGGAAATCGCTGGAATAGCGGCTTGCAAGAAGATCACCACGTTCAGAGAAGTCGACGTTTCGTAGGGCAAAGGGAAAGGGGCAGCATGGACGGATTCTTGTTTGCCGCGATAGCCTTCACCGGCATTGCGGCCGGTTTGGTCGCGTATGAAGTTGTATGCGCATGGTGCGGGGCGAAGTCCCCCTCTGCAGTGGCTCTTTCTCCCTCGTCAAGCGAAGCACCAGCATCGTCGCCTCGGTCTGCTGCAAAGTCATCTTTCGTTACGATTGCGCAGCGGCTATCCGTTGCGGTAAACACTTTTGCGCCGATGACCCGTGATGAGGCGGGTTCAACAAGGGACGCGCTTCGTCGTGCAGGCATGGGCGTGGAGCCCGAGACGTGGCGTGCGGTCGTGGCGGTGATGATAGGCGCAAGCGCTGCGCTTTGCTTTGCAGCGTGCGTATTGTTTGCGGTGCCAAGCGTGTGGAGCATTGCCCTGACGGTGGGCGCGGCCGCTTTTGGGCATTGGGCAGCTGGGCGGTATGTGGCGTTCAGGCAAAACGATCGGCGCCGATCCATAGAAGCGTGTCTTCCTGACGCAATGGAGTTGCTTGCGGTTGCTTTGGCTGCCGGGTCTCCTATCGAGCAGTGCTTTCGCGAGGTGTCCGCAAGCCTGAAGGGACCTATTTCCGAAGAGCTTCGCTTAGTCGATCAAGAGGTGAATTTGCTGGGTCATTCCCGCACCGAGGCTTTGGAGCACTTTGCGCAACGTTGCGCAAGCCAAGAGGTTAGCGTTTTCGTGGGGCAAATCACCCAAGCGATCGATCAGGGCTCTTCTGTTTCGGAGGGGCTTGCTGCCCAGGCGCTTTTAGCGCGTGAGCAGGCGCAAGCCATGGCGCTTGAGCGAATCCGCAAGATGCCGACGAAGCTCGATATCGTTTTATCTGCATGCTTTCTGCCCCCTACGGTGATTTTGGTTTTGGTTCCAACGGTGGTGAAGCTGCTGACCTTTTTGAGCGGAGGAATGGTGTAGTGGTCGCGATGAGAGGAGGCGCTCGTGAGGCGTTCGCGTCGTTCGAGGTCAGGGAAACTGCCAGTTTTCAAGCGTAGCCGGTCAAGCGGCCTTGGCGCTAAAGGCACGCAAGCCGCTCAAAGCAAATGCATGACGCGGCGGGCGTTCATCGTGGGAACGGCGGCGATGGCGGGTTTGATGCTTTGGCGGCCTCAAGTTGCATTTGCCGATGAACCCTGGTGGGATGGATCTTTTATTTTCCGAGGTTATGGAAAGTGGTATGAGAATCAATTCTGGAGCGCTATCGGTGTCGTGAAATCGGGCAATGGAGGCGCGCAATCGGGAGCGTTGTACACCGATCGCTGGGTAAGTGCGAAAACGCCTTGGGTTGAATGGGACATATCCTCGAACCAATACCTTCGCACCGCATCGAAAATCACGATGCGGTGCGACTTCACCACGGAGTTGTATTATCACCTTACAGGGGTGCTCGAGATTGCATGCGGCAGTTATAACGGGCGAAATGCTTCGTATAACATGTGGCATGCCGATTCCGGTGACGATACGCGTTTTAGCCTCTATCACGCCGTTGACGATGCTCCGGCAGGTGGGAGGCTGGAAGAGTCGAAAGTTGTGGCTATCGACAACGAAGCTGGAAGCGGCCTCCATAAAGATGGGGCGCAAATATGGACCGACTATCGGCGATATCCGCAAAACTCCTATTCGGTATGGATTCGTCGCTCGTCTCGGGCGGTAAAGCATTCGTTTCAGTTACGTTCATGGTTTTGGAATTACTATTATTTCGGAACCGATTGGTATTTTGACCGGGCAAGCGACCCGCCTATAGGTTATTCAACGAAGTGGATTGACCAGCAGTCGGAGCGAATTTCGATTGCAAGTAACGCCACCTGGGGCAATCGAATCGTGACTGTGGAGTCTGTTGCTTCTAAGGGAAAGTACCTGGAAAGCGCCGACGTCGCTTCTAAAGGCGCAAGATGCCTGGTCTCCTCAACTGTGCCGGCCACGAAACAGCATTGGATACTGTTGGAAAACGAAAATGTCGATGTTGCGGGAACGTATCGATTCGTGCCAGTGGTGTCGACGGATGGAGCTTTCCAGCTTGATCAAAGCGGAGGGGGTCCTACGATGACCGCTTCGGCGGCTCAGCTCTGGAGCGCGGCTGGCAATAAGCTGAATCGGGCCCAGTCGTTTTGGATTCACGGCTCTTCTTCAACGCAATGGGTTTTTGCCGATTGCTCGGGCATGGCTTTGGATTCTGGCGGATCAACGGGGAAAGCCCGCTTCCACTCGAATGGGTATCCGGATAAAGAGTGGAGCAATGCTGCTCACAAATGGCGTATGAGCGACGCGCGTTTTTCCACAGCCGATCAGCGACCGTTCTCGTTACACGGAACGGTGAAAGACGGCTACATGCCTGTCGGTCAATCCGTCACGGTTCCCAATCCGGACAGCACGTTTCGTCCCGGAGGGTCCACGGCCCGCTCGCGAGGAATTCGGCGAACATTCACCTGGGTTGTTTTAGACGACGAGTTTGCCGATGAGGCCTTTCCGGAGATTGTTGGGTCGGCGTATATATCGAAAGCTGGATGGCTTGAAGAACAACCTGGCGTAAACCTTGTGGGCACAACGCAGGGAAGCGGCGCGTTAGCTGGGGTTTCGCTTCGAATCGAAGGAGGTTCGCTTCAGGGAACGGTTTCCGCGCGACTCTCTTCAAACGGCGCGTGGAGGGACGGGGCAACGGCCGGTTCGGCTGCCAACGCTGTATCCCTGTCGCTTCACGGAGCGATATCGCAGCAGTACAGAGTGTTTTACCGGGCGTGCTCGTCGCGGTCGGGATGGGGCTCGTGGACAAGCGAGGGGAAATCGGCTTCCGGCCCTGCTCGCACCATATCGGGAATCCAGGTTCGTTTAGAGCCAAAGGGGATTGCGCAGCAAGGCGAAGCAAGCTCGATTACTCTCGATAAGGCCTGGAGTGGGAAATTCCTCACCTGCATTGTCCGCGCCGAGACTCAGCATCGCGGTATTCCCTATAGGGGTGCTGCGCTGTCTTATGCGGTTCAGGTTGGAAAGCCCGTGGTCCTTGTCTCTTATGTTGTCGATGATGATTCGTCGCCTTGCTATGAGGAAAGAGTTGAGGTCGGCACGTCGTACAGCACGCCGGCGGCGGCGTTAGAAGCGGGAAGGAAGCAAGGTTGCTCTGACTTCGACGGTTGGTATGTAGACAAATCCTGCGAAATGCTGTTTGAGGATGGGTCCTGCTTGCAGGGAAAAAGGTTGACGCTGTACGGTCGCAACATCGCAACAGTCGAATACGCGCTTACCGATGATACGAAGCGACTGCTAGAAGAGCGCGAATGCTTTGTGGACGAATCGATGACGCAGGAGGCGACTGCTATTTGGTTGGTGCCTGCAAGTGAAACGGTGCGATACGGAACCCGATTGAGATTCAGGCGCCTACCAAGCATGTGGTACGAAGATCGAGGTCGTACGCGAGAGACAACGAACGTACCAGGGGTGTTTCTGGATGCGGGCGAAAGTTCGGCGCCGGCGGAAACGTTGAAAGTGACAGGTGATGCAACCCTGTATCTGGCATGGCGGCCGCCTCATTATGAAGGCATTGCCGTATCGTAGCCCTCTGCATTGCAGAAGCCGGCACTGTGGTCTGCTTCTGCGCAGAAAAAGAGCCTTCACGACATGCGTAAAGGCTCTCAACAAACAAGTATGTGCTCTAACGCTTAAGCGCCTCTTGGAACCGCCTTTCGGCTTCCGCTTGCAAATCGGATTCGATTGCCTGGTATGCCTCAAGGATGCGCTCGCAGTCTTCGGTAAGCTGGCTGCCGTGTGCTCCGTTGCGGTACAGCAGCTGTACGTCAAGCGCGGCTTCGGTATCTTTGATGATGCGCCATGCTTTGCTATAGGCCATGCCCATGCCTTTTGCCGCGGCGTTCAAAGATCCCGTTTCGCGAACACCAAGGCACAGACTTGCGATGCCTCGTCCGAAAACCGAGTTGCTGTCTGTTTCGGGGTTGCCGACCGACAACCTGATTATCGGTTTGAGTCGCGTGAGTTTGCTCATGCGTTTACCTCCCTTTCTGGCAGGTGAATCTATTGCTGCAAAGCTGCCAAGAATTGCTCCGTGGCATGCTCGATATCAGCCGTGGTTCCGTCGATGACCTCGGTGAAGCGGATGGGCAGCTCGTCGAGCTCGGCCAAGCCGCGCGGCACGTCGTGATGGCCAGATTCCTGCGCTACCAGTTCATTGAGTTGGCAGCCGGAAAGCGCCTCGACGTCTGCGGGCAGCGGTTCACCAGGCTCCATGTCGTGCAGCGCGCGGTAGACGTTGTTGCCGAACTTCGCCCAATGGGCCGTGCTTGCGATAAGCACGGGGTTTTCGCCGCGCAGGTTCTGCGCTGCGCGGTACGCAACGGCGGTGTGAGGATCAAGCAGGTAGTCGTGCTTGTCGAGCACCTCTTTGATGGTGCGCAGGCATTCGCTGTTGTCGACGCTGTCGGCGGCGAAGTGCTCGCGCACGCGCTTGAACGTTTCCTCATCAACGCGGAAGCGACGCTTCGTCTTCAGGTCGGACATCCATTCGGCAATGGCTTGCGCGTTGCGGTCCGTCAGTTCGAACAGCTGTCGCTCCAGGTTGGAGCTGACCAGGATGTCCATGGAGGGAGAGGGCGTCAGCACGAACGGGCGGTCGGACACGTCGTAGGTACCGGTATTGATGAAGTCGGTGAGCACGCGGTTTTCGTTGCTGGCGCACAGCAGCATGTCGATGGGGGTGCCCATGCGCTTGGCGTAATACGCGGCCAGGATGTTGCCGAAGTTGCCGGTGGGCACGCACACGTCAAGCGGGTCGCCGGCCGAAAGCTTGCCGTCGGCAACAAGCTGCGCGTAAGCGGAAACGTAGTACACGACCTGTGGCAACAGGCGGCCCCAGTTAATGGAGTTCGCGCTTGAAAGCGACATGCCGTGTTCGGCAAGCAGCTTTGCGGCGAACTTCTCGTCGCCGAAGACGTTCTTCGCGCCCGTTTGGCAGTCGTCGAAGTTGCCGCGCACGCCCCACACATTGACGTTGCCGCCGCGCTGCGTTGCCATCTGGCGGTACTGGATATCGCTGACGCCGCCATCGGGGTACATAACCGAGATGCTGACATGGTCAAGGTCGCGGAATCCTTCGAGCGCCGCCTTGCCGGTGTCGCCCGACGTGGCAACCAGGATAAGGAAGTCGTGGTCAAGGCGGCCTTGCTCGCGCAGCTGCGAGGCGGAGGCGCTGAAGAAGCGCGGCAGGCACTGCAGCGCCATGTCCTTAAACGCGCTGGTAGGGCCATGCCACAGTTCAAGCACGTGGGTGTTGGCGTCAAGCGACGTGATGGGACAGATGCGCTCATCGTCGAAGTTGCTGCCGTATGCCTGGCCCATAAGCTCGTCGATGGTCTGCGCCGGCAGGTTCACACCGAAAGCGCGATAGATGCTGGCCGCGCGCTGAGCGTAAGGAAGCTTGGCAAGCGCACAGATATCGTCGATGGTCAGTTGGGGAATGTTCATGGGGACGTACAAGCCGCCGCCATCGGCAAGGCCGTTGATAACAGCTTCCGTGAACTCGACGGGTTCGGTAACGCATCCGCGCGTGTCGATGTAGCGATTGTCTTCCATGGGCTTTAGGCTTTCTCCGTTTTAGGGGCGAACAAGATTATTCATCTATAGCATACTATTTCCAAGTAAGTACAGATGGAAGAACGTTTTGGGACTCTTCACGCAAACGGCAGTGGATGCGGGATAGAGGGCGCAGGACGGGTGCGCTTTTGGGACGCGCGCTGCGTTTGGAGGGGCGGTGCGTCGCGGATAAGCGGCTAGCTTGGCCGGCTGGGACCCAGGCGTAAAAACGTGAAGTTATTGTGGTGAAACACTGAAAAATTACCCTAGGCGCACAAAAAAGTTGCTCAACGGTTCCATTTTAAGTCAAACAGGTATAACATCATTACGTTCTACAAGGTTAACTCATGACGGGAGTGCAACATGGAGAGTGTGATGGCAGCTGCTGCGCAAGGTGCGGCAAACGCTGATTCCGTGTCCGGCGTGTCCGTTCAGCAGATGCCGCTGTCTTTCTTGAAAGAAGGCGAAGCGGCACGCGTGGTGAAGGTGCGCGGCAGGGGAGATTTGCAGCATCACCTGGAGAATCTCGGCTTCGTGGAAGGTGCCGAGGTCAAGGTTGTTTCCGGTGTTGCCGGCGATTTGATCGTGTCGGTGAAAGGCGCGCAGGTGGCTATCGGCCGTCAGGCTGCAGCCCATATCATCACCACCGCTGGCGTATAAAGGCGCCGCAATCATTTTGGCGAACCTGGCCGCAGGTACACCTGCGGCCATTCGCGTGGCCGCATGCGGTCACGTACGAAGTTAGATGCAACTAAGAGAGAAGAGAGGAGAAAGCTTCATGGCTGAGGTTCAGGGCAAAACGCTGCGCGACGTGAAGATCGGCGAATCCGCAACGGTGCGACGCCTTACCGGCGAGGGCGCGCTGAAGCGCCACATCATGGACATGGGCATCACGAAAGGCGTCGAGGTGTTCGTGCGCAAGGTTGCGCCGCTTGGCGATCCCATCGAAGTGACCGTCCGCGGTTACGAGCTGTCGCTGCGCAAAAGCGAAGCGGAAAGCATCCTCGTCAACTAGTGCGCAAGCTGGCGTGTACAGCCGGCGCATGAGTTGACGATGATTCGGGCGCACGTGTGCCATTTTTTAAGGAATTGAGTTACCATTTGCTAACTCAAAATGGCCTCTGACCTGGGGTGATATTTGTTACCGAAGGGTAATGGATAGCCCCGGAAAACAAGCGAGGCCGCACATACACGAAAGGTTGAACATGGGAATCTGCATTGCGCTTGCCGGCAACCCGAACTGCGGCAAGACGACGATGTTCAACGACCTGACCGGCGCCAACCAATACGTTGGCAACTGGCCGGGCGTTACCGTCGAGAAGAAAGAGGGCAAGTACACGCGCGACAAGGACGTGACCATCACGGACTTGCCGGGCATCTACTCGCTGTCTCCGTATTCGCCCGAGGAAATCGTGGCGCGCGACTACCTGCTTGAGGGCGGCCCCGATGCCGTCATCAACTTGATCGACGCAACGAACCTTGAGCGCAACCTGTACCTGACCAGCCAGATCCTGAACCTGGGCGTGCCGGTTGTCATCGCGCTGAACATGATGGACCTGGTGGAGAAAAACGGCGACAAGATCGACGTTGCCGGCCTGTCCAAAGAGCTCGGCTGCCCCATCGTCCCCACGTCGGCCTTGAAGGGTCGCGGCATGGAAGACGTCGTGAAGGCCGCCATCGACGCTGCGAAGGGCAACAAGGTTCCCGCCACGCAGATGAAGTTCGACGCCGCCGTCGAGGAAGCGCTCACGAAGATCGAAGGCGTTCTGGGCAACAAGGTGCCCGCGGCCGCTGCACGCTGGTACGCCATTAAGCTGTTCGAGGCCGAAGACAAAACCATCACCGATCTCAAGCTTCCCAAGGCTGACCTTGACGCCATCGCGGCCATCCGCGAATCCATCGAGGACAAGTTCGACGACGATGCCGAGTCCATCGTCACGGCCGAGCGCTACAACGCCATCAGCCACGTCATCGACAAGACGGTCAAGCGCACGCGCACGGGTCTGACCACGTCGCAGAAGATCGACCGCGTTGTGACGAACCGTTGGCTTGGCCTGCCCATCTTCATCGTCATCATGTTCTTTGTCTACTGGCTGGCGGTTTCCGTCGGCGGCGGCGTGGTGACCGACTGGGCCAACGACGGCATTTCCGGCGACGGCTGGCTCTACACCGGCGGCGCCGCTTACGAGGAAGCAACCGCGGAGTACGAGGATGCGCACTCCCAGGTTGTCGCCTACGTCGAGAACATCCTGGGCGTTGACGAAGAGTCCGAGCTTCCCTCCGATGAATCGCAGGAAGTGCTTGACGCGCTGGCCGCTGAAGAGCCCGAAGCTCCCGAGGACGATGCCGACGCAGATGCCGTGGCCGATTACGAAGACGCCATGGCCGAGTACGAGGATGCTCAGGCGCTTGTAGCCGACTTCGACGAGCAGGCCGAGTCTACTCACGCTGTGGCAACCATGGAGGTTGAGGACGAGGACGGCAACGTCGAGGAGCAGCAGATTACCTTCGCCGACTACCAGAAGGCGCTTGAGGTAGAAGAGCCCGATCCTTCTGATGGCACGTGGGGCCTGTGGATCCCCGGTCTTGGCGCCATCATCGGGAACGCCATGGAGGCTGCCGACGTGGCCCCGTGGCTGCAGTCGCTCGTCAACGACGGCATCGTAGCCGGCGTCGGCGCGGTCATCGGCTTCATCCCCCAGATGGTCATCCTGTTCCTGCTGCTCGGCATCCTTGAGCTGTGCGGCTACATGTCCCGCGTCGCGTTCATCATGGACCGCATCTTCCGTAAGTTCGGTCTGTCCGGCAAGTCGTTCATCCCGATGCTCATCGCTTCCGGCTGCGGCGTGCCTGCCGTCATGTCCACGAAGACCATCGAGAACGAGATGGATCGTCGCATGACCATCATGACCACCACCATGATTCCCTGCGGCGCCAAGATGCCCATCATCGCGCTGGTGTTCGGCGCGCTGGCATCCGGCGACTCCTCTGCCACCTGGTATGTTGCACCGCTGTTCTACTTCCTGGGTGTCATCGCCATCATCATCTCCGGCATCATGCTGAAGAAGACGAAGCTGTTCGCGGGCGAAACCACGCCGTTCGTTATGGAGCTGCCCGAGTACCACATGCCTACCGTGAAGTCCATCCTGCTGTCCATGTGGGAGCGCGTGAAGGGCTACATCATCAAGGCTGGTACCATCATCTTCCTGTCCACCATCGTCATCTGGTTCCTCATGAACTTCGGCGATGCGGGCTCTGGCTTCGGCTTGCTTGACGCCGACGAGCCCGATTACATGGACTACAGCCTGATGGCGGGCCTCGGCAACCTGCTTGCTTGGATCTTCGCGCCGCTGGGCTTCGACAACTGGCAGGCAACCGCTACCGCCGTCACCGGCCTGGTTGCTAAGGAGAACGTCGTTGCTACCGTCGGCATCATCACGCAGCTTGCCGATTACGGCGAGGCTGACCCGCAGCTGTGGTTCGGCTTCCTGCAGATGCTCGGCGCTTCGAAGGCCGCGGTCGTTGCGTTCTGCGCCTTCAACCTGCTGTGCGCTCCGTGCTTCGCTGCTATGGGCACCATTCGCCAGCAGCAGAACAACGCGAAGTGGTTCTGGATCACCATCGGCTACATGTGCGGCTTCGCTTGGTGTGTCGGCACGATGCTGTACCAGTTCGTGGGCTTGGCAACGGGCGAGGTGAGCTTCAACGTGTTCACCGTTGTGGCCATCGTCATTGCCGCAGCCATGCTGTTCCAGCTGTTCCGTCCCATGCCCAAGCGCAAGGAAGAGCAGTCGAAGTAAGTGCCGATGTTGCAATGTCAACCATGTGCTACTGATGTTGTGACCTCATGAAACGTTTGTGCGGGACGCTGCCTTTCCGGTGGCGTCCCGCCTGTATTCGCGCTACCATGTGCGCAAAACGCAACGCGTGCGCAAAGCCGTGCGCGCAACCGAAAGAAAAGGAGGCAGGCAGTGATTTTCGGATTGGAATTCACGCCGTCTACCGTGGTTGTCCTTGCCATCGTCGTGGCGTGGGCCGTGTGGGCCGTGCGCCGCTTGTGGCGCAACGGCATGTGCGACAGCCACGCCGATAGCCCGCGCGGGTGCTCGGGCGGCTGCGGTGGGTGCGCCGGATGCGGTGCCGCGGCGCGCATGGCGGCCGACATGCAGAAAGTGGTTGGAACGAAATAGGGAAGGGCGCGCTGCGTTTGCGCGTCATCTACCGACCTGATCAGCAAGGGAGGGCTGGCATTGTGCCGGCCCTCCCTTGCCTTATGTTCTGGAAAGCGAAAAAGAAGCTAAGGAAAACTTTTTAGAAAAAGTTATTGACGGTTTACTCAAGTTACCCTATACTGACAAATGTCAGCGGTAAGCAATCCCCCCCCCAAGCGAACCGCTGGTCTCCTCTCTTCTTGCTGACCCGGTGGTGAAGCTCCTCTCGTCTGGCTATCACCACATCAGCTTGCCAGCGAGGGCCTTCTACCCCCCTCTCCGCCCTCGCTGGCTCCTCTCCTTTTCATCCTCTCATCGCGCTAAAACGGCCCGTCCGTTGCTTTTCGGTGACGTGTTGCATCGCTGTGGTACTATGAAAACCACGTATGAAGAAAGGAGGGGCCAATGGAAAAGATGTCCAAGTCGCACGAAGATTATCTTGAGGCCATCGTCATGCTCGGAGGCACGACGGAAGTGTCTGTTCGCTCGGTCGACATCGCCAACAAAATGGGCGTTTCCAAGGCTTCCGTGAATAAGGCAGTTACCGCGCTGAAAGAGAAAGCGCTTGCTGAGCAGCCGTATTATGGCGATGTGACGTTGACCGAGGCGGGCTATGCGTATGGCACCGCTGTGTACGATCGCCATCGCATGCTTTCGAAGTTCTTGAACAAGGAGCTGGGCATTCCCGAGGATGTTGCCGAGCAGGAGGCATGCCTTATGGAGCACGCCATCAGCGACGAGTCGTTCGAGAAATGGAGAGCTTATATTAAAAAGCTCGACCTGTAGCGCGCAGCTTCAAGTCGCATTTCGAAAAGCCACTGATAAACCCGCTCGTTTTCTCGTGAAGGCAAGCGGGTTTTCTGCTCTGGTGAGCGCAACGCGCACCGGCTTGGTGTGGTATCCTCTCAGTTGCTTCTAGCACGAATCACACTACGAAAACGAACCAGATCCGCTAAGGGGCGATATCTTACATGTCGAGGCAAGCTCATATCCTCTCGTTTGACGATGTCAGGCGGGAAAACACCCGCTACTCTTCCACGCCGGTCCGCGCGCATCGCGCCTCTGATGACCCGGCGCAAACCGAGCGTGCGCCTCGTCGTCAAAACTCTCCGCTGCTGTCGTATCTTTCCGATGATTCGTTTGCCTACGATCCGTACGAGGATAGTGCGTACGGTCGCGAGCGCAACGGATCGCGTCGCCGTTCCCGCCCGCAGCAGGCGCCTGAGCGCACCCGCCGCGCATCGGACGGACGTCGTGCGGCTGCGTCGTCGCGCGCCGAGCGTAACACCGCACGCGCGAAGCGCGCCGAAAGCACCCGTGTAGAAGCCGATCAGGCCAACGAAGAGTTCGAACAGCGCACCATAACGGCCGCCGATCGCCGCCGCGCGAAGGCCAAGGCGAAAGTGAAGGCCAAGGCCGAGCGCGCGTATGCCAAACAGTTCGGCTCCGATGCGCCGTCGGGCGAAGATGGCCCGCGCGCTGCGGTGTACAAAGGCCAGATGGGCGCAAGCCAGCGCCGAGCTCAGCGCATGCAAGAAGGGGAGGGCACGCCGTCGGCAAATCGCCGCAAGGCTGGGTTCTCGCTTGCATCGCTGTCGGGCATCGCGCAGACGCGCGGCTTCATGGTCGGTGCCGTTGTGGCGGCGTGCCTTGTGCTGTCGTTTATGTTCCTGTACGGGCCGGCGCAGCAATACTATTGCAGCGTTCGCGACCACGATAAGCTTGCAATCGAATATGCCGCGCTTTCCGATCGCAATAACGCGCTGCAAACCGATGTCGATTCGCTGCAAACCGACGCCGGCATCGAGCAGCGCGCTCACGATCAGCTCGGTTGGGTGAAACAGGGCGAGGAATCGGCAAAGGTGCGCGGCCTTGACCTGGACAATCAGGATCAAGGTACGGGAGTTATCGCCAACATCTCCTCCGACAGCATCCAGGCGCCTACCACGTGGTATTCGCCGGTGCTCGACGTCGTGTTCGGCTATAAATAGGTAAGCGGGGACTTATGGGCTGCGAATCGGGAATGCAGGCATCGTATCGACCGGCGCGCTATGCGGCTATCGATATCGGAACGGTCACGTGTCGCATGCTGGTGGCCGATGTCGACGCGCAGGGCCACCTGTCCGAGCTTGATCGCGAATACGCCATTGCAAACCTTGGCGAAGGCGTCGACGCCACGGGTGTGCTCAAACCCCAGGCAATCCAGCGTGTCGTTGACATCGTGGACGGCTATTGCCGCGTGCGCGACGGGTTTTCGGGCTCTGAGCATGGTGCCATCGAAACCGTGGCGGTGGCCACGTCGGCGTCGCGCGATGCGAAAAACGCCGACGAGTTCGCAGGTGCGCTGCAGGGCGTCGGTGTGAAGCTTTCCGTCATTCCTGGTGAAAAGGAAGCGGCGCTGTCGTTTTCCGGCGCATCGTGCGATTTCGCTGGCGAAAACCTTATGGTCGTGGACATCGGCGGTGGCTCGACGGAAGTGGTCGTCGGCCGTGCGGGGCAGGCGCCTGTGTGGGCGCGTTCGTTCAACATCGGGTGTCGCCGCGTCACCGAAAAATTTATCCACCACGATGTCCCGACGCAGCAAGAGCTTGATCAGGCGCGCGCGTGGATTCGCGAAGGCATGACCGCAAAATTCAGCGAGCTGCGCAAAACGGGCTTCGAGCTTTCGCGACTTGTTGCCGTTGCCGGCACCGCAACAACGGTGGTTGCCGTGCGCGACAAGATGGGCGTGTACGATTCCGCGAAGGTGCATAAGGCGTACGTTTCGCGCGCCGAGCTTGACGCGCAGTTCAAGCAGTTGGCGAACATGCCGCTTGAGCAGCGCCAAAGCGTTGTGGGGCTTGACCCGGGCCGTGCGCCTATCATTGTGGCGGGGCTGCTGATCATGCAGACCGTGCTTGATTTGGCGGGCATGGGCGGTTTCACGGTCAGCGAAACGGATATTTTGCATGGCATCATCTTGGATGCGGCGCGCATCTCGTAGCGCTTTTGGATTCGCGGGAAGGAAAACGGGCACCGGCCCGTTTTCTGGTATTATGGCAACGCTATCGTTTCTGCGCCGCATCGGCGCACATTCAAACGGGGGCGTGGCGGAATTGGCATACGCAGCGGACTTAAAATCCGCCGCCGCAAGGCTTGTGGGTTCGAGTCCCACCGCCCCTACCAGGTCATTTAACATTTCGAGTACAGCGTACCTATGAGGTAGGCGGTGGGACTCGAACCGCGAGGTGGAAAACCGCAAAGAGACGACATGCCAGTGACATGTCGTCACGCCAGTGGCGCATTTTTAGGTTTCGCCCGACTGAGCTTGCGAAGGAGGGGTAGGCGTTCGCTTGCGAACGCATGAGTCCCACCGCCCCTACCAGGTTTTTTGCAAACCAGGCACCGTGTACGGTGTGTTTCGTAGCGTCAAGCGAAAGCGCTGATACTGAATAAGGGTCTTCCCCCGCCGACGGGCGGGGCGGAGAATCCAGGTATGGCGCGGGGCGGTGACCCAAGCGAAAGCTGCCGCCCGCAGGGGCTGGCCTCGTCGAGAACCGTCCCGCCCCGCGCCGCGGATCCGGCGGCCGCGCATGACCTGATAGGAGCATGGGCGCGGACGCAGGGGCCCGGACGCCCCTATTGTACGCCTCCCGACAGCGCATTGTCTGCAAGGCCGCCGGCCCGGACGGTGAACACGCAATCGGAAAGGCGGCGCGCGATGGTTGAATCTGGGAATGCGGCGGCGGGGGTCGACACGCACAAGCGGGCCCACGCCCTGGCGGTGGTCGACGCGGCGGGCGGGACGGTCTTCGAGGGGGTGTTCCCCGCCGACGCGGCCGGCTACGACGAGCTGGCCCGGGCGATAGGCCCGGCCGGGGGCTGCGGGCCGGTCGGCGTCGAGGGCACCTCGTCGTACGGCGCCGGCCTCGCGCGGCGCCTGGCCGAGCTGGGCTACGAGGTGGTCGAGGTCCTGCGGCCCGGCAGGCCGCGCAGGCGCCCCGGCCAGGACAAGAACGACCTGGCCGACGCGGCGAGGGCGGCCAGGCGGGCCCTCTCGCGCGAGGGCTGCTCGGTCCCGAAGGCCGGGGCCTGCTGGGCCGAGCGCCTGCGCTGCCTGGAGGTGGCCCGCGAGCAGCTCACGAGGGCGGTGTTAGCGTCAATATATTTTTCACCATTTTCACCAACGTATTTTCGCCAATCGCGCCAACGCGGATGCGCCGGATTCGCCAACGCTGATGCGCCGCTTCCGGCGTCTAGGCGCCCTCCTCCTTCCCGTCCTCACCGCCGATGGATACGTCCTTCAGGCGATATGACCGTCCCGTTATCTTGATCATCGCGCAATGGTGGCAAAGCCTGTCGGCCACCGCCGAGGCCGTGACGTTGCTGCCGAACACGTCGCCCCACCTGCCCACCGGCACGTTGGTCGTGACGATGGTCGACCGCTTGAGCGCGTAGCGCCTGTTGACCAGCTGGAACAGCAGGTCGGCGCCCTCCTTGCCGATGTCGAGGTAGCCGAGCTCGTCTATTATCAGCAGGCTGCAGTGCTCGTAGAACCGCATCCTGCGCGCCAGCGCCTCCTTCGCCGAGGCGTGCTTGAGGTCCTCGACCAGCCTCGAGCAGTCGGCGAAGTACACCTGCTTGCGGGCCATCACCGCCTCGTGGCCTATGGCTATCGACAGGTGGGTCTTGCCGACGCCCGGGCTGCCGACGAGCACGACGTTGTCGCCGCGGTCGATGAACTCGAGCGTGGCCAGCTGCTCGACCAGCCCGCGCGGCACGCTCGGCTGGAAGCCCCAGTCGAAGTCGGCCAGCGTCTTTATGTAGGGGAAGTTGGCCATCCTCGTGCGGCGCTCGTCGTCGGCGCGCCGCTTGAGGGCTATCTGGGCGTCGGTGAGCTCGAGCATGGCGTCGACCAGGCTCTTCCTCCCGTCGGCGACGAGCCTGACGTACTCGGGCACCGACGACGCCATGCCCTCGAGCCCCAGCTCCTCGAGGTTGGCCGCCAGGCGGTTGAGGGGGCTGGCCTGCACGGCGGCGCTCACAGCGAGCCCCCTATCGAGTCGAGCAGGCCGAGGTTGGCCGCGGCGGCCGCCTCGATGTCGCCGGCGGCGTCGCCGAACCACCGCTTGCCGGCCATGGCCTCGGCGTAGTGCGCCGGGTCGTAGGCCGGCCCGCCCGCCACGTGCGTCGCCACCAGCTCGCCGCCGACGTAGCAGTCCATCGCGCCGCCGGGCATGCAGACGATGCGGGCGGGCCTGCCGATGCAGCGCCTGGGCACCGACATGGGCTCGCCGTGCGCGCTCACCAGCATCGTGGCCGGCACCCTGGCCACGCGCACCACGTCGCCCATCGCCTCCTCGAGGGCGCGCAGGTTGCCGACGGGCAGCAGCGCGTCCTTCTCCTCCATGAACAGCGCGGAGGGCGGCAGCCCCGTGGTCTCGTTGGGCTCGGAGTTGCTGGCGTCCTCGATCCGCGCGACGATCTCGTCGATATCGTCCCAGCCGTCGAAGTCGCCCTGGTAGGCCATGAGCCGCGACAGGAAGCGGTTCGACGACTCGACCTTGCCCTTCGTCTGGGGGCTGCGCGGGCGGCACAGCTTCAGCTCGAAGCCGGCGGCCTTGGCGAACTCGTATGCGCGCTGGACCTTGAGGCGCCTGCCGCCCTTGATCGTCACCAGGGCGGACATGTTGTCCGTGACCCACTCGCGCGGCACGCCGCCGAGCCTCGCGATCGTGGCGTACATGCACCTGACCAGGTCGTCGGTCGTCCTGGTCCTCGACCGGATGAATATGTGCCTGCGGGAATGGCCCAGCGTCGCCGCGAACACGTTGAACTCGAACAGCTCGCCGTCGCGGTTTGCCATCTTGACGGACTCCTTCCAGTCGAACTGCAGCTGCAGTCCGGGCGGCGTCTCGAAGCGCGGGTGCGGCTCCGGGCCCCCGGAGGCCCCGACGGCGATGCCGTTCTTGCGCATGAACTGGGTGAAGGCGTTGTAGCCGGCCAGGTCCTCGCCGGGATACCTGTGCAGCAGCCACTCGTGGATGCCCTTCTTGGTGACTCCCGGCAGTTGCGCCTTGGCTGCCACCTCCTCGATGTGCGCGTCGAACGAGCCCGCCCTGTCGCCGCGCCCGTCGTGGGGCCGCCCGCCCTCGGCCCTCCAGTACGACGCCACGGTGTGCCTGTCCTTGCCGTAGCGCTTCGCTATGTCGCTGAAGTTGGGCTTTATGCCCGCTTCCCTGTACATGTCCAACTCTCCGATCAGGTTCTTCTCCGCCACGGCCCGCTCCTCCCGAAAGCATCGTTCGCTCGTCGATCGAAGCGTAAGTCCCGGCGTTGGTGGAAATGGTGAAAATGCGTTGGCGCAAATGGCGGGATTGCGTTGGCATGATTGGTTATTGAGCGTTGGTCAAAATGGTTGTTTTTACAGTAGCGCTAACAGGCGGCGACGGCCCAGGTCAACTGCGCGAAGGCGCTCGCCCTGACCGCCCCGGAGCCGATTCGGGCGGCCCTGTCGGGCCTGCGCGGGGCCCGCTTCATGGCCGCCGCGGCCGCCGTCGAGGCCCACGGCCCCGACGAGGAGGCCGCCGCCGAGGCGCTCGCCGCGCTCGCGGCGAGCTACGCCGAGGCCCGCTCGCGGGCGAGGGCGCTCGAGGCGTCCATGGCCGCGCTGCTGCGCGAGAACGCCCCGGCGCTGCTCGAGATGAGGGGCTGCGGCACGGTGGCGGCCGCCAAGCTGGCCGTCGCGGCCGGCGGCAACCCCGAGAGGCTCGGCGGCGAGGCCGCCTTCGCCGCGCTGTGCGGCGCGAGCCCGGTGGACTGCTCGAGCGGCGAGAGGACCCGCCGCCGGCTCAACCGCGGAGGGGACCGCCAGGCCAACCGCGCCCTGACCGTGATCGTGAACAGCAGGGCCCGCACCGACCCCCGCACGAGGGCCTACATCGAGAGGCGCCGGCGCGAGGGGAAGACGACGCGGGAGGCCAAGCGGTGCCTCAAGCGCTACGTCGCCCGCGAGGCCTACCGCGCCATCATGAGCCCCATGGGCTCGGGCCCGGCGCCGGACGGCGCAGGTCTGAGGGCTGCCCGCGAGTCGCTCGGGATGACGCAGGCCGAGGTGGCCGCCATGCTGGGGGCGTCCCAGTCGAAGGTGAGCGCCGTGGAGCGCTCGGCGGACTGCACGCCGGAGCTCGCCAGGTCCTACGCGGGGCTTCTCGACGGGCTGAAAAAGGAAAATCGCGCTTGACAGGTTATAGGAGCTTCTCGACCCTTTTACAAGAGCGCCCGAAGGGCGCGTCACCATCTTTAAAAACGCTTCGCGAAAAACAGTGTGCGCCTTCGGCGCTTATGTTGGTGTCGAGCTTTCGCTCGACGCTACGAATTGCGGCTGCAAATTCGTCAAAGATGAATGTCGATGTTGCGCAACGGTCGCACAATTTAGCTCAAAAACGCCAGTGGCTGGTTTTCGATTTGGAGTTCCTCGGCTGATTCGGGCGCTTCGCCGGGACGTGCGAACGTTACGTTTTCCATGTGGTACCATTTGCCAAAGCATGCAGGCGATTCAGATCAAGAAAGCGCTATGAAGAATATTAACGAGATCATCGCAGAGGTAAAAAACCCACCGAAAACGTTTGAAGAGTATCTGGCGGTGTTCGCGGACCAAGTCGGTGACCTGGTCAACGCGTACCTGCCGTCGGGCTCACATCCCGACATGGACCGTTATCTGTACGATCCTCTGAAGAAATACAGCGAGAACGCGGGCAAGCGTCATCGCCCGCTCATCTGCTTTGCGGCTTGTCTGGCCGTTGGCGGCGACATGAAGCTTGCCACCAGCGCGGCTGCCGCCATCGAGCACTTCCACACGGCGGCGCTTATCCACGACGACATCGCCGATGAGGCCGAGCTGCGCCGCGGCGAGCCGTGCATGCACCGCACCGAGGGCATCGGCCTTGCCATCAACGCGGGCGACTTGGCTTTGTCCCTGGTCAACGGCACGGTTGTTGAAGACCCCGACCTGGACGACCACACGAAGGTGCGTGTTATCACCGAGCTTATCGACATGACGCGCCGCACCATCGAGGGCCAGGCGCTTGACATCGGATGGGCGCGCGACGGCCGCTACGACATCACGCCCGAGGACTACCTCATCATGGCCACGCACAAAACGGCGCACTATTCCGGCGCCGTGCCGCTGGCCGTCGGCGCCATCATCGGCGGCGGCACCGAAATGGAAATCGAGGCCCTGCGCAACTACGGTCTGGACACGGGCCTTGCGTTCCAGATTCAGGACGACCTGCTGAACCTTGTCGGCAGCGAAGAGTCCACGAAGAAGGACTTCCGCAGCGACATCACCGAGGGCAAGCGCACGCTCATGGTCGTGCACGCGCTGGCCAACGCTAACCAGGACGACCGCAGCCGCCTCATCGAGATTCTCTCCGCGAAGGAGAAAGATCCGGCGGTGCTCTCCGAGGCCGTAGAGATCATGGAGCGCGCCGGCAGCATCGACTACGCGCGCAGCTATGCGGAAAACCTTACGAGCATTGCGAAGAATCGCCTTGTCGACATGGTGAAACCCTCTGCGGCGCGTGATATGCTCGTTTCCATGGCTGATTGGTTCGTAAATCGACTGAAGTAGGCTTATCACATGGAAACTATCAAGCAACAAGACTCGGGCGCGGCCGTTGAGGACGTGCAGCATCGCCTGTCGCTTATCGGGCTTTTAGACGAAGCGCGCGTAGACGGTTCATTCGGTCCGGAAACCGCCGCGGCGGTCAAGGCGTTTCGCGCGCAGGCCGAGCTTCCCGAAGGCGAAGAGGTTGACGAGAAGACGTGGGCGGCGCTTGTGGATGCGTCGTATAGCTTAGGCGATCGCACGCTGTACCTGCGTATGCCGTATTTCCACGGGCACGACGTGCTGCAGCTGCAGCAGGCGCTTTCCGCCTTGGGTTTCGCTTGCGGGCCTGTCGACGGCATGTTCGGGGCATTCACGGAGCTGGCGTTGCGCAAGTTCCAAACAAACCTGGGCTTGCCCACCGATGGCATTGCCGGTGCGTACACGTATTCCGCCATTCGCAACCTGCATCACTCTTGGGAAGGCAAGGAAGCGGTGCGCGGCTCGTCTCACCTGGGCTTTGCGCGCGCGGCTGGCGTGCTTGAGCGCCACGCGCTGTGCCTGTTCGGAACGCAGGAATTCACGCGCAGCGTTGCCTCGCGCATGAGCAACCTGGCCCTGGCCACGAACCCTGCGTCGAAGATTATGAGCGCCGACAGTTTGCTGGTCGCCCCCGATGAGCAGATGCTGCTTGTGCACATCGTGCTTCCCGAAGAGCAAACGGGCACCACGCCGCGCGTGGTGTTCGAGCCCGAGGATGTCCTGCCCACGCGACTGGAGTCGGCTTTGCGCGCGGCGCGCTTGTCGAACCCTTCGCGCGTTGCCGTCGAACTTCCCGGCAGCACTTGGGAAGACGCCGGCGTGGGCCGCTCGGCCCAGCACTTCGCCATCACGTTGCTTGATGCGTTGTGCACGGCGCTGGCAAAGCAGGAACAATAACAAAGCGAAAGCGGCCCCACAGGGCCGCTTTTTTACGGAAGCGTTACCGGTGACCAGGCGAAATACATCGCCTGATTTACTTTTGCATCAACTCAGTGACGAAAGCGCGCCCACGCTCGGCCATCCCGTATACTGACCTTGTTGAAGAAAAGGAGCCGAATGGGGTGGCTTCTTTGCAAGAGAAAGCAGGTCCTGTCATGGCCGAAGAACAAGATGTGAACAACACGGTGCATCCCGTTGAAAACGATGCGGTGGCAGCCTCCGCTGCGCCTGCGCCCGAGGCGCAGCCCGGCAATCCCGAGGAGCCGGCGAAGGCTCCGTCTCAGCCCGGGCCGGCGCCGCAGCAGCAGCCGCAAAGCGCCCAGGTTCCGCCTGCTGCATCGCAGGTGCCTCCCGCGGGCGCTCAGCCGTATGCCCAGCCGCAACCGCAGCAGCCTTACGCGCAGCCGGTGTATGCGCAGCCCGTCTATCAGCCCGCGCCGCTCACGAAACTGACCGGCGGCATGAAGTTCGCGTGGTTCGTCATCGGCGCCTTGGTGGGCATCCCGGGCATCATCTTGGCTTGGGTGTGCAACGTAGACAAATATCCGCAGGTGAAGTCCGATGCCGTGAAGTTTTCCGCCATCGGTTTCGCCGTGTGGATTGTGCTGGGCATCCTGCTCTGCATGATGGTCGGCGGCATGCTTGCCGCTGCGGTGGCCGGCTACGGCAGCGGCTACTACGACTATTACGGCACCATGTGGTAAACCCAAGCGCTCCAAACATGAATAATGCATCATAAAGAAGGGCCCCGTCGGGGCTCTTCTTCGTTTCCGGCGAAGTCGGGTGGTACAATCATGGAGTTTATCTAGTGCCCGGATTCGGGCAGACGAGACTGCAGAATTGAAGGAGTGAACATGGCACGTCCCATGACCATGGCGGAGAAGATTTTGGCCGCCCATGCAGGGCTCGACGAAGTGGAGCCGGGGCAGCTGATCGAGTGCGACCTCGACCTGGTGCTGTCCAACGACATTACGTCACCCATCGCCATCAAGAATTTCAAGGAAATCGGCGTTGAGAAGGTTTTCGACCCCACGAAAATCGCCCTGGTGCCCGACCATTACGTCCCGAACAAGGACATCAAAAGCGCCGAGCAGGCCAAGCAGGTGCGCGACTTCGCCCGCGAGCAGGGCATCACGCACTATTACGAGGTAGGCTGCATGGGCGTTGAGCACGCGCTGCTGCCTGAGCAGGGCGTTGTGGGCGCTGGCGACCTTATCATCGGTGCGGACAGCCATACTTGCACGTACGGCGCGCTTGGCGCATTCTCCACGGGCGTGGGCTCCACCGACGCCGCCGTGGGTTACGCCACGGGCAAGGCGTGGTTCAAGGTGCCCGAAAGCCTGCTGTTCAAGATCGAGGGCGAACTTGCCCCCGGCGTTACCGGCAAGGACGTCATCCTGTACATCATCGGCATGATCGGCGTGGACGGCGCGCTGTACAAGGCCATGGAATTCACGGGCAGCGCCATCCACTCCATGTCCATGGACCAGCGCCTTTCCATCTCCAACATGGCCATCGAGGCCGGCGGCAAGGCGGGCCTCATCGAGGTTGACGACATCACGCGCGCCTACATGGACGGCCGCACCGAGCGCCCCTATACCGAGTATCATTCCGACCCCGACGCCGTGTACGCGCACGTGTACGAGATTGACGCGGCCGACATTCCGGCAACGGTGGCGTGGCCGCATCTGCCGTCGAACACGCGCCCGGCGGCCGAGTCCCGCGACGTGAAGATCGACCAGGCCGTCATCGGCAGCTGCACGAACGGCCGCTTGGAGGACATGCGCCAGGCCGCAGACGTGCTGCGCGGTCGCAAGGTGCACCCCGATGTGCGCTGCATTGTCATTCCCGCCACGCAGGCCGTGTACAAGCAGTGCATCGCCGAGGGCCTCATGGACGTGTTCCTTGACGCGAACTGCGCCGTGTCCACGCCCACGTGCGGCCCGTGCCTGGGCGGCTACATGGGCATCCTCGCCGCAGGCGAGCGCTGTGTGTCCACGTCGAACCGCAACTTCGTCGGCCGCATGGGCGACCCCACCAGCGAAGTGTACCTGGCAAGCCCGGCCGTGGCTGCCGCATCCGCCGTGCTTGGCCACATCGGCCTGCCGGAAGACATCGCGTAGGAAACGGAAAGGGAAGGAATCACCATGCACTTCAAGGGTACCGCGCATCGTTACGGTCGCGACATCGACACCGACGTCATCATCCCGGCCCGTTACCTGAACTCCTCCGACCCTGAGTGGCTTGCCGCTCACTGCCTGGAGGACCTGGACAAGGACTTCGTGAACAAGGTGCAAAAGGGCGACATCATCGTGGCCGAGGAGAACTTCGGCTGCGGCAGCTCGCGCGAGCATGCGCCTATCGCCATCAAGGCGGCGGGCGTCGACGTGGTTATCGCCAAGTCGTTCGCACGCATCTTCTACCGCAACTCCATCAACACCGGCCTGGCCATCATGGAATGCCCCGAGGCCGTTGACGCCATCAAGCAGGGCGACGTGGTGGATGTTGACGCTGACGCCGGCATCATCACGAACACCACCACGGGCGAGACGTTCAAGGCTCAGCCGTTCCCGCCGTTCATCCGCGAGATCATCGAGGAAGGCGGACTCATCAACCGCACCCGCAAGGTTTTGGGGCTGGCATAAGGTTTTAGGTAAGGCCGCTGGGTCGAAGCGCCCGGCGGCCTCTTGTTTCGTTTTGCTCGCTGCAAAACGAATGGCTTAACGCTTGCGGGGCTGCGGTGTTTCGCTGCGCCCTTTGCGCAGCATGCGGCGCGCGCCAAAATTCGCTTGACGCTGCGCGGGGCAATTCGACGTGCCGCAGGTTCGCTTGCCGACTCTGTCTGTAAAGGAAGGTTTTCTATGACGCAGTACAACATCTGTACGCTGCCGGGCGACGGCATCGGCCCGGAGATCATCGCCGAAGGCGTGAAGGTTCTTGAAGCGGTGGGCAAGAAGTACGACGTGCGGTTCACCTGCACCGATGCGCTAATCGGCGGCGCTGCCATCGACGCCTGCGGCAATCCGCTGCCTGACGAGACGCTTGAGGCCGCCAAAGCTGCCGACGCCGTGCTGCTGGCTGCCGTGGGCGGCCCGAAGTGGGATACCACCGACCCGAACGCGCCGCGTCCCGAAGCGGGCCTGCTGGGCATCCGCAAGGGCTTGGGCCTGTACACGAACCTGCGCCCCGTGCAGATTTTCGACGCGCTGGCCGGCGCTTCCACGCTGAAGCCTGAGGTCATCGACGGCGTTGACCTTATGATCGTGCGCGAGCTGACCGGCGGCTTGTACTTCGGCAAGCGCGAGCGCTTCTACGACGAAGAGGGTGCCGGCACCAACGGCGCGAAGGGCCAGCGCGCCTACGATACGCTTGAGTATCGCGAGTACGAGATTGAGCGCATCGCTCGCCAGGCGTTCGAGGCTGCGCGCAAGCGTCGCAACAAGGTGACCAGCGTGGATAAGGCCAACGTGCTTGAAACCAGCCGCATGTGGCGCGAGATCGTGCACCGCATCGGCGAGCAGGAATACCCCGATGTGGAAATCGAGGACCTGCTGGTGGACAACACGGCCATGCAGCTGATCAACCGCCCGGCCGACTTCGACGTGGTGGTTACCGAGAACATGTTTGGCGACATCCTGTCCGACGAGGCCGCCCAGATCACGGGTTCGCTGGGCATGCTGGCATCCGCAAGCCTGGGCGACTCCACGGCGCTGTACGAGCCCAGCCACGGCAGCGCGCCCGACATTGCCGGCCAGGGCATCGCCAACCCGCTGGCGCAGATCCTGTCCGTCGAGATGATGCTGCGCTACAGCTTCAACATGAACGAGGCCGCCGACGACATCCGCCGCGCCGTCACCGAGGTGCTTGACGAAGGTTGGCGCACGGGCGATTTGAAGGACGCCTCCACGCCGGCCGACAAGGTCGTTGGCACGGTTGGCATGGGCGACCTGGTGGTTTCCCACCTGTAAGACCATGCAGGCGAAGGGGCGCTTGGACGCCTCTTCGCCCTATCGGGGTGGGCTTCCCGTTCCGCAGGATCGGGTTTGCCCGCATTCGCGGGGTCATTCTCTCTGTCAGAAGTGATTCCCCGCGTTCCGTAGGCTCGATTCCCTTTTGATTCCCGTAGGGTCGAGCGAAAGCTCGGCCCATCGCGGCAGGCAACACATTGCTGCCCATCCGCGTTCCCCGTCCGTTTTGTCTTGAAAGGAACCCTCATGGCTGACGATTGCCTGTTCTGCAAGCTTATTTCCGGCGAAATCCCCACGAACAAGGTGTACGAAGACGACATCTGCTTCGCGTTCGACGACATCGAGCCTGAAGCGCCGGTGCACACGCTGCTGGTGCCGAAGAAGCACTACGACGATTTGTGCGACGGCATCCCGGCCGAGGTACTCGGCCACATGCTGTCGGTGGTGCCGAAGGTCGCCGAGATCAAGGGCGTTCGCGAGTCCGGTTTCCGCACGGTCATGAACACCGGCCCCGATTCGGCAGCCACGGTGAAGCATTTCCACATCCACATCCTGGGCGGTGTGAAGATGGGTCGCTTCACGTTCGAGAACTCCCAGCGCACGCAGGAGTAATGCTGCGCAAAACCGCGCATGCGGGCAATGGATTGCAACACGAAGGGCTGCCGATGGAAACGTCGGCAGTCCTTCGTGGTCTTGGGATGGGGGAAGCGGTTGTCCGTTCATCGCGTGCAGCGCTGCTCTCTGGTAAGCTGTTCGTTGATTTTTCGAAAGGACGGGCAGCGTGCAAGAGGTTGCAGGAAACGAAGGCGTGTGGCGTCTTGAGCCGCACGAGAAGATGCTAGGCGTGCGGTTGTACGCGTATGACGGGTGCGTGCCGCCGCTTCCCGATGGCACTCGCCCCCAGGGGCGTTTCGGCGTTGTCGGCGGCAGGGCGCTGCGCCCGAAGCCGGCAAGCGGGGGCATGTACGTGGTGGAAACGGTTGGCGAAACGCCAACTGATCAGGCCATGCGCATCATCGGTTACATCGATGTGTACGGGCGCGCGTTCGCGTGCGCCGAGCCTCAGGTTGCCCCTCCGGCGCGTCTTCCCGATGTGGAGATCGCCCGTTTCAGCGAACCGATGCCGAAGGGGGAGTCGGCTGGCTACGTGTACGTGCGCGACGGGGAAACAGGCGATGCGCGCGTTGTGGCGTCGTATCGCGAGAAGCGCGACCGTTATCACATGTTCGACACGTGGTACGACTTCGGCGCACATGCGCAGGACATGACGTACAAAGAGCTGATGACCAGGGCGTACCTGGCGCTTTACCATCGTCCGAAGCTCGGCGCGCCGGCGGTGCCAAGCCGCGACGTCACCAAGCTGCTTGACAACGTTGGCCCCGAAAAGCCGTTCGCCAACCTGCGCGCGTTCGTTTCCGATGTGCGCACGGTTCTGGCCGATTCGCAGCTGAAGGCTCCGGGCGTGATCGAGCTTTTGGTGCGCAATTTGGAGGCTTCGGGGCTCGAACGGCTGCGCGATCAGGGCGTCCCCGATGATTCGGTGCGCCTTGTGCGCTCGACGCGGTATGCGCATACAGCGTATTTCGTGGCGAACAACGACGCCGGCGCTCCGTCCACCAGCACGCTTTGGGCAATCGAGTCGGCGCTGAACCGTTATCTGCTTGCGTGCGAAAAGCTAGGCGAGCGCGCATCGGAGGCAGCGCTTTCCGAATGCGAGCGGGTTGACGAAGCGCTGTTCGCAACCGTTGGCGCGCAGGAGCTTGCCGGCGGTGGGCTGCCGGGCGTGCCGGAGGGGCAGGACGGCGGCGAGTGGGGCCTGCGCTGTCGCTTGTCGCAAAGCGTCGAGCAGCTGCGTTTGCCGGCGCGCGTGGACGTGGAGTTGCGCGTGGACGCCGCATCGGGCGCCGTGACGTTCGGCTTGACGGTGCCCCCCGCGAAGCTTATGCCGAAAAGCTTGGACGAACAAGCGTCTGAACAGGTGTTTTCGTATGGCGCGCACGTGGGGCTGCTGCTGGCGGCGCATGCGTTTTCCGCTGAGCAGGCCGTGCAGACGGTGAAGCTTGTGGCGTGGCCGCTTGAGGGCGGTGCGGCCGACGGGAATCAGGACGCCGAGCGTGCGGCCCTGTTCGAGGTCGACTTGACGCGCCGCGCGTTCAAGGAGACGAACGGTTTTTCCGATGCGCTTGCAAACGATGCGCGTCTGTTGTTCGAGCGCGAAGGCGCCCGCTGGGATGTTGCGGGCGCGGAGCTGCCCGACCCGCGTCTTATGCACCCGGCGTTCGAGGCGTGGAACGAACGTTCGGCGGGAGATGCCCCGCTGCCGGCATTCGCCCGCGAACCGCTTGGCGCGCAGCGCGAGCGCGATATGGACATCGAGTACGACACGGCATATCGGCGCGTGGCCGAAAACCTGGCCGACCAACTGGTGCGCACGTCGAACACGTCCGAGGCCATCGCCGCCGTGCGCGCGGTGCAGGCTCGCGCGCTCGACGCGAAAGACGAGCGCGCCGCATCGGCGTGCACGCGCCTGATGAGCGCGCTGGCGGAAGGATCGCTTGATGCGGCGGACCAAAACGCGGTGGTCACCTGCTTTTTGGGCGACGACCGCTGCCTTGCCGCACTCAATCGCGCCCATACGCTGGCGGAAACCGACCAGGCGGCCGCGGTGAGCGTGCTGACGGATGTCATTTCCGAGGCGCAGCTGCTTGACGGCTTCGTCGATGGCTCCTCGGAAGTGTACCGCGCGTTCGACGGCTACGGTTCGCGCGTGCTGTACAACCTGGCACGTGCGGGCACGGCGGCGTTCGTGCCCGGCGTGCAGGCCGATGCCGACAAGCGCGTTCGCGTGGTGCCCGATTCGTTCTACCTGTGCCATCTTGAGGTGGTGCACCTGCTTGAGCGCTCGTTCGAGCGGGCCGACGACGCCATCCGTTACGGCGCCGCGGCGGTTGCCATGGCCCCGACGTGCGCGATGGGCTATCGCGTGCTGGGGCGGGCGTACATGTTGCAGGGCGATATGGAGCACGCGTTCGAAACGCTGACGCGCGGCTTGCTCGTGGCCATGCAACCTGCGGATATCTCGCTTATGTACTACCAGCTTGGCTATGTTGCGTGGAAGCTTGGGCGCGCGCAGGCTGGTGTGGCGTGCTACCTGAAGGCCGTCGAGGCATCGCCGGCTATTGCACTGCAGGCAACGGCGGAGCTCAAGGAGCTTGTCGACGAGACGGGGGTTTCCATCCCCTCGCACGACCAGGCTGAGCAGGACCTGCAAAACGCAGGCATCCTGTGTGCTCCGTCGCCCGAAGTGCTCGACGCGCTTGACGCGGCGCTGGCAGCCGCGTGCGATGCGGGCTTGGCGCACGTGACGCGCAGTCTTTTGGCCACGCGTTTGCGCTACCGCCCCGATGACGTGCTCATGGGCGTGCTGCGCAGCTTCGGCGAGCCGGCTTAAGGCGCGCCGCGCTGCGGGCTGCAGGTCTGCTCGCGCTGATTGCGTGGGCAACCGCCCGGTGCGCTGAACGCAGCTAGCGCCAAGCGTTACAATGCGTAAGTTCAAGGTATACGAAGAACCACGATTCAAAGGATGCACCATGGCAATCAATTCCCCGGAAGGAACGCGCGACCTTCTGCCCGATGAGGCGAAGTTCTGGGCGCATTTCCGCGACACTGCGTTCGACATTTTCGCGCGCTACGGTTATCAGCCCATCGAGACGCCGCTGTTCGAGCAGACCGACCTGTTCGTGCGCGGCATCGGCCAGGCTACCGACGTGGTGTCCAAGGAAATGTTCACCGCCATTTCCGGCGAGAACTTCAAGCGCGTCATCGAGGGCGACACCATCAAGGCGAAAAGCCGCTTGTCGCTGCGTCCCGAGGGCACGGCTGGCGTCGTGCGCGCCGTGGCCCAACACGACCTGGTGCCGCAGGGTGCTGCCCCTGCCAAGCTCATGTACGCCGGCCCGATGTTCCGCGCCGAGCGCCCGCAAAAAGGCCGCCAGCGCATGTTTAACCAGGTAGGTATCGAGTGCCTCGGCGCGGAAGACCCCAGCGTCGACGCCGAGGGCATCATCATGCTCATGCGCTTCTACGCCGCCATCGGCGTCCCCATGGACGCCACGCGCCTGCTGGTGAACTCCATGGGCTGCGAGAAGTGCCGCCCGGCCTATCGCGAAGCCGTGCGCGCCTACATGAACGAGCACGCCGACGCCATGTGCGACGAGTGCATGCGCCGCGCAGAAATCAACCCGCTGCGCGCGTTCGACTGCAAAAACCCCGGATGCGCCGAGGTTATGGACGGCGCCCCGAAGATTTCCGACTACCTGTGCGACGATTGCCGCGAGCACTACGAGGCCGTTAAGGCGTACCTGAAGGGCGCGGGCGTGGTATTCGTGGAGGACCCGAAGCTGGTGCGCGGTTTGGACTACTACACACGCACGGTGTTCGAGGTGCAGGTTGACCAGGGCATGGGCAGCCAGAACGCCATCGGCGGCGGCGGACGCTACGACAAGCTGTGCGAGGAAGTGGGCGGCAGGCCCACGCCGGGCTTCGGCTTCGCGCTTGGCTACGAGCGCTGCGCGCTTGCCATCCAGGCGGCGGGCTACACGTTCCCCAGCGCCCAGCACTGCGACGTGTTCGTGGCGTGCGTGGACGATTCGATGCGCGCCGAGGCGTTCCGCCTGGTGCAGGCATGCCGCGATGCGGGCGTGTCCGCCGAGATGGACCATCAGCACCGCAGCCTGAAAAGCCAGTTCAAGCTTGCCGACAAGGTGGGAGCGCGCCTGGTGGCCGTGCTTGGCCCCGACGAGCTGGCCGCCGGCCAGGTGAAGGTGCGCAACATGCAGACGCACAAGGAGCGCCTGGCCGAGCTGGACAAGGTCAAAGAGCTGCTGTCCCGTTTTGGCGGCGAGCCGTTCGGCGGTGCGCATGTTGCGGTCGACGAAGTGTTCGGCACCGAGGAATAGCGCGCGGGCGCGCGGCGGCCGAAATGCGCGGGGCAGGGAAGTGCCCTGCACCGGCCGCTGCGCGTGTCGTTTTCGAAGGGGCTGGAAGCCTGTGCGGCGTCCGGCCCCTTTCGTGTTGTACAATGGCTAAGTTTGAGCAACAACCTGGCTGCGCAAAGGCGGCCGGGCGCCCATAAAGCATTGCAAGGAGCAAGAAAGAATGACGGATTACAAGAACGAGTTTTGCATGCACGACGCCACGTGCGGCGAGCTGCGCAAATCTGACGTGGGCCGCGAGGTCACGCTGTGCGGTTGGGCATGGCACAACCGCGATCACGGCGGGCTGATCTTCTGCGACCTGCGCGACCGCACCGGTTACACGCAGGTGGTCGTCGACCCGGATTGCGTGTCCGAGGAAGACTTCCACAAGGCCGAGCATCTTGGCCGCGAATTCGTGCTGCAAATCACCGGCAAGGTGCGCGACCGCGGCGCCGATGCCGTGAACCCGAACATGGCCACCGGCGAGATCGAGGTGCTTGCCAACAAGGTCAACGTGCTCAACGAGTCCGTCACGCCACCGTTTAGCATCGAAGACGGCATCGAAACCGACGAGACCACGCGCATGAAGTGGCGTTACATGGATCTGCGCCGTCCCGAGATGTACAACGCGCTGCACCTGCGCCACACGGTTGCCCAGGCCATGCGCGCTGCTCTCAACGAGCGCGGCTTTATCGAGGTGGAAACGCCTATCCTGGCCAACTCCACGCCCGAGGGCGCGCGCGACTACCTGGTGCCTTCCCGCCCGAACCCGGGCAAGTTCTACGCGCTGCCGCAGTCCCCGCAGCAGTTCAAGCAGATGCTCATGGTCGGCGGCATCGAGCGCTACTACCAGATTGCCCGCTGCTTCCGCGACGAGGACCTGCGCGCCGATCGTCAGCCGGAATTCACGCAGGTGGACATCGAGATGTCCTTCGTGCAGGAAACCGACGTCATGGACCTGATGGAAGGCGTGTTCCAGGAAGTGCTGTCCGCTGCCGGCGTTGAGCATGAGTTTCCGCTGCAGCGCATGCCGTGGAAAGAAGCCATGGACCGCTTTGGCTGCGACCGTCCCGACGTGCGTTTCGGCATGGAGCTTGTGGAGCTCACCGACATCGTGCGCGGCTGCGGCTTCGGCGTGTTCTCCAAGGCCGTCGAGGCGGGCAACGTCGTGAAGTGCATCAACGCCAAGGGCGCCGGCAACTGGTCGCGCGGCGACATCGAGAAGCTGGCCGACGTGGCAGCCGCCAACGGCGCGAAAGGCATGGCCTGGATCGCCTACACTGACGCCGACACCGAGCTTGCGGGCAAGAGCCCCATCATCAAGTTCCTCGGCGACGAGGTCCACGGCGCCATCAAGCAGGCCGCTGGCGTCGAGCCGGGCGATTTGCTGCTGTTCGCCGCCGACACGTACGCCACCGCTTCCGCCGTGCTTTCCGCCCTGCGCCTGCACATGGCCGAGGCGTTGGAAATCGAGCGCCCGGGCCACGCGCTGCTGTGGGTCGTGGACTTCCCGATGTTCAAGTACGACGAGGAAGAGAAGAAGTACGCGGCCGAGCATCATCCGTTCACGATGATTCCCGAGGCCGATTGGGACAAGATCGAAACCGATCCGCTGGCATGCTCCAGCTACTCCTATGACATCGTTATGGACGGCTTCGAGATGGGCGGCGGCTCCATCCGTATCCACAACGCCGAGCTGCAGAAGCGCGTTCTGCGCCGCCTGGGCGTTGAGGACGACCAGATGGAGGAGAAGTTCGGCCACCTTATCCACGCGCTTGAGCTGGGTGCCCCGCCGCACGGCGGCATCGCGTTGGGCCTCGACCGCCTGGTCATGCTGCTGGCTGGCAAGCAGTCCATCCGCGACGTCATCGCCTTCCCGAAGACGTCGAGCGCTTCCGACCCGATGACCGGCGCCCCGAACGCCGTCACCGGCCGCCAGCTCAAGGAAGTCTCTCTGCGCCTTCTTTAGTTTCGTTTGCCTAACGGCAAACGAACTGACTCGACGCTGTGGGCCGGCCGGGCACCCCGCCTCCGCGCGTTCCCGAAGTCTTGCGTACCGAAGTACGCGGCACCTTCGCGAACCCACGGATTCGGGGCACCGGGCCGGCCCTCGCTGACTTTGGTGGACCTGTGGCGTTGCAATTTTGGGCCAAAGGGACAGTCCCTTTGTCCTACTCCGCGAACCAATTACGGCTCTCATCAGTCATTTTCGTCGGCGTTCTTTTTCTGAAAGGATTCTCATGAAAGCTCAACGTCCTTATCCTCGCGCCACCATCACGCCGAAAGGCGAGCATGCGCTGGTTAAGGGGCATCCTTGGGTGTACGAGGCCGAGGTGCTGTTCATGGAGCCTGCGCCCGGGCTTGACGAGGTGCCGAACGGCTGCCTTGTCGACGTGGTGAACCGCAAGGGCTCTTACCTGGGTACGGGGCTTTTGTCCCTGCGCAGCAAAATTCGCATCCGCCTTATTACGCGCAATGCAAATGATACGTTTGACCAGGCGTTTTGGAAGCGTAAAGTTGCGTGGGCGTGGGAGTACCGCAAAACGGTCATGGGCGAAGATGCCAGCTGCTGCCGTGTGCTGTTCTCGGAAGCCGACGGGTTCCCGGGCATGGTGGTCGACCGCTTCAACGACGTGCTGGTTGCCGAAACGCTTTCCGTGGGCATGGAGCAGCTGAAGCCGGTCATCTTCGGGGCGCTGCTTGAGGTGCTGGCGGAAGACGGCATTGCCATTCGCGGCCTGTATGAGCGCAACGATGCCGCAACGCGCAAGCTTGAGGGCCTCGAGCAGACGGCGGGCTGGTTCGCGGGCGTGGCAGGTGACGAAGCGCCCGCAAGCCTTGACCCGTTGGCGCCTGGCGCGTCGGGCACGGAAAGCTTCGGCCCTACGGCCACGCAGATCGTGGAGAACGGCGTGCGCTATGAGGTGGATTTCGAAAACGGCCAGAAGACGGGCTTCTTCTTGGACCAGAAGTACAACCGCCGTGCCGTGGCGAAGCTTGCCGCCGGAAAGCACGTGCTCGACTGCTTCACCCACACGGGCAGTTTTGCGCTGAACGCGGCGCATGGCGGCGCCGCCTACGTGAACGCCGTGGACATCTCCGAGCTTGCCGTGGCACAGGCGCGAAAGAACGCCCAGCTCAACGGCTTGGAAGAGCATATGGATTTCACGGCCGTCAACGTGTTCGACCTGCTGCCGCAGCTTGAGGCGGCCCGCGACCGCACGTACGACTTCATCGTGCTTGACCCGCCGGCGTTCACGAAAAGCCGCAAGACCATCGACAGCGCCGCGCGCGGCTACAAGGAGATCAACTATCGCGCCATGAAGCTGCTGCCGCGCGGCGGGTATCTGGCAACCTGCAGCTGCAGCCACTTCATGGACACCGAGCGCTTCAAGCATGTGGTTGCCAGTGCCGCACATGACGCGGGCGTGCAACTGCGCCAGATCGAGGAGCGCCAGCAGGCGCCCGATCATCCCATCGTATGGGGCATCCCCGAAACCGACTACCTGAAGTTCTTCATCTTCCAAGTGGTATAACGTTTCGCCGGCCTGCCGGCCGGCGAACTGACTCGACACTGTGGGCCGCTGTGGCACCCGGCCTTCGCGCGAACCCGAGGACTTGCGTACCGAAGTACGCGGCGCCCAGCTCAGCTGGGCGCGCCCGCTCGGGCGCATAATTGGTTTGCGAACAAGCCACTGGCTTGTTCGCTCCCACGAATTCCGGGCACCACAGCGGCCCTCGCTGACTTTGGTGCGACCTGCGGGTTTGCGTCACCATTCTTTCCCTCAGGCGTCGGTTTTGCTACAGGTGGGGAAAAGGAAACGGTTTTTGCGGAATCTGTGCAATAATATGAAGCGCTCGGCGGCGGCCGGGCGCTTTTTCGTTGCGTTTGCGGCGCGCGCCGCGCAGAAGGGAATGGCCATGGACGAAAGCGTGAAAACCGGCGGTGCTGACAAGGATCTGCGCCGGTCCACCGACAGGCGCGTCGTGCGCACGCGCAAGGCCATTCGCGAGGCGTTCTTCAAGCTTATGGAAGAGCAGGACTACCACAAGATCACCATCGCATCCATCGCGCGCGAGGCCGATATCGACCGCAAAACGTTCTACCTGCACTACGGCTCGGTTAGCGACCTTGCCGACGAGATCATCTACGACGAGGCGCAAACCATCATGGAAAGCTGCCGCGACGCGCTGCGCAGCGGCGGGCAGAGCATCAACGTGGCCGAGCTGTTCCACAGCATCAGCATGGCGCTTGCCCCCGATATGTCGCGCAGCCGGCTGGTGGTGCAGCACGCGTCGCTGCCCGATATGCTCGACAGGCTTGAGGCAAGCCTGGTTGAGGTGGTGCTGGCCGACAACGCGCTTGGCCTGAAGCGCGACGACCCCTATCTGCAGTTCACGGTGTCGTTTTTCTGCGCCGGCATCGTGGCGGTGTACCGCCGCTGGCTTATGTCCGAATCAAGTATCCCGCTTGACGACATCGCGCAGGCGGCCAGCACGTGCGTGTTCGAGGGCCTCAACGGCGTGCTGGCGAACATGCAGGGCGCCGCGAAGGAAAAAGCGCTTTCGTAGGGCTTCGTAAAGCACCCGTAAGGGCGCTGTGTGCATTTGGTAGTTGGCAAAAGCGTGTAACGTGCAGGTCAAATTTTTGACGTATACTCTAACCCGTCACAACGAGCATCTTATATGGGTCGGGGCGGCGCCAAGTTCCGAACCTGGTCAGGTCCGGGAGGAAGCAGCCATAAGGGGCCTCTGACGAGCGCCCTGTCCCATATAGGATGCTTTTCTTGTACCCAAATGCAAGCAGATACACCGCGTTTTCGTTCGTTTCGCGGCATATCTTGACCGAAAGGCATGCATGGATATCGTCAATTTCTTCGTGAACCTGCTCAGCGACCCGCGCGGCGCCATTGCCGGCTGGATTCTCACGCTGGGCGCGGTGTGGGTGTACACGCCGCTGTTCCTTATCGTGTTCATCGAAACGGGCCTGGTGTTCTTCCCGTTTCTGCCGGGCGACTCGCTGCTGTTCGCGGCGGGCGTGTTCTCGGCCGATGGCGGCGGGCTGCACCTGTGGGCCACGCTGCTGGTGTTCTACGTGGCGGCCATCCTGGGCAACACGTCGAACTACTGGATTGCCCGCTTCTTCGGTGCGCGCATCATCGACTCGGGCAAGGTCAAAGCGCTCACGCCCGAGCGCATGGCCAAGCTTGACGGCTTTTTCGCGAAATACGGCGGGCTGACCATCGTCATCACGCGCTTCATGCCGTTTTTCCGCACGTTCGCCCCGTTCATCGCCGGTACCGGTCACATGAACTTTGCGAAGTTCACGCTGTTCAACGCCATCGGTGGCATCTCGTGGGTCAGCTTGTTCGTGCTGGTGGGTTACTTCTTCGGCGGCGTGCCGTTCGTGCAAGACCACTTCGAGATCATCGTGCTGGGCATCGTGGCGGTGTCGGTGGCCCCTGCCGTCATCGGCGCGGTGAAAGCGGCGCTGTCAAGCCGTAAGGCCAAAGCGTAGGCGCAACCCGCCGCGCGCACGCGCTCGCACAACGCGCTCGCAACGCCCGGACTTCGGTTCGGGCGTTTTTCGTATTCGGAAAGCCGCTCGGTCGGCAAGTGCCGCGCGTGCCCCTATAATGAAGCAAACCCTTGATGCCCGCGTCCGCGGGCTTTTCGCACACAACACGCACCACGATGAGGAGCACCGCATATGGCAGAAGCGCTGTACCGCAAATACCGTCCGCAGATCTTCGAGG
This sequence comes from Senegalimassilia faecalis, assembly GCF_004135645.1. Taxonomy (NCBI): domain Bacteria; kingdom Bacillati; phylum Actinomycetota; class Coriobacteriia; order Coriobacteriales; family Coriobacteriaceae; genus Senegalimassilia; species Senegalimassilia faecalis. Next base: position 1,473,284 of record NZ_SDPW01000001.1, read on the forward strand.
ACGTGGTGGGGCAGGAGCAGATCGAGCGCACCATCAAAAACGCCATCGAGCAGGACAAAGTCAGCCATGCGTACCTGTTTTGCGGGCCGCGCGGCACGGGCAAGACCACCACGGCGCGCCTGCTTGCCAAGGCGCTTTTGTGCCAGAAGGGCCCCACGCCCGATCCGGACGGCACGTGCGAAGATTGCCAGATGATCGCCGAAGGCGTACACCCAGACGTGTACGAGCTTGACGCCGCAAGCCGCACGGGCGTAGAGAACGTGCGCGAAGAGATCATCAACCGCGTGCAGTTCGCGCCCACGCGCGGCCGCTACAAGGTCTACATCATCGACGAGGTTCACATGCTGTCCATCGCGGCGTTCAACGCGCTGCTGAAAACGCTTGAGGAGCCGCCCGACCACGTCGTGTTCATCCTGGCAACCACCGACCCGCAAAAGGTGCCCGAAACCATCCATTCGCGCTGCCAGCGCTTCGACTTCCGCCGCATCTCCAACGAGTCCATCGTGTCGCGTTTAGGCGCGGTATGCGTGGCCGAGGGCGTGGAATTCGAAGGCGATGCGCTTGACCTGATCGCGCACCACGCCGGTGGCGGCATGCGCAACGCGCTGACGTCGCTTGAGCAGATGATCGCGTTCGGCGAAGGTAAGGTCACGCTTGCCGTGGCGGAGCGCATGCTTGGCGGCGTGGACTCCAACGACATGGCCAATATCGTGCGGGCCATCGGCGCGCGCGATGCCGCCGCGTGCTTCCGCTGGATTGCGGAATTCGTGGAATCGGGTTCTGACCTGGCGCAATTCGCGCGCGAACTTGCGCAGCACGTGCGCAACCTGTACGTGATGAGCTTGACGGACACCGATGTGGCCCTTGACGTAAGCGCTTCCGAGCGTCGTCAGCTTGCCGATGAGCTGCCCTTGTTCGGCCCTGACCGCTTGGCGCGCATGCTGCAGGTGCTTGGCGATGTGATGGCCGAGCTGAAAACGTCCACGAACCCGCGCCTGTCGTTCGAGATCGGCTGCACGCGCATGGTGCGCCCCGACGGCGACCTGACGCTTGAGGCGCTTGCCGAGCGCATCGAGGCGCTTGAGGCGGGCAAGAGCGCCGTGGCCATGGGGTCTGCGGCGGCGCCGGCTGCGCCAGTAGCTGCCGCGCCTGTTGCCACCGTGCCGCAGCCCGAAGCTCGCCGCGCGCCTGCTGCCGCTGCGCCCCAGCCGGTACCGCAGCAAGCAGTCCCGGCGCCGGCCGCTCCATGGCAAACCGCCCAGCCCACAGCACCCGCGTCCCCGCAGCCCGCAGCAGATCCTGCGCCCCAGCCCGCTCAGCCCGCAGCTTCCGTGCCAGCCGCGCAGCCTGCTCCCGCTGCGACTCCCGCGGCCGCCGCCCAGCCCGCAGCTGGTGGCAACCCGCAACTGGCGGCAACCATGGAAAACCCCGCGGCACTGCAGCGCATGTGGCAGGTAACACTGGCCAGCCTCAAACGCAGCAAGGCGGCATACGGCGTGCTGTTCTTGGGAACGAAGGCCGTGTGGAACGCCCAGTCGAATATGCTGTCCATCGAATTCCCGAAGGAGAATGCATTCGCGTTCAAGGCCGTGCAGAAGCCTGACGTGCAGGAAGCCGTGGCCGCGGCTCTGTCGCAGGCGTGCGGCGGCCAGAACGTCCCGTTCGCCTACCAGCAGGCAGGTTCGGCGCCGGCTCCTGCCGCCGCTGCGCCTGTCGCGCGTGCAGTGGAACCTCGCCCGCAAGCGTCTGCTCCTGCGGCTTCGCGCCCGCAGGCCGCGCCTGTGTCCCAGCAGCGCCCGATGGCCCCGCGCTCGCAGGCGCCGGCGGTCACCACGCCGCCGTGGAAGGACGACCAGGTACCCTACGGCGACTTCGACGCGCCCATGCCCGAAGACGAGCTTCTGAACGCGCCGGCCGGCCCCGTGCCGCGCGCGGCCGCTCCGCGCCCGGCATCGCGCCCGCAAGCAGGGGCAACAACGCAGCGCCCGGCGGCTCCTCAAGCCCCCGCTCCGGCGCCTCGCTCGCAGGCGGCTTCCGCGGCTCAGCCGGCACCGCAGCCGGTGTCGCCCGGCGCCGCGCAAACGCCCGACGAGCTGCAAGCCATCTTGCAAGCGGGCTTCGGTGGCGATGTGACGTTCGAAGAAGTCAAGGATTAACGGCCACGTGGGCGCCGGCGCCCGGTACAATGCTATGGTTTGCAATAACGTAATCGCATACGAGATAGGATAGAACATGGGACGTAAAGGCGGATTCCCCGGCGGCGGCATGGGCAACATGAACGCCATGATGAAGCAGGCGCAGAAGATGCAGATGGAGCTTGCGCGCGCTCAAGAGGAGATCCAGGACATGACGTTCGAGGCTTCTGCTGGCGGCGGCATGGTCAAAGCGGTTGCCAAGGGCGACAACACCCTGGTCAGCCTTACCATCGACCCCGAGGCCGTTGACCCCGAGGACGTCGAGATGCTGCAGGACATGATCGCCGCAGCTGTCAACGAGGCGCTGCGCGGCGTGGCCGACCTGTCCAGCCAGCGCATCAACGCCGCAACGGGCGGCATGAACATCCCTGGCTTGATGTAGGAAGCGCACCGTGCAATCGGCACCTGCCATCCAAAAACTGCTCGACGAGCTGGAGCGTCTTCCCGGCGTGGGCCCGAAATCGGCGCAGCGCATGGCGTATTGGATCTTGAACACCGATCGAGCCACGGCGCTGCGCTTGGCCGAGGCCATCGTGGAAGTGAAGGACACGGTGCATTTCTGCAGCCGTTGCTTCAACTACGCCGAAGAGGACGAGTGCGAGATTTGCCGTTCCACCAGCCGTAATCGACAGCTTCTGTGCGTGGTCAGCGAACCGCGCGACATCCCACCCATCGAGCGCACGGCCGTATACCAGGGCCTGTACCACGTGCTTGGCGGCGCGCTGTCGCCTATGGACGGCATCGGCCCGGACAACCTGCACATCGCCGAACTGATGGCGCGCCTTGCCACCGAGGATATCGAAGAGGTGGTGTTGGCTACGAACCCGAACGTGGAGGGCGAAACCACCGCCGCGTACTTGGCGCGCCTTATCAAGCCGCTTGGCATCAAGGTGACGCGCCTGGCAAGCGGCCTGCCTGTCGGCGGCGATTTGGAGTTCGCCGACGAGGTAACCCTTGGTCGCGCGCTTGAAGCGCGCCGCCAGCTGTAGGGAAGCAAAACGCGCAAAACGAAAGCGCCCGCAAACGTTTGGTTTGCGGGCGCTTTGCATGCAGAAAGGCAAAAAGAAAGGGATTCCGCCCCCTCCAAAAAACGGAATCCCTTCTTTTTACGAAGCCGTAGCTTCCGAAAAAAGCGACTTTTATTCTAGCATTTGCTTCACGAAATATCAACATTTTCTTTCGGTCAAAGGCGATGAGTTGGGAAAAGCGTTCGTGAGGGCCGAAGCGCCGTACGAAAATGGGCACGTGAACAAGACAATCTGCCGCCGGCCTTTTCTTGCCGGTGGGCGGTGCGTGCTATACTTTCGCACACGAAAGGACGGAACGAATGATTGATTTTCCCAGCCCCGCCGTGTCCATCGTCGGGCGTCATAATTCAGGAAAAACAACCCTTATCGAAAAACTCATCGCCGAGCTGGTGGGGCGCGGGTTCGATGTGGGCAGAGTGAAGCACCACAGCCACGTCGGCTTCGACATCGACATCCCGGGTAAAGACTCGTGGCGTCACCGCCGCGCCGGCGCTAGCGAAACCGTCATCGCGGCCCCGGGGCAGATGGCGCGCATCAAAACCACCGAGGGCGAGCTTGAATGCGCCGATATCGTGGCCAGCATGCCCGGGCACGACGTGGTCATCGTCGAGGGGTACCGCAAAAGCGGCCTGCCCACCATCGAGATCATGCGCGCGGGCAACGCCGCCGACGCGCGCACGGCCGAGGTGTTCGCCGAAGGCGCGCGCAAGGGCTGGGCGCTGGGCACCGATTTCACGCAGTTCGGCCGCAACGCCATTCCTCACGTGGACGACGCGGACGCGCCTGAGCCTGCTGAGGCGCCGAAGCTCACGGCGTCCGAGGAGGCCGAGTTCGCCTGCCAATACCCGAACCGCACCGACATCTCCAACAAGATGCCCACGGCCTCTACGGTTGCCGTGGTCACGGATATCCCGCAGGCCGCCCAGGCGGCGGACGTGTACGGCATCCCCGCCTTCGACATTGACGACGTGTCGGCGCTGGCCGATTTCGTGGAGCAGGCGTTCGCGCGCCCGCGCGTGTCGCTGGTCATCCAAGCGGGCGGCGAAAGCCGGCGCATGGGGCGCAGCAAGGCTACGGTGCCGTTTTGCGGCCGCCCGTTAATCTGCCGCATGGTCGAGCGCCTCTCGCCGGTGGCCGACGAGCTTATCATCACCACGAACGAGCCGGAAAACCTGGCGTTTTTACACACGCAGTACCCGAACCTGCACATTCAGCTGGTGTGCGACGCCGTGGAGGAACGCGGCGCGCTGCCGGGGCTGTACACGGCGCTGCGCGCGGCGCGCAACCCCTATGTGGCCGTGGTGGCCTGCGACATGGTGTTCGCCAGCCCGGCTTTGGTGGTGGCCGAGGCGCTTGAGATGACGAAGTCGCGCGCGGACGTGGTGGTGCCCGTGAACAAGCACGGGTTCGAGCCGTTCCACGCGGTGTACCGCCGCATGGGGTGCCTGCCGGCAGTGCGCGCGGCGCTCGACCGGGGCGACAAGCGCGCGCAGATCTTCTTCGACCAGGTCAACGTGTGCGAGTTCCCGCAGGAAAAGGTGCTGGCCGCCGAGCCTATGGGCGGCTGCTTCATCAACGCGAACACGCCGGCCGAGCTTGCGGCGCTTGAGCGCATCGTGCAGGATCGGACCGAAGGCTAAAAGGCGGCCCGGCGCCGCATCGGGGCGCTAGGCCGCGCAGGCATCAGGAAACGAAAGCTTCGGGGGGAGCATATGCCGAACATCGCCGATATCATCGAAGTGGCCGAAGAGCTTGAAGACAAGCCCGTGCTAGCGATGCCGCGTCGTTGCGTGGTGGTGCGCAACCGCAATGCGTCGTGCCGCAAGTGCATGGACGCCTGCCTGGCAGACGCCATATCCATCCACAACAACGTCATGGCCGTGGACTACAAGCGCTGCGTGGGCTGCGGCGCGTGCACCACGGTGTGTCCCACCGAGGCGCTCGTGTCCATCAGCCCCATGGACGAGCAGCTTGCCCAGGCCGCCGCAAGCTCGCTTGAGCAGCTTGGCGGCACGCGCGCCGTCATCGCGTGCGCGCGCATCGCGTCGAAGGGGCTGGCCGACCCGCACAAATACGCCGAGGTATCGTGCATGGCGCGCGTGGACGAGTCGGTGCTGGTAGAACTTGCCGCGGCGGGCGCTGACGACGTGGTGCTGGTGGACGGCGTGTGCAAAACGTGCAAGTACCGCGCAACCAGCGCCGGCGTGGACGAAACGGTGGCCTCGGCGAACAGCCTGCTTGAGATGCAGGGTGCGCCGGCCGTGGTGCGCCGCGTGTCGGAGTTCCCCGAAGGCATGGCCCTTGCCAACCCCAACAGCCTGCTGGGCGAATCGCGCCGCGGGTTCTTCACGTCGGGGGCGTCGTGGACGGCCAACGCCGCCGGTAAAACGGCTGACATGGTCATTCGCAAGAACCTTGGCATGGGCAAGAAGCAGCAAACGTTGCGCGAGCAGCTTGGCGCGGGGGATTCCGGCACGCTGCCGCAGTTCGAGGAACGCCGCCGCACGCAGGTGCTCGACGCGCTCGATCGCCTGGGGCAGCCCGTGCAACCCGACATTAAGACGCGCCTGTTCGGCAACGTCAGCATCGACATCTCGAAGTGCAACACGTGCGGCATGTGCGCGGTGTTCTGCCCCACCGGGGCGCTGAAGAAAAGCGACATCAAGCCCAGTCCGAACGCCGACGGCACGCCCGACGGTGGCAGCTTCCTTGAGTTTTCGTGCGCCGAATGCGTGCAGTGCGGCCTGTGCGTCGACGCGTGCATGAAGAAGTGCATCACGGTAAGCCCCGTGGTATCCACGGCCGAACTGTTCGATTTCGAGCCGCGTTTCATATATTTGCCGAAACCACAAGCGCGACCAGGCATTTTGTCGGGAATTCGCCGCTAGGGAAGCGTGGGAGAAAAATTTCTCAAAAATGTTCTCCCGTTTTCGAATCCATTGTGGTAACATATCCGTCGCTGCGAAAGCGGCATCGGGATGTGGCTCAGCTTGGTAGAGCGCTGCGTTCGGGACGCAGAGGCCGCAGGTTCAAATCCTGTCATCCCGACCATTTACATGGTCAGGCTCGGTGTTCGCACCGAGCCTTTTTCATGTCAGGCGGTCGATGGGCCTGGGAAAAGGGCGGCGTTCGGCTTCAAATGTGCTTTTCATCGAAGGCGCATCATTTAACACGCCCGTGTGTTAAAGTGTCCGGCGTTGATTTATCTGGCCTGTTCATGGGGCCTGGGCGAGTACTTGGAGGACACATGAAATTTCTGGGTATGGGTGTACCGGAGCTTCTGATCATCCTCGTGGTGATCCTGCTTATCTTCGGCCCGAAGAACCTGCCAAAGCTCGGCAGCGCTCTGGGCAAGACCGTCAAGAACCTGCGTGAGGGCATGGCCGACAACAAGAAGGACGACGAAGAAGTCGAAGAGCTTGAGGAAGACGACGAGGAAGCCGAGAAGCCGGCTCCGAAGAAGACCACTGCTGCTCGCAAGAAGAGCGAATAGCTCGCAGCTTTGCAGGTTGTAATGCGGTATGCGCATAAGGGCTGCGGCTCGGCGCATACCGCTTTTTCGTATAGATAGGTGGAAAACATGGCTGACAACTACATTCTGACGCCCGAAGGCAAGCAGCAGCTTGAAGAAGAGCTGCATTACCTGGAAACCGAGAAGCGCGCCGAGGTGGGCGAGCGCATCAAGGTTGCCCGCGAATTCGGCGACATTTCCGAGAACTCCGAGTACGACGACGCGAAAAACGAGCAGGGCATGATGGAGGCTCGCATCGCCGAGATCACCCGCATCCTGGGCGAGGCCACCGTCGTGGCAACCCCGAAGCGCTCGAACTCCGTGCACATCGGCTCTACCGTCACGGTTGACATGGGCGGTCGCGAGCGCGTGTTCACCATCGTGGGCGCTGCCGAGGCTGACAGCCATGCCGGCAAGATCTCCAACGAGTCCCCGGTCGGCGCGGCCCTGCTTGCGCACAAGAAGGGCGACGAGATCGAGACCACCGGCCCGACCGGTCGCGTCATCAAGATGAAGATCCTCTCTATCGAGCATTAAGGTTTCGCCGGCCTGCCGGCCGGCGAATTTACTCGACGCTGCGGCCGGCTGTGGCACCCCATCTTGCCCTTCAATTTCACAGGCATGGCCCGAAGGCCAATGCCCGTTCATTTCAGGGCAATCTGGGGTACCACAGCCGCCCTCGCTGACTCTTCCATATCCCCGGGTAGATTTTTCCCTGAATCTCCTGTTGAGGAAGGGTCTTACATGTCCCTGGTTTGTTTAGAAGGGCTTTCTGTATGAGCAATTCTCCTGAAGTTATTGAAGACGACCCCATTGAGGTGCGCAAGGCCAAGCGTCAGGCGCTGCTTGATGCGGGCGAGAACCCGTACGGCCATGCGTTTGACTACAGCCATCACCTGGCTGAACTTGAGCAGCTGTACGCCCATCTTGAAGATGGCGCCTCCACCGAGGACGCCGTCAAGGTTGCCGGCCGCATCATGTCCAAGCGCGTGCAGGGCAAGATCGCGTTTTTGGGCCTGCGCGACGCCACGGGCGACATGCAGCTGTTCTGCCGCATCAACGAGCTGGGCGAAGACGTGTTCGCGCGCTTGAAAGACCTTGATGTGGGCGACTGGATCGGCGTAGAGGGCACCATGATGCGCACGAAGCGCGGTCAGCTGTCCGTTGCCGTTACCGCTTTCGAGCTTTTGAGCAAGTCCATCCGTCCTTTGCCCGAGAAGTTCCACGGCCTGGCCGACAAGGAAACGCGCTATCGTCAGCGCTATGTCGACCTGGTTATGAACCCCGAAGTCAAGCAGGTGTTCGAGAAGCGTTTCAAGATTGTGGCCGCCATCCGCCGCTACATGGAGGACCAGGGCTTCTACGAGGTGGAAACGCCGTTTCTGCACCCCATCTTGGGCGGCGCGAACGCCAAGCCGTTCGTCACGCACTTCAATGCGCTTGACCGCGACTACTTCCTGCGCATCGCTACCGAGCTGCCGCTGAAGCGTCTGCTGGTCGGCGGGTTCGAGAAGGTGTTCGAGATCGGCCGTCAGTTCCGCAACGAGGGCATGGACCCGTACCACAACCCCGAGTTCACCACCATGGAGGCCTACCAGGCGTTTTCCGACCTCAACGGCATGATGGACCTTACGCAAGGCTTCATCCAGGCTGCCGCGCAGTCCGCGTGCGGCACGCTGCAGGTCAGCTACCAGGGCGTTGACATCGACCTGTCCGGCGATTGGCCGCGCGAGACCATGTGCGGTCTGGCCAGCCGCTATGCCGGCGAAGAGGTGTCGTTCGACCGCACGCGCGAAGAGCTGGTTGCCATTCTGGAGAAAAACGGCGGCCACGCCGAGGACGCTTGGGGTAAGGGCAAGCTCATCTCCGAGATCTTCGAGGCCGTGGCCGAGGAGAAGCTGGTGCAGCCCACGTTCGTGACCGAGCATCCGCTTGAGATCAGCCCGCTGGCCAAGAAGATGCCGAACAACCCCGAGCTCACCGAGCGCTTCGAGCTGTTCATCTGCGGCCATGAGTACGCCAACGCGTTCAACGAGCTGAACGACCCGGTTGATCAGGCCGAGCGCTTCCGCGCGCAGGTGGAGGCCAAGGACATGGGCGACGACGAGGCCATGGGCTACGATGCCGACTACATCCGCGCGCTGGAGTACGGCATGCCGCCGGCAGGTGGCGTGGGCATCGGCATCGACCGTTTGACCATGCTGCTTACCGACAGCCCCACCATCCGCGACGTGCTGCTGTTCCCGCACATGCGCGACGAGGCGCCGGCGGGCGGCTCGAAGCCCGCGGCGAAGCCGGCGCCCGAACCGGCCGAGGAAGCGCCCGAGGCCATCGATTTCTCGAAGGTGGTCATCGAGCCGCTGTTTGAGGACGAGGTGGACTTCGACACGTTCAGCAAGTCGGACTTCCGCGCCGTGAAGGTGAAGGACTGCATCGCGGTGCCGAAGAGCAAGAAGCTGCTGCAGTTCACGCTTGACGACGGCACCGGCGAAGATCGCACCATCCTGTCGGGCATCCACGCGTACTACGAGCCCGAGGAGCTGATCGGTCGCACGCTCATCGCCATCACGAACTTGCCGCCGCGCAAGATGATGGGCGTGGCGTCCTGCGGCATGCTGCTGTCGGCCGTGCACGAGGAAGAGGGCGAGGAGCGCCTGAACCTACTCATGGTCTCCAACCGCATCCCCGCCGGCGCGAAGCTGTACTAAGCCTTCTTTTGCATCCTCGTTATATCGGCGGGTTCTTCAGAAGCTCGCCTGAGCTATTGAACTGCGTCCCGTATCTGCAGTGAACCCCTATAGTTGGACAGACAATGTTCTGCTTCTCCTATAGGGGTCTTCTGCGTTAGGGGGTTGATTTGCTGAGCAAGGATTACTCCGCCGAGTTCAAGCAGCGCTTTGCGGACAGATACGCCGACGGCGCGACCATCACCATGCTGCAGCACGAGTTCGGCCTTACGAAGTCAACCGTGAAGCTTTGGAGGGAGAGGATCGACCAAGGTGGCGTCGGGGCCATAGACAGGCCGAAGAAGAACAACCGCTACCCCCAGGAGTTCAAGCTTCGCGTCGTCGAAGCCTATCTCCGTGGCGAGGGCGACTACAGGGCCCTAGCTCTCGAGCATGGCGTGCGCAACAGCGCGCAGATACGAGATTGGGTGAGGCGGTACCGAGAGGGAGGCGAAGACGCCCTCGTCGTCCATCCGTCGGGGCGAAGGAGGAAGGAGCCCGCGGGCGAGGAGACGCTCGAGCAGCGGTGCGCCCGCCTCGAGATGGAGGTGGAGATCTTAAAACGAATGTCCGCCTCGGCGACGGCCCTCTCGGCAGCAGGCGGAAGCACGAGATAGTGAAGTCGCTGAGGCGGGAATATCCGCTCTCCACGCTCCTGGAGCTCATCGGGATGCCGCGTTCCACCTATTACTACCACGAGGCGAACCCTCCCTCAGACAGGCAAGCGGCCGAGCGGCCGGCCATAGTGGAGATATGCGAGAAATCCCATTTCAGATACGGATACCGACGCGTTGCCGACACGTTGCGCAAAGCGACCGGCGTGCGCATCGCCGACAAGACGGTGCTCAAGGTCATGCGCGAGGAGGGGCTGCTGTGCCGGACCCGCAGACGCAGGAAGTACCGCTCCTACATGGGCCAGGTCGGCAAGTCCTCCCCGAACCTGCTGGCCCGCGACTTCGAGGCGGAGGACCCGATGACCAAGCTGGTGACCGACGTCACCGAATTCAAGGTGGGCGGCACGAAGCTCTACCTTTCGCCCGTGGTCGACCTCTACAACGACGAGGTCGTCGCCTACTCGATATCCAGGTCCCCGAACATGAAGATGGTCCTCGAGATGCTGGCGGGCCTCGAGGGCAGGCTCGATGGCGAAGACGCCCCGTTGCTGCATTCGGACATGGGCTGGCAGTACCAGATGCCCGCGTACAGGCTCGCGCTCGAGCGGATGGGGATCGCCCAGTCCATGTCCCGCAAGGGAAACTGCCTCGACAACGCGAAGGCCGAGAACTTCTTCTCGATGGTCAAGACCGAGCTTTACTACGATTGGGAGGGAGACGACCCCGACATCTTCGAGAGGGATTTGGAGAAGTACATCGACTGGTACAACAACGTGCGCATCAAGAGACGCCTGGGCGGAAGCAGCCCGGTCGAGTACAGGCTCGGCCGGGCCGCTTGATTCACTTCTTTTGCCGTTCAGGAAACGGGGTCCTTTGCATATCTTGGACGGTCTAGATAACGGCTAGACGACAAGGGGCTGGTTCCGGAACTTATCCGGAACCAGCCCCTTCGGTTTGATCTGACGCATACGGGAATCGTTCCGTTGCGGATGGCGTTATGCCGTTATTGCGGGTTGGATTGCCGTGTCGCTTTCCTCCCCGCTATCTTGTTCGGCATCTTCTTGCGCGAAATGCTCCATGGCAAGCGTTCGAAGCGTGGAGATGACGGGCACGCCCAGAAGCACGCCTAGAAGGCCGAACAACGACCCGCCGGCGATCACGGCCACGAACACCCAGATGCTCGGCAGGCCCACCGACTGTCCCACCACGTTCGGGTAGATGAGATGTCCCTCGATTTGCTGGAGGATCACCAAGAACACGATGAACTGCAGGGCTTGAACGGGGTCTTGCGACAGGATCATCGCCGCACCCATGATGCCGCCGATCCATGCGCCGGCGAACGGGATGAGCGAGGACACGCCCACGATAAGGCCGATGGAAGCCGCATAGGGGAACTGCAGGATGGTGCCGCCGATGGCGCACAGGGCGCCCAAGATGACCGCCTCGATGCATTGCCCGCGGATGAAGCGCGAGAAGCAGTCGTTGGTGATGCTGCATGCGTGCAGCACGCGGCGGCGCAGGGTCTCGCCGGGAATGAAGCTGGCCGCGCGCATGGCGCCGGCGTGCACGCGGTCCTTATCAAGCAGCAGATACAGCGCGAACACCATGCCCAGCAGGATCGAAAGCGTCAGATGGGCCACCTCGCCGCTGGTCTGCGCCACGATGCGCAGCGCCTGGTCGGTGCCGCCCATGGCGTCCAGGGCCTTTTGCCCGATGGAGTTCCAGGTGGCGTTGTCCAAGATCGGGATGGTCTGCGCACCGGGAAGGTTCGCGATGGCCTGCGACGCCATGGCCGCAGCTTCCGAAACGCCGGTGATGATGGCGGCGCCCACGGATTTGAACTCGCCGCCCACGAACGCGGTCAGCGCCGCAAGCGCCAAGGTGACCGCGGTGATGGCCAGGATGACGCAGATGGGGCGGCGCGTTTTCGCCACCAGCGCGCTGTTCGAGCGCGGAAACCACCGAGACTCGAGCGCCGCCGCTATGAAGTTCAGCAGATATGCCAGCACCGCGCCGATGGCCAGGGGCTCAAGGGCGGACCAGACGGTTGAGAAGATGGAGCATAGGCCGTCGAATCGGGCGACGGCTAGCGCCGCCACGGCAAGGGCGGCAATAAGGATAAGGGCGTAGCGTATGGTGTGCCTGTTCATGCGATCCTGTCGGTTGAGGGGGATGGGCGCGCTGTTGCGCGTTTCGCAACCAGTATAAGCGTGTGCGTCGGTCAAGGCGCCGCGCTTGCGCGCTTGTCGACCATTCGTGAAGAACTGTTTACGAAATCCGGGTGAAAAGGGGCAAAAGGGGTCTAAAAGCACTTCCGGTGTGTGCGGATTGCACGTAGCAAGGGCAACGGGCGTTGTGTGGCTCCGGGCTACCTTATTATGTATACGATACGTAAACGGCTTAGCAGTCCCTTGACGGGAGTGCTAACATAACCAACTGAGACCATAACATTTGCCGCGAGAATCGAGGCTTCATGTCATTCGAGAAGTTCACGGACAAGGCGCGAAAGGTGCTCGTCTTAGCCCAAGACGAAGCCCGCGCCCTCCATCAGCCCTATGTGGGCACCGAGCATATCCTGCTCGGCCTTATCCAGGAAAAGGACGGCCTGGCCGCCCAGGCGCTTGAGCGCCTGAACGTCAGCTACGACGCGGTGGTGCAGGGCATCCGCCAGGTGGTGTCCATCGACGAGGACACCGACGTCACGGGCCACTTGTCGTTCACGCCCCGCGTGAAGCGCGTGCTGGAAAACAGCCTGCGCGAAGCCATGCAGATGGGCCAAAGCTACATCTCCACCGAGCATTTGCTGCTCGGCATCGTGCGTGAGGGCGAGGGCACGGCGCTTGACGTGCTGTCGCGCCTGGGCGTCAAGGGCGACGACATCCGCACTGCGCTCAACGACCTGGTGGGTCAAAGCCCGGTGTACGCGGGCCGCAACCCCTTCGAGGCTGCGGGCAACGTGCCCGACAGCGCGCTGAAGGAATTCGGCACCGATCTTACGCAGAAAGCGCGCGACGGCAAGCTCGACCCGGTCATCGGCCGCGCGGGCGAAATCGAGCGCGTCATGCAAATCCTCTCGCGCCGCCAGAAGAACAACCCGCTGCTCATCGGTGAGCCGGGCGTGGGCAAAACGGCCGTGGCCGAAGGCCTCGCACAGCTCATCGTGTCGAACCAGGTGCCCGACATCCTGCGCGGCAAGCGCCTGTTCACGCTTGACGTGTCGGCGCTGGTAGCCGGCAGCAAGTATCGCGGTGAGTTCGAGGATCGCCTGAAGAAGTGCATCAAAGAAGTGAAGGACGCCGGCGACATCATCCTGTTCATCGACGAGATGCACACGCTCATCGGCGCAGGTTCCGCCGAGGGCTCCATCGACGCCGCCGCCATCTTGAAGCCGCCGCTGTCGCGCGGGGAAATCCAGGTCATCGGCGCCACCACCATCGACGAATACCGCAAACACCTGGAAAAGGACAGCGCCCTTGAGCGCCGTTTCCAGCCCGTCACGGTGGGCGAGCCCAGCGAAGAGCAGGCCATGCGCATCATGGAAGGCCTGCGCGACCGCTATGAGGCGCATCACCAGGTGCACTTCACCGACGAGGCGCTGCAAGCGGCCGTCACGCTGTCCGACCGCTACATCCAGGACCGCTTCCTGCCCGACAAGGCCATCGACGTCATGGACGAGGCCGGCGCACGCATGCGCATCCGCAACATGACGCTGCCCAAGGAGCTGTGCGAAATGGACGACAAGCTGCGTCAGCTGCGTGCAGACAAGGACAGCGCTATCGCCTCGCAGGATTTCGAGCGCGCCGCAAAGCTGCGCGACGAGGAATCCGCCATGAAAGAGCAGCGCGAGCAGGCCGAGAAGAAATGGGAAGAGGACTCCCAGAAGTCGGTGCATCAGGTAACCGTGCAGGATATCGCCGACGTGGTGTCCATGACCACGGGCGTGCCGGTGTCCAACCTCACGGAAGCCGAAACGGACAAGCTTCTGCGCATGGAAGGCGTGCTGCACGAACGCGTCATCGGCCAGGAAGAGGCCGTCACCGCGCTGTCGAAAGCCATTCGCCGCAGCCGCGCCGGCCTGAAAGACCCGAAGCGCCCCGCCGGCAGCTTCATCTTCCTGGGCCCGTCGGGCGTGGGCAAAACCGAGCTGTCCAAGGCGCTTGCCGAATTCCTGTTCAGCAGCGAAGACGCGCTTATCAGCTTCGACATGTCCGAATACATGGAGAAGCACTCCGTCAGCCGTCTGGTGGGTTCGCCTCCGGGCTACGTGGGCTTCGACGAGGGCGGCCAGCTTACGAAGGCCGTGCGCCAGCGCCCGTATTCGGTGGTGCTGTTCGATGAGATCGAGAAGGCGCATCCCGATGTGTTCAACATCCTGCTGCAAATCCTCGAGGAAGGTCGCCTGACCGACTCGCAGGGCCGCACGGTCGACTTCCGCAACACCGTCATCATCATGACGTCGAACGTCGGCGCGCGCGAAATCGCTGCGCCCACCACGCTCGGCTTCAGCTCCGACGGCAAGGCCGGCCTTTCGGACAAGGAAATCAAGTCGCGCGTTATGGGCGAGGTAAAGAAGCTGTTCAGGCCTGAATTCCTCAACCGTATCGACGAGATCATCGTGTTCAAGTCCTTGACGCAGGATCAGATCGTCGAAATCGCGAAGCTCATGGTGGCCGACCTGCGCGAGCGTTTGATCGCCATGAACATGACCATCAACCTTACCGATGCCGCATACAAGCTCATCGCCAAGGAAGGCACCGACGCCACGTACGGTGCCCGTCCGCTGCGCCGTGCTATCCAGCGCTTCCTGGAAGACCCGCTGTCCGAAGAGCTGCTTGAAGGCAAGTGGACGTCGGGCTCGGTCATCGAAGCCGACGTTGCCGATGACGGCGAGAACCTTGCATTCACGGCCGGCACGGGGTCTATCCCCGCGCCGCGCAAACACGACACCATCGCGCGCGATGCCGAGCTTTTGCTCACGAATTTCGATCTGGGGCATGCCGGCGTTTCAACGGGCGGCGGTACCGCTTCGGGTGGCGCTGCAGACTAGCGGCCGCGCCGGCAAGCAGGTTGTGTCGGCTTCGCCCTGCCTGCGATTTGGCGGCGCTGCGCTGTCATAATGCTTTAGAATGAAAGGCGGTCCCTTCGCGGGGCCGCCTCGTTTGTTTTTCGACGGAAAGAGGGAAGCATGCCGAAGACCGTTGACCCGGTGTTCTCGTCGTCGGTGCTTGCCGCGGCCGATTTGGCCACGGCGCTTGACATCGACGCGCTCACGCAATCCATGGCCGGCCTTGAGGGTAAGGTCGACAAGAACCCGAAAACCGCGGCCGTCATCTTGGCGGGCGGTACGGGCGAGCGCTTCGGCAAGGAGGGCGGCAAGCAGCTCGTGGAAATTGCGGGCAAGCCCATTCTCACCTGGTCAGCCGAGGCGTTCGACGCGGTGGGCGACATCGGGCTCATCGTTATCGTCTGTCCGGCTGATCGCAAAGACGAGTATCTCAAGAAGGCTATCGACCCCTTCCCGTTCGTCACGCCCGTGGTGGTGGCGCCCGCTGGCTCCACGCGCCAGGAATCGGCGTTTTCCGGGCTTGAACTGGTGCCGGACGATTACGAGTACGTTGTCATGCACGATGGCGCCCGCCCGCTTATCTCGCCCGAGCTCATTGCGCACACCATCGCCACGCTGCAGGGCAACATCGATGCCGACGGCGCCGTGGTGGCGCATCCGGCCATCGACACGCTGAAGGTCGTGGAAAACGGCGTCATTGTCGGCACGCCTGACCGCAGCGTGTTCTGGAATGCTCAAACGCCGCAGGTGTTCCGCGCCGGCATTTACCGTCGCGCCCACGCCTCGGCGCTGTCCGACGGATTTGTCGGCACCGACGACAGCTCGCTTATCGAGCGTCTTGGCGGTCGCGTGCTGGTGGTAGAAGGCAAACGCGACAACATCAAGCTCACCGTGCCGGAAGACTACCTCATGCTCGTGGCCGCGGTGCGCGAGCGCTACCTTAAGCAGAAAGGCGAGCAGGAATAATGACGCCCGATTTTCGTACCCTGCGCATCGGCCAGGGCTATGACGTGCACAAGCTGGTCGAAGGCCGCAAGCTCATCATCGGTGGCGTGGACATCCCGCATACGCTGGGCTTGCTTGGCCACTCCGATGCCGATGTGCTGGCCCACGCGGTTGCCGACGCCTTGCTCGGCGCCATCCGCGGCGGCGATATCGGTAAGCTGTTCCCCGACACCGACCCCGAATGGGAAGGCGCCGACTCCATGAAGCTTTTGGCCGCCGTTGCCGCGAAAGTGCGCAGCGAAGGCTTCGAGATCATTGACGTCGACAGCGTCATTGCAGCTCAGGCGCCCAAGATGGCGCCGCATCGCCAGCAGATGCGCGCGAACTTGGCGGCGGCCATGGGCATCGCGGTCGAAAACGTCGGCGTGAAGGCCACCACCACGGAGCGCTTGGGCTTCGAGGGCCGCGAAGAGGGTATCTCGGCTACGGCCGTTGCCCTGCTTGCGCGATGTAGCTAGCGCACGCGTCTGCCCGCGCGTTCAACCATAACGTCACGTACCCACCGCCATCAGGCGGTTTGCACTAGAACAGGAAACATCATGCTCAAGATCTACGACACCAAACTGCGCGAGAAGGTTCCCTTCGAAACGCTCAAGCACGGCGAAATCAGCATGTACGTGTGCGGCCCCACCGTGTACAACTACATCCACATCGGCAACGCTCGCACGTTCGTCAGCTTCGACATCATCCGCCGCTACCTTTCGTGGCGCGGCTTCAAGGTGAAGTTCGTGTCGAACATCACCGACGTAGACGACAAAATCATCAAGAAAGCCAACGAGGAAGGTCGCACCGCCGCTGAGGTGGCTGCCGAGTATTCGCAGGCGTTCCTTGATGACATGCACGCGCTCAACGTCGAAGACCCCGACGTGCGTCCGCGTGCCACCGAGGAAATCCCCGACATGATCCAGCTCATCCAAGAGCTCATTGACGGCGGGCACGCCTACGAGGTCGAAGGCGACGTGTACTTCAGCGTGCGCAGCTACCCCGACTACGGCGCGCTGTCCGGCCGCAACATCGACGAGATGGAAGGCGGCCATCGCGAGCTGCGCGCCGACGGCCAAGGCCTTGAGGACCGCAAGCGCGACCCGCTTGACTTCGCCTTGTGGAAGGCTGCCAAGCCGGGCGAGCCTTCGTGGGAAAGCCCGTGGGGCCAGGGCCGTCCGGGCTGGCACATCGAGTGCTCAGCCATGTCGCGCAAGTACCTGGGCCTGCCGTTCGACATTCACGGAGGTGGCGCCGACCTGGTGTTCCCGCATCATGAAAACGAGCGCGCCCAGTCCGAGGCCGCGTGCGGCTGCACGTTCGCCAACCACTGGATGCACGGCGGCATGCTGCAGATCAACCACGAGAAAATGAGCAAGTCGCTCGGCAACTTCCTGCTGCTGCGCGACATCCTGAAAACCACGTCGCCGAACGTGCTGCGCTTCCTTATGCTGCAAACGCACTACCGCAGCCCGCTTGACTTCTCGAAGGAGCGCCTCGACGAGGCCGAGTCCGCGCTGTCGCGTATCGAGAATTGCGTGCGCAACATGGATTGGCAGATGCAAAACGCCCAGGACATCCCCAGTCCGCTTGATACCCAGGCCGTCATGAAGAACTCGAAGTGCGCTCGCGTGGATTTCGTGCTGGCAATGGACGACGACTTCAATGCCCCGCGTGCGCTTGGCGTTGTGTTCGACCTGGTCAGCTATGTGAATTCCGAAATCGCCGACAAAACGCTCAGCCTGTCTGACGTGCCGGCCGTGCGCGATGTTCGCGAAACCATCACCACGCTTATGCGCGTATTCGGCGTAGAGGTTGCCCCGCAGGATTACGAAGAGGTCGAAACGTACCCGGCCGAGGTCGTTGACCTGGCAAAACAGGTTGCCGGCTACGAAGGTGCCGATGCGCACGAGGCCGTTGACGCGCTGCTTGAGGCGCGCGCAACCGCCCGCAAGGAAAAGAACTGGGCCGTGGCCGACGCCGTGCGCGACGGTTTGACGGGCCTTGGCTTCACCATCGAGGACACGCCGCAGGGCGCGCGCGTCTCCTTTGAGGCGTAAAAGCCTGTTGTACTGAACTGCTTGATGAACGTGGAGCGTCGTCGCTCCTTGCGCTTGCGGAGCATCGTGCGCGTGCCGCTTCGGCCCGCACGCCCATCCCGCTTGCCAAGGCGCGCGGCGCTCCGCGTTTGCCATATCCATCGCTTCGTTTCGAAAGTTTTGCCATGACTGATTTCTCCGCAACCGAATTGCTTGCTCCGGCAGGTGGGCGCAGCCAGCTTGAGGCGGCGGTGCGTTTCGGCGCCGATGCGGTGTACCTTGCCGCCGACAAGTTCGGCATGCGCCAGCGCGCCGAGAACTTCACGCTCGACGACATCCCCAGCGCGGTGGCGTTCGCCCACGGCGCGGGTGCGAAGGTGTACGTTACCGTGAACACGCTCATGAGCCAAGCCGACATCGCAGCGCTGCCGCCGTATCTGGAAGCGCTTGATGCTTCGGGCGCCGACGCGCTCATCGTCAGCGACTTGGGGGCATTTTCCCTGGCTCGCCGCTACGCGCCGCATATGGAGCTGCACGTCAGCACGCAGGCATCGGTCATGAACGCCGAAGCGGCCCGCACCTGGTATGACTTGGGCGCCTCGCGCGTGGTGGTTGCACGCGAAATGAGCGTGGAAGACATCGCCGAGCTGCGCGCTCAGGCTCCGCGCGAACTTGAGATCGAGGCGTTCGTGCACGGCGCCATGTGCATGGCCTATTCGGGCCGTTGCATGCTGTCGGCGGCCATGACGGGCCGCTCGGGCAACAAGGGCTTCTGCGCACAGCCGTGTCGTTGGAGCTATGCGCTGGTGGAGGAAAAGCGTCCCGGCGCGTACTATCCCATCGAGGAGGACGTGCGCGGCACGTACGTCATGAACGCGCACGACCTGTGCATGATCGAGCACCTCGACGACCTGGCGCGCGCCGGCGTGAACTCGTTCAAGATCGAAGGCCGTAACAAGCGCGCGTTTTACGTTGCCACGGTGGTGCACGCCTATCGCGCCGTCATGGACGGCACCGGCCCCGCGTCGGTCATGTCCGATTTGCATGCCATTTCGCACCGCCCTTACGGAACGGGCTTCTTCTACGGCCAGCCAAGCCAGCGCCAGGAACGCGACGGCTACGACAAAGACTACCTGCATGCAGCCACGGTTACGGCGTGTCAGCAGGTGGAGGAGGGCACCTGGCGCATTCAAGCAACCTGCCACAACCGGTTCTGCGAAGGCGACGAACTTGAAATCTTGACGCCGCGCAAGCCCATTGCGGCTGCGCGCGTGCAGGGGCTCACGTGGCTGGCAAAAAGCCAGGAAGGCGATGTGTACCCGCAGCCGGTGCCCATGGCGAACCGCACTATGGAAACCTATGCGTTTGAAAGCCGCATTGCCATGCAGCCGGGCGATTTGCTGCGCATCCGTATTCAGCAGACGGCAGAGGAAGCGGTGCAGGCGTGAGCGCGGCCGCTACGGCGCCCGCGGGCGCGCAGCTGCCAAGCCGTGCCCGCGGCAACGCCATGATTTTGGTGCTCGCGCTCAGCTGCTTCGTGTTCGGCTGCGCCTACCAGTACATCCTCGGCGTTCCCGATCAGGTGGCTGAAATCGTTGGCATCGACTTGTCGCAGGTCAGCCTTATGATGGGCGTGTACGGCGTGTGCAATGCCATCGGCACGCCGCTTTTGGTGATGGCGCTCACGCCGCGCGGGCCGAAAACGCTGCTGCTTGTCAGCCTTGCGCTTATGGCGGCGGGCATGGCCGTGTGCGCCGCCACGCCCTTCTATCCGATTATCCTTGCAGGTCGAGCCATCATGGGCGTGGGCAACGGATCGTTCGCGGCCACGGCCTATATCGCTGCCAGCCGCATCGCCGGCCCCGCGCGCAGCGCTTCGGCCATGTCGAACGTGGCGCTCGGGTTCAGCGCGTCGTTCGTGTTCGCGTTGCCGGCCGCACGCGTGCTGCGCGACGTCATCACGTGGCAGCAAGCGTATTGGGTGCTGGTAGCGGCGGCGGCCTTTGCGTTCATCGTTATCGCGCTGGCCGTGAAGATCCCCGATGTGCCCACGTCGTCGTCATTTTCGTCGCAGCGCGCAACCGATGTGCTGCGCGTGTTCAAGAACCCCTGCGTGGTGCTGCCGCTTGCCTGCACGGCGCTCATGTTCGTGGGCTACGCGTCCATGAACACCTACATCACGCCGTTCATGGAAGGCGTGCTGCCCGATCCCGCGTGGGTAAGCGGCGCGCTGTTCGCATTCGGCCTTATGAGCATGGTGGGATCGAAGGCCAGCGGCTGGGCGGCCGACCGCTTCGGCTCGGCGCCGGCCGTCATTGGCTGCGTTGCGCTGCAGGCTGCAACGCTGGTGGCGCTTGGCATCTCCGCGGGCTCTTGGGCGGCCGCGTTGGTGGCGGCGTGTCTGTGGACGGGCATCTCCTGGGGCTTTCTGCCGGCGCAAAACTCGTTCATTATGTTGAACGCCGGCGACGACGCGGCGTTCGCCGTCAGCCTGTCGAATTCGTCGCTGCAGTTAGGAAGCGCGCTCGGCGCGTTCGTGGCCGGCGGATTCATCGCGTGCCTGCCGCTTTCGGCTATGCCGTTTCTGTCTGCGGCGTTCACGCTTGTGGCCGTTGTCGCCGAGGTGGCTGCGCTGCGTCTGGCGCGCCGTCGTTAGCGCCTCCTACGCCAACTTCACGCCTTTGCGCGCGGCAACCTGCGCGTAGGCACGCCTGCGTGCGAATACGTACAACCCCAGCATGGTCGCACCGGTAATTCCCCAGGTCACGGGGTAAATGTTCATAAGCGCATCAAAGGTGCCGAATGCGCCGAACAGCGCGAACACGTAGATGATGCGCAGCACGCACGAACCCACAACCACCACCACGGTTGGCAGCACGGACCACCCCATGCCGCGCAGCGCGCCGGCCGTCACTTCGTAACTTGCGGGCATGCACTCAAGAAGCTCCACGTGCCACAGGCGCACGAATCCGAACGCCACGGCGGTCGCATCAGTGGTAAAGGCGCCCAGCGCCAGGTTACCGGCGGCAACGAAAAGCACGCTCAGCACCACGGCGCACACCACGGCCGCGCCCATGCAGAAGCGGAACACCGTGTCGCAGCGCTTCAGCTTGCCGGCGGCGAAGTTCTGCCCGATAAACGTCACCGCGGCCTGTGAAAACGCGCTCACGAAGAAATAGGTGTAGTACTCGTAGTTCATCGCCGCCGCAGAACCTGCCGTAGCGGCCGTGCCGAATCCGTTGATGGCCGCCTGGATGGCAACGTTGGACAGCGAGAACACCACGCTTTGCAACCCGGACGGCACGCCGATGTACAGAATCGTCCGCAGCGTGTCGGCGTCTACGAACAGATGCTGCACGTCAAGCCGGAACGCCTCTTCCTCGTGCAACAGCATCCACACGATGATGCCAGCCGCAGCGGCGTTGGAAACGTCGGTTGCCACGGCAATGCCCACGACGCCACCGTCAAACACCGTCACGGCAACCACGTTCAGCACGATGTTGAGCGCTACGGCCACGGCAAGCGCGTACAGCGGGCGGCGCGTATCGCCTTTCGCGCGCAGCACGGCCGATCCGAAGTTGTACACCAAGAAGAATACGATGCCCGCAAAATAGGCTTGCAGGTACCCGGTTGCCTCCGCGCGCGCATCGGCGGGGATGTCGATGGCGTCAAGGATGGGCTCGGTCGCAAACACGCCCACCGCGGTCAGCGCCACCGAACTGACCAGCGTCACGATGGCCGTCGTCTGCACCGCGCCGTGCACGCGGTCAAGCTCTTTGTGCCCGATGTGGATGGCAATGGCCACGTTCGCCCCGATGGAAAGCCCTACGAACAGGCCGATCAGCAGCGTGATGACCGGCGACACGCCGCCGATGGCGGCAAGCGCGGTCGAGCCGATAAACCGACCGGCCACAATGGCATCGGCCGAATTGAAAAGCTGCTGCAAGATGCTGCTTAAGGCCAGCGGAATGGCGAACAGGATGATTTTGCCGGGCAAAGGCCCATGCAGCATGTCGATGCTGTTTTTCTTTGTGCTCATGAATAGGTTCTTTCGTCGATGCGTGCGGCGCAGGGGGGTTCTTTGGCTGCGCGCAAAATGATTGCTCAACGGGTATACAACTTGGAGCCGCTCCAGCGCAACCGCTTCGGGGCCTATCTGCACATGCATTCCGTTTCGCCCGTATGCCCGCAGCCCATTCGCTTCGCCATCTTTCCCGTCCCATATGACAAGGGGCCCAGGTCATTTGTCGGGTAGGCTTGCTCGCCATGGCCATTATTCGGTAGGGCGCATCCTGCCGATTTGCCTGCCTTCGCCTGGTCTTACGCTGCTCGTTTGCCCCGTCGATATTCCCATCCGTCCGAATTGCTGTCGCCTGCATGACAAGGGGACAGGTCATTTGTCATATGGCTTCTCGCACTTGTCGTGGCCATTGTTCGGCGTGAGCTCTCCTCGTTTCGGCGGCTCCTGTCACGCTCCCACAAGCTGCTCGATTGTCCGTTCTTCCCGCCAATGCAAGCTCCTGCTGCGTCATACGGCGCTTTTGGATCGGTTGCAGCCGAAGGCATAGGCCGTTCGGGGAATTGTCTTCCCGCACAGCTCGGCCTTGGGTGTATCATGCCAACCAACAGATTCGATGCAGGGGTGCCCGGCGGCGTGTTCGCCGGCGCTGAGAGGGCTCATGCGCCTAACCCTTTGAACCTGTCCAGGTAACGCTGGCGTAGGGAGCATCTCTCGTGAGAAACGGGGGCGCTGCCGTACTGCGGCAGCGCCCCCGTTGTCGTTGCGAAGGAGAGCACATGATCGAGCAGTCTCAGCTCAAGGAAGACATCGTCCAAGCGGCGCAAAACGTCCGCGCGAACAACCCCATGGCCGGGTCCATCACGAACACCGTCACCATCGACTTCGTGGCGAACGCCCAGCTTGCCGCTGGCGGCTCGGCGGCCATGGTCTATCTGCCCGACGAAGGCGAAACGCTTGTCGCCGCAGGTGGCGCCGTGTATCTGAACATGGGCACGCTGTTCCCCGTGTACGAGGAAACCATCCCGCGCACGGCCGCCGCGGCCCAAGCGGCAGGAAAGCCCTGGGTGCTCGATCCGGTGGGCATCGGCATCGGCAGCCTGCGCACGAAGCTGCTTAGCCAGCTGAAAGAGTACAAGCCGGCCATCGTGCGCGGCAACGCTTCCGAGATCATCGCGCTGGCGGGCCTGTGGGATCTTTCCGGCAGTGCCGAGGACCTCTCGCGCGCTCGCGGCGTCGACACCACCGACACGGTGGAAGCCGCGCGCGATGCCGCGGTGGCGCTTGCGCGCTTTACGGGCGGCGCCGTTGTTGTTTCGGGCAAGTCAGACCTGGTCACCGATGGAAAATCGGTGGTCATCAGCCACGGTGGCAGCTCGCTTATGGGCAAGGTGACGGGCTTTGGCTGCTCGCAGGGCGGCGTGCTGGCCGTGTACGCTACGCAAACCGACCCGTTCACGGCTGCGGTTGCCGCGGTGAACCACTACAACTTCTCCGGCCGCGCGGCAGCAGCGAAGGCAGCGGCGCCGGCAAGCTTCAAAGCGGCGTTTCTCGACAGCCTCTACCTTGCCACGCCCGAGGACATCGCGAACAACTCCATGGAAATCCAGGAGGCGTAAAGCTCATGAATACGCTGGTAGCGGTGGCAATCGCCCCGTTCGGCGTTGGCGATGAGCTTGCGGACAACGTCGCCGAGGTGGTGCGCGTCATCCGCGAGTCGGGCCTGCCGAACAAAACATACTCCATGTTCACGGAAATCGAAGGCGAATGGGACGAGGTCATGCGCGTCGTGCGCGATGCCACGTTCGTCCTTGCGGAAAAGGGTATCCGAACGGAAGTCGTCCTCAAAGCCGACATCCGCCCTGGCTTCAGCAACATGATGGAGAAAAAGGTCGAAAGCGTCGATGCGATTATCGGGAAACCGGCCGCCGCGCCCGCGCAACCCGCGCAAGCGCGAAGCGACGCCCAGTGGAAGGAGCGCTCATGAGCATGCGTGATGTTCTCGATATCTCGGCTTACCTGGTGCTTGGCCCTGAAAACACGCTTGGCAGGCCCGTTGCCGATGTTGCCGGCCAGGCCATCAGCGTGGGGTTCACGTGCGTGCAGGTGCGCTCGAAAGAATGTTCGGCGCGTGAGCTTATTGCATGCACGGCGGCCGTTGCGGATGAGATCGCACGGCTGGGCGCCACCGATCGCGTGGCGCTTCTGGTGGACGACCGCCTCGACGTGGTGTACGCCGCTCGCCAGCAAGGCATGAAGGTCGATGGCGTGCACGTTGGCCAAACCGACATTCCCGTGGAAGCGTGCCGCAGCCTGCTTGGTCCCGATGCCATCGTGGGCCTGTCGGCTCGTGCAGACGAGATGCTCGAATACGTGAAAACGGCTGACATGTCGCTGGTAGATTACCTGGGCGTGGGCCCGCTGCACGAAACGCCCACGAAGCGCGATTGCGGCCTTGCCTCCGATGGTACCATCATTACGAAAAGCCTCGATGACCTGCGCGATCTGCACATTGCCAGCCCGGTTCCCATCGTGGTGGGCGGGGGAGTGAAGGTGGCGGACATCCCGCTGGTGGCGCAAACCGGCGTCGACGGCTTCTTCGTCGTTTCGGCAGTCTGCGGCGCAGAAAACCCCCAAGCCGCCGCAGCCGAACTCGTAAAAGCCTGGCAATCAGCCAAGAACAACTAGCGAATCACTTCAAATCCGCAAGGATATTACCTTCGCAACCAAAAAACGTAGCATCGAGCGAAAGCTCGACCCCAAACAAAAAGCGCGAAGCGCGCCACCAACATAAAAGCGGGCCCACACCAAAGGTGCAGGCCCGCTCGCTTCGCATTAACTACCCAACCGCCGCTAAAACGCGTCCGCCGTTATTCCCTCAGCAGCTTCTCGATATACGCAAGCTTCACGCAGCACGTGAACACATCAAGCGTCGCCTCAAGCTCTTCAACGGGCGGCAGGCTCGGCGCAATGCGAATGTTGCTGTCGGCGGGGTCGTTCTTGTACGGCCACGTGGCTCCGGCGCCTGTCATGGTAACGCCTGCGTCCTTCGCCAGCGCAACGATGCGCTTCGCGCAGCCTGCCGGAGCATCGAACGACACGAAATACCCGCCACGCGGCTTGCTCCACGAGCAGCCGCCAACCTCGGTCAGCGCCTCGGTCAGCTTCGCGTCCACCAGTTCGAACTTCGGACGCAAAATGGCCGCATGCTTACTCATGTGCGCGGCCAGTCCCTTCGCATCGCGCAAAAAGCGCACGTGGCGCAGCTGGTTGAGCTTGTCGTGGCCGATGACCTGCGGGTTCATACGCGCCTTCACGTCGGCGATGTTCGCCGCGCTTGCCGCCATGGCCGAGATGCCCGCGCCCGGGAACGTCACCTTGCTCGTGGAGGCGAACTTGAAGCAGCGATCGGGGTTGCCAGCTTCATCGCACGCGGCGCGAATGTCAAGCAGCTGGTCTTGCTGCTCGGGTGCATCGTAGAGATGATGAATGCCGTAGGCGTTATCCCAGAAAATGCGGAAATCCTCGGCCGCGCAAGGCATGGCCGCCAGGCGGCGCACCACCTCATCGGAATACGTCACGCCGCCGGGGTTGGAGTACTTCGGCACGCACCAGATGCCCTTCACCGACGCATCGTTGGCAACAAGGCGCTCCACCTCGTCCATGTCGGGCCCGTCGGGGGTCATGGTAACGGGGATCATGGTGAAGCCGAACGCCTCGGTCACGCCGAAATGCCTATCGTAGCCGGGGCAGGGGCACAGCCACTTCACCTCATCAAGTTTGCTCCAGGGCGTGTGGCCCAGCGTGCCGAACGACCAGCAGCGCGCCATGGTGTCGTACATGATGTTCAAGCTTGAGCTGCCGAACACAATGACATGGTCGGCGTCGTCGTCAAGCATGCTTGCCATCAAACGCTTCGCCTCGGGAATACCGTCAAGCACGCCATAGTTGCGGCAATCGGTGCCGTCTTCGGCAAGGCAGTCCTCGTACGTGGTCACGCTTGCCAGCATCGGCATGCTCAGGTCAAGCTGCGCGCTTGAGGGCTTGCCGCGCGCCATGTTCAACGCCAGCCCCTTCGCCTTGATGGCTTCGTATTCGCGCATAAGCTCGTCGCGTTTCGCCGCAAGCTCCTCTGTGGTCATATCCGCATATGCTGGCATTTGCATCCTTTCGCCGGTCGCAGTGCAAGAACAATCGAAATAGCCTATCTGATGAAAGCGAAGTCAAGTATAATCCCACAGTCAACGTAGAAATTTCGACCAGTTGCGAAATGCGTCCGTTTCCCGTATTTCGGCTGCGAAAGGCGGTTATTCGCCTTGCAACCGTTGAAGCGGCGAATCTCGCAGCTTGAGGGGTAGATGGGGAATTATGGGTTCGACCGATTTGATGGTCATTTTGGCAATGGTCATTTACTTCGTCGTCGTTTTGGCGGTGGGGTTCTCGTATGCGAAGCGCTCCAATTCGTCCACGGACGAATATTTCATCGGCGGCCGCAAGGTCGGCCCGTGGTTCACGGCGCTTTCGGCCGAGGCGTCGGACATGTCCGGCTACCTATTAATGGGTATTCCCGGCCTTGCCTATTTCTATGGCGCGTCCGAGGCCATGTGGACGTGCATCGGCCTGGCCATCGGCACATATCTTAACTGGCTGTTCGTGGCAAAACGCCTTCGCCAGTATTCCGAGCGCGTGCACGCCATCACCATCCCGTCGTTTTTCAGCAACCGCTTCCATGACAAGAAGAACATTCTGTCGACGGTTGCGGCGCTCATCATCCTGCTGTTCTTCTGCGTGTACACCGGCAGCTGCTTCGTAACGTGCGGCAAGCTGTTCCACACGCTGTTCGGCATCGATTACGCGGCCATGATGGTGTTCGGCGCCGTGGTGGTGTTTGCCTACACGCTGGTGGGCGGCTATCTGTCCGTTGTGGCAACTGACTTCATCCAAGGCTGCCTTATGTTCTTCGCGCTTGCCGTGGTGCTTATCGGGTCTATCACCTCAATTGGCGGCGTTGACGTCACCGTGGCGTTTTTGCAGAACATTCCCGGCTTCCTCAACGGCGGCCAGCTCACCACGCCCATTATGGATGCGGAAACCGGCCTGCAAATGATTCAAGGCGACGAGCCGCTGTTTGGTGAACCCACCGAGTATGGCGTGCTGGCTATCATCTCCACGCTTGCCTGGGGCCTTGGCTACTTCGGCATGCCGCAGGTGCTTGTGCGCTTCCTGGGCATCCGCTCGGCCGAAGAGGTACGCCAATCGCGCATTATCGCCGTGGTGTGGGTGGTCATCTCCATGGTCTGCGCGTTGTGCATCGGTTTCATCGGCCGCGCTATGCTGCCCACCTATTTCGGCACGAATGCCGCCGCCGAGAATATCTTCATCGTCATTGCGCAGATGATTTTGCCGGCGTTTATGTGCGGCGTGGTGGTGTCGGGCATTCTGGCGGCGTCCATGTCGTCGGCCTCGTCGTACCTGCTTATCACCGGTTCGTCAGTTGCCGAGAATATCTTCCGCGGCGTCATCAAACGCGATGCCACTGACCGTCAGGTCATGATTGTCTCGCGCATCACGCTTGCCGTCGTCATGGTCATAGGCATCCTCATCGCCATCGACGAGAACTCCGTTATCTTCCGCGTCGTGTCGTACGCGTGGGCAGGCTTAGGCGCCTCGTTCGGCCCGCTAATGCTGTGCAGCCTCTATTGGCGCCGCACGAACAAGCAGGGCGCGCTTGCGGGCATGCTCGGCGGTGCAATCACTGTCGTGGTGTGGCACAACTTCATCAAACCGCTTGGCGGCGTATTCGGCATCTACGAGCTGCTGCCGGCGTTCATCGTGTCGCTGCTATGCATCTTCATCGTGTCGAAGCTCACGGCAGAGCCCTCGGCTGAAATCTACGAAGAGTTCGACCATTACAAGGAAGCGCGTATGGACGAGAACGTGAACCCCACGTCTGCCGCGTAATGTAAGCTGGGAAACCAATAGCAGGCTCTAGAAGCGGCCGGCATCTATAGGTGCCGGCCGCTTTTGCATGCACAAGGGGGGATCCAATCGTGAAGGAAAAGCACGTAAAGCGAATCAACGTTATGTGCGAATCTACACGATTAAAAAAAGTTCAAAAAGGGTGTTGCCAGACCGCCATTCATACCGTAATATACTACCTCGCTTGCGGAGCTCACGAAGCGAGCTCCTAAGTGGATCAGTTGCTAAGACCGCAGGTCAAAGCAATTCCGGGTAGCAAGATTCTCAAGTAATTGCGAAGGAATCGTGTGGATACACCCGGTAGCGTGTAAACGGTTGACACGGTCAAACGGATGACGTAAGATTCCACTGCTCGCGCGTTCGGGTTCTCACCGATCCGCAAGCAGGCAGCTTGATAAATGCACATGAATTAAGCAGCGAAACATGGGCGTGTGCCCGAGTGGTTAAAGGGGACGGGCTGTAAACCCGTTGACTCTGTCTACCTAGGTTCGAATCCTAGCGCGCCCACCATTTTTCGCCTGTGTAGCTCAGATGGTAGAGCACTTCCTTGGTAAGGAAGAGGTCGTCGGTTCAAGTCCGATCGCAGGCTCCAGCTTTCTTGGCGGTGTAGCTCAGTTGGTTAGAGCACACGGTTCATACCCGTGGCGTCACTGGTTCGAATCCAGTCACCGCTACCAATTAAACTCACTGCGCCCGATTTATCGGGCGCTTTATTTTAGTATCGTTTCGCGAAAGCGATCCTTATAAGGAGGATGACACATGGCTAAGGAGAAGTTCGAGCGTACCAAGCCGCATGTTAACATCGGTACGATCGGCCACGTTGACCACGGCAAGACGACGCTGACCGCTGCCATCTCCAAGACGCTGTCCAGCAACGACGGCTCTCATGGCACCGCTCACGCCGACTTCACCGCCTTCGAGGACATCGACAAGGCTCCCGAGGAGCGCGAGCGCGGCATCACGATCTCCATTGCTCACATTGAGTACGAGACCGACACGCGTCACTACGCTCACGTTGACTGCCCCGGTCACGCTGACTACGTTAAGAACATGATCACCGGTGCTGCCCAGATGGACGGCGCTATCCTGGTTATCGCTGCTACCGACGGTCCTATGGCTCAGACCCGCGAGCACATTCTGCTCGCTCGTCAGGTCGGCGTTCCCTACATCGTTGTGTTCCTGAATAAGTGCGACATGGTCGACGACGAGGAGCTCATCGAGCTCGTCGAGATGGAGACCCGCGAGCTGCTCTCCGAGTACGAGTTCCCCGGAGACGACATTCCGGTTATCCGCGGTTCTGCTCTGAAGGCGCTCGAGGGCGAGAAAGAATGGCAGGACAAGATTTGGGAGCTCATGGATGCTGTTGACTCCTATATCCCCACGCCGGAGCGCGATGTCGACAAGCCGTTCCTGATGGCTGTTGAGGACACCATGACCATCACCGGCCGTGGTACCGTTGCTACCGGTCGTGTTGAGCGCGGCGTTCTGCATGTCAACGACCCGCTGGAGATTGTCGGTATCAAGGAGACCCAGAACACGGTCTGCACCGGCATCGAGATGTTCCGTAAGCTGCTCGACGAGGCTCAGGCTGGCGACAACATCGGCTGCTTGCTCCGCGGCATCAAGCGTGAGGACATCGAGCGTGGCCAGGTTCTCTGCAAGCCTGGTAGCGTGACCCCGCACCAGAAGTTCGAGGGCCAGGTCTACATCCTGACGAAGGAAGAAGGCGGCCGTCACACGCCGTTCTTCGATGGCTATCGTCCGCAGTTCTACTTCCGCACCACCGACATCACGGGTGTTGCTCACCTGCCCGAGGGCACCGAAATGGTTATGCCTGGCGACAACGTGACCATCACTGCTGAGCTGATTCACCCGGTGGCAATGGAGGAAGGCCTCCGCTTCGCTATCCGCGAGGGTGGCCGCACCGTTGGTTCTGGTCGCGTGACCAAGATCATCGCTTAATTAGCTTTTGCTGATTAATAGGAGCCCGCTTTCGGGCGGGCTCCTTACTTCGCTGTTCATGTGTATGTGTTCAAGCTTGTTTGAAGACGGCTTATAAGGAGAGTTCATGCGCACGATGGTTACCTTGGCGTGTACGGAGTGCAAGCGCCGTAACTACACGACCAAGAAAAACAAGCAGAACAACCCTGATCGTATTGAGTTGAAGAAGTACTGTAAGTGGTGCCAGAAGCACACGCTGCATAAGGAAACTCGATAGTTTTCAGAGGTTAGCACGGGCATAGGCCAGTAGCTCCAATTGGTAGAGCGGCGGTCTCCAAAACCGCATGTTGGGGGTTCGAGTCCCTCCTGGCCTGCCAGCTCGAATAGCGAGCAGCTTGTAGTCAGGTTGCTATTTATCAGCAGCTTGATGCCAGGCTGCTTGTTTGGCGTTTAGAGGAAAACGATCCCTGAAGGAATCAGATGGCTAAGAAATCAAAGACTCAGCGTGCGAAGGCTTCTGCTGCTCGTTCGGCACGTAAAGAAGCTAAGAAGGCCGAGGCCGCAGCTGCTGAATTGAAAGCAGCTCAGGGCGAGGTTGCTGAGGAAGAAGCTCCTAAGAAGAAGCTGTTTGGTAAAGCGTCCAAGCCTGAAGGGTCTGCTCAGAACAACAAGCAAGTGAAGGCCGCAGAAAAGAAGCCTGAAAAACCTAAGAAGAAGCGCTTCCAGTTCTTCAAGGATGTTAAGGCCGAGATGAAGCGTGTGACGTGGCCGACACGTCAGGATGTGCTTCGTTGGAGCGTTGTGGTTGTTGCAGCACTTTTGTTCTTTGGCGTATACGTTGCCGTTTTGGACAACGGTATCATCACGCCGATTCTCTTTTTGATTTCCGGATTGGGGGCTTAAGGCATGTCTAAGAAGTGGTACGTGCTTCACACCTATTCTGGATATGAAAACAAGGTGAAGACGAATCTTGAGACTCGAATTGAGACCATGGGTCTTGAGAACAATGTCTTCGCTATTGAGATTCCTACGGAAACCGTTACCGAGATCAAAGAAGGCGGACGCCGTAAGGAAAGCGAAAAGAAGGTATTCCCGGGTTACGTGCTTGTTCGCATGGAGCTTGATGATCGTAGCTGGGCTGCAGTCCGTAACACTCCCGGTGTGACTGGTTTTGTTGGCGCAGATAGCAAGCCTGCTCCTCTTACTCGCGATGAGTACAACAAGATCATGAAGCGCACCAGCCACGAGGGTCCGAAGAAGACTTCTACGAACCTTGAGGCCGGTCAGTCTGTGAAGGTTGTTTCTGGTCCTCTTGCTGACTTTGACGGTGTGGTGTCTGAGGTTATGCCTGATGCCGGCAAGGTCAAGGTTATGGTTTCCATCTTCGGTCGTGAAACCCCCGTGGAGCTTTCCTTCGATCAGGTTTCCTGCATTTAGAATTGGTATCCGCAGCAATTGGGCGTGCCCGCGTGGACCGGGGCTTCTCATTCCCGTGTGCTGTGAATATATAATGTGTAAAGCATTTTGAAAGGTTTAAGAATGGCTGAGAAGAAAGTTACCGGCTTCGTTAAGCTGCAGATTCCTGCTGGCGCTGCGAACCCGGCCCCGCCCGTTGGCCCTGCTCTGGGTGCTCAGGGTGTTAACATCATGCAGTTCTGCCAGGCGTTTAACGCTCAGACGCAGGAGCAGAAGGGCACCATCATCCCTGTTGAGATCACCGTCTACGAAGACAAGTCTTTCACCTTCGTGTGCAAGACTCCGCCGGCGGCCGTGCTCATCAAGGAGAAGCTGGGCCTGAAGTCTGCTTCCGGCATCCCGCAGCTGAAGTTCGTGGGCACCCTGTCCCAGGATCAGCTCCGCGAGATCGCTGAGATCAAGATGCCCGACCTGAACGCT
The DNA here is from genome assembly GCF_004135645.1 of Senegalimassilia faecalis. Taxonomy (NCBI): domain Bacteria; kingdom Bacillati; phylum Actinomycetota; class Coriobacteriia; order Coriobacteriales; family Coriobacteriaceae; genus Senegalimassilia; species Senegalimassilia faecalis. Next base: position 1,505,283 of record NZ_SDPW01000001.1, read on the forward strand.
AACGACATCGAGGCTGCTATGCGCATCGTTGCTGGTACTGCTCGTTCCATGGGTGTGCGCGTTGAGGGCGTTGAGATGAAGAAGGCCTATGTGCCTTCTAAGAAGCTTGCCGCAATCCTCAAGGGTGAGGCCTAAGCTCTCCGCATTCTCTCGAATGCATTCTGTTTTGTTAAGTGGAAGGGCTGTGCGTTAGAAGCCGCACATGCTCGTTACGCACCACGAAAGGAATTTTTAACATGGCTAAGCATTCCAAGGCTTATCGCGCTGCCGTCGAGAAGATCGGTGACGCAACCTACGCTCCGCTTGAGGCTTTCAAGCTGATCAACGAGATTGCAACCACGAAGTTCGACCAGACTGTTGAGGCTCACTTCCGTCTGGGCATCGATACGCGTCAGGCTGATCAGCAGCTGCGCGGCACGGTTTCCCTGCCGAACGGCTCTGGTAAGACTGTCCGCGTTGCTGTGTTCGCTGAGGGCGCTGCTGCTGATGCTGCTCGCGAGGCTGGTGCTGACATCGTTGGCACTGAGGAGCTGACTGCTCAGATTCAGGCTGGCGAGTTCAACTTCGACGCTGCTGTTGCTACTCCGGACCAGATGGGCAAGGTTGGCCGTCTTGGTAAGATCCTCGGCCCCCGTGGCCTGATGCCGAACCCGAAGCTCGGTACGGTTACCCCGAACGTTGCTCAGGCTATCAAGGAGCTCAAGGGCGGCCGCGTTGAGTATCGTGCTGACCGTTACGGCATTGCTCACGTTGTTATCGGCAAGGCCAGCTTTACCGCTGAGCAGCTTGCTGAGAACTACGGCACGGTGTACGACGAGATCCTGCGCATGAAGCCTGCTGCTGCTAAGGGCAAGTACGTCAAGTCCATTAGCGTTTCCGGCACCATGACGCCGGGTGTTTCCGTTGATTCTTCCGTCACGAAGAATTACACGGCTTCCGCTGAATAATCTCAGCCATTCAGGGTATAGAAGGGCGATCCGTAAGGGGTCGCCCTTTTTTGTTGGATTTAGGTGCGGGCGCGGTATCATGTGCTCGGTGCTCGGTGCTCGGTGCTCGGTGCTCGGTGCTCGGTGCTCGGTGCTCGGTGCTCGGTGCTCGGTGCTCGGTGCTCGGTGCTCGGTGCTCGGTGCTCGGTGCTCGGTGCTCGGTGCTCGGTGCTCGGTGCTCGGTGCTCGGTGCTCGGTGCTCGGTGCTCGGTGCTCGGTGCTCGGACGATAGGTTCTAAAGGATGGATTGCCATTTCCGGTGATTGGGCAGTTGGGCGCTGATGGTAAATCTTTGATAGGAGTTGGTGGAAGTGGCAGTGATTTTAAAGTCTCCTGGTGAGATTGATGCTATGAAAGCAGCTGGCCAGCTTTCTGCTGAGGTGCTTCGAAAAGTCGGTGAATTGGTAAAGCCTGGCGTTACCACGCTTGAGCTTGATGAGTTCGCGGAAACGTATATTCGCGAACATGGTGGTATCCCTGCGTTCAAGGGCTATGGTGGGTTTCCGGGCTCTATTTGCGCATCGGTTAACGAACAGATTGTGCATGGCATTCCGTCTAAAAAGGTGGTTTTGCAAACTGGAGACATTCTGAGTGTGGATACTGGCGCAACCGTTGATGGTTGGGTTGGCGACAATGCTTGGACGTTTGCAGTCGGTAAGATTTCAGACGATAAAAAGCGCTTGCTGAAGGTTACCGAGCAGTGCATGTGGGCTGGTCTTGAAAGCGCTGTTGCAGGTAACCATCTTGGCGATATTGGGCATGCGGTTCAGTCTATTGCTGAAAAAGCGGGCTATGGCGTGGTGCGCGAATACGTTGGCCATGGGGTCGGCCATAACATGCATGAAGAACCGAACGTTCCGAACTATGGGCATCGGCATCTGGGTATGAAGCTGCAGGTAGGCATGGTGCTTGCCATTGAGCCAATGATCAATATGGGTACGAGAAAGGTCGTCGATGGAGACGATGGTTGGTTAGTCTGCACGCGCGACGGAAAGCCGAGTGCGCATTTTGAGAAGATGGTTGCTATCACCGAAGACGGACCTGTGGTTCTTACCACCGAGCCGGATCATCGTCGTCCGCTGTAGCGTCTCTCGCTACTTTTTCGACAGGAGCTCAGCTACGAAATGGTAGTGCTTGAGAGGCTCTCCTTGGTTTGCGAAAACCAGGATGCTAATCGCTTTTATGGTGGATAAGCAACGCAACTGGAGCACTGGCAATTATCTGCAGATTAGTAAGTCGCACGAGCAATGCCTTTGTTCTTAGCAATTTTACCGTGGCTGCGGCTCATCCGTAGCCTCTGTTGCTGGGGGCTTGCTAGAGGAGTTTGTTCTATAAACCATAATGGCCGCGGTTAACTCCGCGGCCATTATGGTTTAAGACTATTGAAGACCTTGTTGTGATTTCAATCGAGAGGATTTATTTATCCCAGCTGATGAAGGCCCAGGTGATAATGCGCGGATTGCGCAGGCGCAGAGCTTTTTGCGGCAGGCCGTGCTTATCAAGCGAGCCTACCTGGTCGTTCGCAACAAGGTTGTCGTTGAGCCATGCGTGCAGGCGCGCATAGGCAGATTGGCGTTGGGCCTCGGTGGTGACGGCGCCGGCGGCGTTGTCGATCATGCGTTGCAGGCTTTCCGCGGCCTCCTCGTGCGAGGCGAATGTTTCGTAGCGCTGCGACTGGATGTAGTCGACGCGTGGAAGCAGCCTTTCGTTCGCAAGGATGCAGATGGCGTAAAGGTGCTGGCGGAACACCGCGTCGGACAGGCCAAGCTCGGAAAGGATGCGCTCATCGGTGCGGGGGCTCGATCCGGTAGGCAGCGTGATGCAAACGCGCCGACGCGCGATGTCGGTCAGGCGCAGCAGACTGTCGCGCAAATCGTGCGTGGCGATGGAGCGCGATGCAACGCAGATATCGACCATGCCAGTGCGCACGCCTTTGGCCGCCCAGTCTTCGTCCCAACTCATAAGCTTGGGGAACACCGTGCGGATGCCTTGAGATTCCATGACGGTTTGCATGCGGTCGAGCATACCCTGCGAGAAATCGGCGGCTACCACCTTGTGCCCAAGTTCGCCAAGCGGCAGCGCGATGGAGCCGGTGCCGCAGCCCATATCGAACACCGTTTCGCCAGGCCGTATGCCCATAAGCTCTATGAATCGACGGGCGTAAGGGCCGGCTTGCGCATCGGCGGGGAAGTTAAGCGCCCGCGCGTCCCATTCGGCCGAGTTGTCGGGACGGTTACGCGCGTTTTGCATCTGCTGCCATTCAGCGTTCCAATCGGCGGTGGAAAGCGCCGGCGCGAAAGCGAGGTTCTCCTCGGTTGGCGAAGCGCAGGCGGCGGAGACGTGCAGCGGTTGAGCACTGCGGAAATCGTTGGTGAAACCGTTTGCCGTGTTGTTTTCGGTCATACTGGAAAGCCCTTCGGGTAGTATCGGCGCAAGCCGATATATTGGATGACAAGGTTGATACGCGAAAGCGCCCCCTCGGCGCTTCGCTGCACTATTTTAAGACGAGGAGCATTGCTATGCACGTTGAACTTCTCTATCACACACCTGATCCGGAATGCGCCATCGCAACGGCGGCGCGTTTGTGCTATGCGCCGGTGGGTGCGGCCGAGCTTATGGAGACCATGCCGCCCGAGCGCGTGAAAAGCGTGCTGACCACTATCATGTCGTCGGGGCACTTCAGCACGCTTGAGCACGCAAGCTACACGTTCGCCATCGATGGGGTGTCCCGCGCGCTGACGCATCAGCTGGTACGTCACCGCATCGCCAGTTTCAATCAGCAAAGCCAGCGCTACGTGAAGTTCAAGGGCGAAGTGTCCGTGGTGAAGCCGGAAAGCGTGGCGGCGAATGCGGAGGCGTCTGCGAAGTTCGACGAGGCCATTCAGGCTGCCGTCGATGCGTATCACGCGCTGCTTGAGGCGGGCGTGCCGGCCGAGGACGCGCGCTACCTGCTGCCGAACGCGGCGGAAAGCAAAATCGTGGTCACCATGAACGTGCGCGAGCTGCTGCACTTCTTCAGCCTGCGTTGCTGCAATCGCGCTCAGTGGGAGATTCGCGATATGGCGCACCGCATGTTGGAGTTGGCGCGGCCCACTGCGCCGTTCATTTTCGCTGACGCCGGCGCGCCGTGCGTGCGCGGTGCGTGCCCCGAAGGCAAGATGACCTGCGGGAATCCATATCCGAAAGTGACGCGTGAGTAGCTTGGCGAAGCAAAAGAGCGACCTTTCGCGTGCGTTTTCCGAAGACGGCGCGAACAAGACGCACGTAGGCGGGCAGGCGCTTATCGAGGGCGTCATGATGCGCGGCAAGTACAACTGGGCCGTGGGCGTGCGCGAACCGGACGGCGCAATCTACGAGGAGCAGCACGACCTGTCAAGTGGCCAGGCGAAAAACGGCTGGATGTACTGGCCGCTTGTGCGCGGCTGCCGCGCTATGGTGGAGTCGCTGGTGCTGGGGTATAAGGCGCTTGAGATTGCGGCTATCCATGCGTTCAACGAGGACGAAGAGGATGCCAAGGACGCTGCCGCCAAAGATCTCGACGCTGGTGGCAGGGCTGAGGTGGATTGCGTGGAGCAGTCTGAACCTGCGAAGCGCGATGGCGTAGTGGAAGCAGCGTCGCGCGCGGACGGCCAGGGCGGCTGCATGGCTGATGGCCAGATGCCGGCGTCGAATGAGCCGGCGTTCTCGTGGAAGGACGATTTCGGCAGACCCGATACGATGATCGACGCGCTTGGGGCTCAGCGGAGCCTTGAGGTGGTGTCGGAACCGTCGCAGCCAAGCGAGGCGAAGGCGGCGTCGGCGCCCGCTGCGGAAGACGATGCGGTGTTTGGCAAGAAGGAAATGGCCGTGTCCATGGTGTTGGGCCTGGTCATGGGTGTGGTGCTGTTTATAGTTGCGCCGGCGTTCATCACGAACCTGCTGGTGGGCGAGTACGACTCGAACACGCTTGCGTGGAACGTGGTGGACGGCATTTTGCGCGTGGCGGTGTTCGTGTTCTACATCTGGCTGATCGGGCGCATGAGCGATATCAAGCGCATGTTCGGATACCACGGGGCCGAGCACAAGACCATCCATTGCTTCGAGCACGGGTTGCCGCTGACGTCGGAAAACGCGCGGCAGTTTCCGCGGTTGCACGTGCGTTGCGGCACGGCGTTTCTGATCATGGTGATGATCATCGCCATTTTCGTGTACACCATCACGCCGCTTAACGGGCTGATTTCGGCGTGGGGCGTGCCCGATGGCGCCCCGAAGCTGGTGCTGGTCATTGTGGCGCGCATCGTGCTGATGCCGGTGATTGCGGGTATTAGCTACGAGATTACCGTGCGCTGGGCGGGCAGCCATCCCGACAACCCGCTAGTGAAGGTGGTGCTGTGGCCGGGTATGCAGATGCAGTACCTCACCACGAACGAGCCCGACGACGGCATGCTTGAATGCGCCATCGCGGCCATGAAGCAGGTGCTTGAGCGCGAGGAGCAGGAAGCCGCGAAAGCGGCAGGCGCTGTTGAGGGCTAGCAAAAAGCGCCGGTGCGTGTAAGGGTTGCTAATGGAAGCGGCGCGGTGCGAAAAGATGGTTCGTACCACGCCGTTTTTTTTTACGTTTTGGGACTGTGGGCGAAATGACTCGCGAACTGCGCTGCGGCCACTGCGGCTCGTTGACATGTCGGCCGTTAAGCAACGAAAAAGCCCCGCACGTGCGGAGCTTTTATTCTCGCTAACTTGCTGACTGCGCGGGCGCTAAGCGGCTGCGCATGCGAGCATTGGCAGGTACTGCTGTGCGCTAGCGGGAACGGCCAGGTCGATGTTTTGACCGTAAGCGCTGATGGTCACGTAGTTCGGATCGGAATACGTTGTAAGCGACGCGGGCACGCCTGCCGCCGATCCGCTGATGGTGGTTGTTGCTGCCGCGTCGGCGGGCAGCGTTACGGCTTGCCAATCGTCGATGTCAAGGCTTTCGATGACGTTTTGGACCTGCGTGGTGGAGATGCCGGTGGCGCTGGATATATCGCGCGCGTGCGCAATGAGGGAATCCTCAACAGCGGTTTTCACGCCTGAGGCGTCAATCGCCCGGTTTACCACAGCGGTTTTCGCACTAGATGCCGCGGTCTCAAGCGGGCTTGCGTTGGTGGATTGCGGCGTGATAGCGAAAACGCATGCCGCCCCCGCGACAACGATGATGATTGCTCCTGTGCAAATCCCTAATGCTTTTCGTATCATGCAATGCTCCCTAAACTCGCCCGGAAACCGGGTGATCCTCACTATATATGCATGACGGGTGGGTGCCGCCGCTGGTGCGTTCGTGGCCGAATGTGCAAGCGATGTGCAGCGATTCGACGGCTTCCCGTAGAGACAAAAGTACCGTAGCTGCGCGCGATTCAAGAAACGTTCTTCAAACCGCCGCGAATCCTTCGCGTGACGGCAACGAAATCAACACGCTATCTGCTCATTTTTACGCGCCTGTCCGCAAGCGGGATGCACGGTTGTGGGCGGTTTGGTCGGTTGGCCAGCGCATTTGCGGCGCGATTAGATAGCGTTTTCCCAGATGGGGAATGGGTGCTTGGGGCGACGCCGCTTGAAAACCGCCCACAACGGAAGGGGCAGCGGCATGCGTGGACCCGCATTTCGCCGAAACCGCCCACGACGCAGCGGGTGCGGCAGTTTATGGAGGCAATTCGTACACGGTTGTGGGAAAAGTTGTGCTCGCGCGGTTCCAATCGTGTATGCTACGCACTACGCGTGACGCAAAAGCGCGCGAAAATCCCCGCACACGTAAATAAACGAATGGGGCAATCGTGTGAGCGATGTGGCCGGCACGGCCCGAAAGACGAGGAGGGAAGCCACGTGAAGCTGGTGGTAACCGAGAAGAACGACGCCGCAACGAAGATCGCTTCGCTGCTGGGCGCGAAGAAACCGAAGGCGGACAAGGTGTATTCCACGCCCGTGTACCGCTTTGAAGTCGACGGCGAGGAATGGGTGACCATCGGCCTGCGCGGCCATATCTTGGAGCCCGATTTTACGCCGTCTCTCATATATAAGAAGCGCGGCGGTTGGCGCGGCGTCACGGCCGACGGCGAAGCGGTTCCGGCCGAGCTGCCTGCAAGCCTGGCGCGCCCGCCGTTTAAAAAGAAAAAGCCGTTCACCGAAGACGGCGTGGAACTGAAGGCATGGAAGATGGATGCGCTGCCGTATCTGGTGTACGCGCCTATCGAGAAGCTGCCGAAGGAAAAGGAAATCATCCGTAGCCTGAAGAACCTGGCGAAAAAAGCGGACTCCATCGTGATTGCAACCGACTTCGACCGCGAGGGCGAGCTGATCGGCTCCGATGCGCTGTCGTGCATCCAGGAAGTGAACCCCACGGCGCCGGTGTCGCGTGCCCGCTACAGCGCGTTCACGAAGGAAGAGATCACGCATGCGTTCTCGAATCTGGTGGAGCTGGACACGAACCTGGCAAGCGCCGGCGCATCGCGCCAGGACATCGACCTGATTTGGGGTGCGGTGCTGACGCGCTATCTGACGCTGGTGAAGTTCGCCGGCTATGGCAACGTGCGCAGCTCGGGACGTGTGCAAACGCCCACGCTGGCGCTGATCGTGGCGCGCGAGCGCGAGCGCTTGGCGTTCATTCCCGAGGATTACTGGGTTATCAAGGGCGCGTTCGATGCCGGTGCGGCGGCGGGCCCAACGCCCGGCGACGGCGAGCTGGCGTTCGTGGCCCCGCATTCCACGGCGCGCTTCAAGGACGAGGCGGCGGCAAAAGCCGCCATGGCCGCGGTGGCAGGCGCCACCAATGCCACGGTTGCCGCGGTTGACAAGCGCACGCGCAAGCAGCAGCCGCCCGTGCCGTTCAACACCACCAGCTTGATGGCGGCGGCCTCGGCCGAGGGCCTTTCGCCAGCGCGCACCATGCGCATCGCCGAAAGCCTGTACATGGACGGTTACATCTCGTATCCGCGTGTTGACAACACGGTGTATCCTAGCTCGCTTGACCTGGCTGAAGTGGTGAAAACCATCTCGGGCAACCCCGCGTACGGCCCGTATTGCAACCAGCTGCTTTCCGCGGGCGAACTGCACGCCACGCGCGGCAAGAAGGAGACCACCGACCACCCGCCCATCTACCCCACGGCCAAGGCCACGCCCGACGATTTGGCGCCGGCCGACTACAAGCTGTACAACCTGATTGCGCGCCGCTTCCTGGCCACGCTGTCCGATGCGGCCGTGGTGGAGGGCACGAAGGTCACGCTTGACGTGGCGGGCGAGAAGTTCGCCGCGAAGGGCGACGTGCTGGTAAGTCCGGGCTTCCGCGCCATTTACCCGTACGGTATGAAGAAGGACGAGCAGCTGCCGGCCATGACGCAAGGCCAGCAGGTTGCGTTCAACGGCGCCGAGTGCACGAAGAAGCAGACCGAGCCGCCGGCGCGCTACAGCCAGGGCAAGCTTATCCAGGAAATGGAGAAGCTGGGCCTGGGCACGAAGTCCACGCGCCACAGCATCATCGAGCGTCTGTACACGGTGAAGTACATCCAGAACGACCCCATCGAACCCAGTCAGCTGGGCATGGCGGTGTGCGACGCGCTTGACAAGTTCGCACCGCACATCACTCACCCGCAGATGACGGCCGAGCTTGAAGAGGAGATGGACAACATCGCCGAGGGCCGCAACACGAAGGTCGCGGTGGTGACGAACAGCCGCAACTTGCTGGCTGAGCAGCTTGCGAACTTGATTCCGCACTCCGAAGAGGTCAAAGACGCCCTGGCCGACGCCGTGGCGGCCGACGCCTACGTGGGCAAGTGCCCGAAGTGCGGCAAGGACCTGCAGATTCGCGTGTCGCAGAAAACGCGCGGCATGTTCATCGGTTGCGCCGGCTGGCCCGATTGCGACGTGACCTACCCGCTGCCGAAGGGCAAGGTGGAGGCGCTGCCCGACCCGTGCCCCACGTGCGGCATGCCCCAGGTGAAGGTGACGGCATTCCGCTCCAAGCCGCGCACTATCTGCATCGACCCGAATTGCGAGACGAACAAAGAGCCCGACGTGGTGGTGGGCGAGTGCCCCACGTGCGCCGCGGCTGGCAAGAAGGCCAAGCTTATCGCGCAGAAGAACCCGCGCACGCTTAAGCGCTTCATCCGCTGCGAGAACTACGACGAGTGCGGCGTGGGCTACCCCTTGCCGCAGTACGGTGTCATCACGGCCACCGACGAGGTGTGCGAGCATTGCGGCGCGCCCATGGTGATCGTCACCACGAACCGCGGCCCCTGGAAGCTGTGCCCGAACTTCAGCTGCCCGGGTAAAGAGATCGAGGCCGAGAAGAAGGCTGCTGCCAAAGAGGCGAAGGCGACAGAAAAAGCTGCCAAGAAAGCGCCGGCCAAGAAGGCCGCCGCGAAAAAGCCTGCGGCGAAGAAGACGACCGCCAAGAAGACGGCGGCGAAGAAAACGGCCGATAAAGCCGAGTAAGGTACTTGCGCAGTAAGCCAAGGTGAAAGCAAAGGCGGCGTCCCGTTTGGGACGCCGCCTTTTTGTTGCAATAGTTATTCCTTGCCCCAGGCCCACGTAGCGGGGTCTTCGGGCGTGCGCCAGTTGCAGGGGTCGGGCGCGGCCATGGCGCGCGTGCCGGCGATGATGAAGTCGATGCCCTGGTGGAACATCTCGATGTCGGTGTCCGCGTCGGAGATGGTTGTCCAGCGCCCGCCGGCGTACTGGTCTTCGGCCTTCGTGGTGAGCTTGAGCTTGCGCTTCACGGCCATGTCGATGAACCCGGTCAAATACGAGCGCACCACGCTGTACATGGTTTCGTAGATGTGGTCGGACATGCCCTGATCGGTATGCAGGTAGTAGATGTTGCGTCGATGTTGCTGCGGCGTTTCGATCTGCGTTTGCATCTGCACGATCCTGATATTCGGATGCGCTAGGTTCGTGCGCAGGATAGATCCGCACGTGCGGTGCAGCGTGTCTTCCCAGAATTCTCCGGCAATCGGTGCGTTGTCGATTTCGGACTGCATCTTCTGCAGCACGTAGAACAGCAGCTGCTTTTTCGAGGGCACATAGGTGTACACGCTCATGGTGCCGATGCCAAGTTCTTCGGCAAGGGCGCGGATACTGAACTTCGCATATCCTTGCGCATCGATCATGCGGAACGCGGCGTCGACCACTTCCTCTTGCGTGGTTGCGGTGCTTGTTGGTTTTTGAGGGGACTGTGCCACGAGTGAATCGCCTGCTAACTGGTGTTTAAAACTTGAAACGGACTCGAAGGTTAAAGCAAATATCGCCAGAACCCCCAACGGTGGGAAATTGTCCACAGAGAAAGCTTGAAAACGTACGCCGTACAGTGTACGATACATGACCGTTGTACTCCGTACGGTGTACGAACGAAGAGGAATCGGGCGCGAATGGTTTGGTTTGCGCCCCAAAAGCAGTTATTAGGGAGGGAACATGGCAGAGCAAGCAGCAAGCGGGATGTCCCGCCGCGGCTTCATGCGCGCCGCGGGCGTCAGCCTGCTCGGCGCGGCTGCGGCCACCGGTGCCTTCGGTTTGACCGGCTGCGCTGGCGAGGCAAAGGCCGCCGGCGTGACGGTTGAAAACAAGGGCGGTTGCGGCGACTTTAGCGAGAGCATCTACACCGACGTCTTCCCGGTGAAGACGCGCAACGTGCCGGTGCTCGACGTGGAAAGCGGCATCGTGCGTCAGGGCCCCGTGGCTTTCGAGATGCGCGACATCCCCGCAAGCGAGATCACGCGCACCGAGGAAACCGACGTGCTGGTGTGCGGCTGCGGCCTGACGGGCAGCGTGGCTGCGCTGGCGGCGTCCGATGACGGCAAAACGAAGGTCCTGTGCATCGAGAAGATGACGAAGGGCCGCGGCATGTTCGAGGGTATGGGCGTTGTTGGCGGCAAGAAGATGGAAGAGGGCGACAACATCGTCGACAAGGCCGAGATGATGGACCGTATGCGCCACGCGGCGTACTACCGCGTGCCCATTGATCCCATCAAGCTGTGGGCCGACCGTTCCGGCGAGGCCGCTGACTGGCTGCAGGACAAGTTCGACGAGGGCGAAGGCCAGATCGACACCTACTTCAAGAAGGGCAACCCCAGCGCGCACAACTTCGAGGTGCCGCAAACGGAGATTGCTTTCAAGAGCCCGCAGTGGAGCGAGCAGACCGTGAAGAACGCCGGCGGCGCGGGCATCTACATCGTGGCCGACCTGGCGAACACGTTCAGCAAGCGCTCGAACGCCGATCTGCGCTACAGCACGTCTGCCGTGCAGCTTATCCGCGAGGACGACGGCCGCGTGACCGGCGCCATCTGCAAGGATGCCGACGGCTACTTCCGCGTGAACGCTTCGAAGGGCGTCATTTTGGCCACGGGCGGCTTCGATTCGAACCCGGCCATGCTGAAGGCCTGGTGCCGCGCCGAGGACATTGCCGCGTGCGCCAGCTGGTGCCCCAACGAAGGCACCACGGGCGACGGCCAGCTGATGGGCTTGGCCGTGGGCGGCCAGATGGACCCGCTGCCGGCGGCCATCATGAACTTCGACTTCGGCAGCCCCGACTCGTTCTACTCTTCGAACCTGGGCATCACCGCGCTGGTTTCCGCGGGCATCATGATCAACGAGCAGGGTCGCCGCTTCGCTAGCGAAGGCCTGCCGTTCCAGGCGCGCTCGAACGCCATCACGGCGCAGCGCCACTACGGCACCGACACCTGGCGCGTGGCCTCCACCACGCAGCTGGGCGCCAACGCCGCTACCATTCTGGAGAAGCTTGAGCCGTTCAAGGAGAAGGGCTGGGCGTTCGAGGCTTCCAGCTTGGACGAGCTGGCCGGTTACATGAACGTGCCTGCCGACACGCTGAAGGCCGAGGTTGCGCGCTTCAACACGTTCGTGGACAACAAGAAGGACGAGGACTTCAACCGTCCCATGGAGAAGGCCACGAAGATCGAGGGCGAGAAGTACTACGCCATCAAGCACCAGTCTTCCATCCTGGCCACCGTGTCCGGCCTGGTTGTGGACTACAACTGCAACGTGCTTGACTACGACAACGAGCCGATCGAGGGCCTGTTCGCCGCAGGCGGTGCGTCGGGCGGCTTCTTCTCCGGCAACTATCCGCGTCATATTTTCGGCCCGTCGGTCGGCCGCTGCGTCACGTTCGGCTACGTGGCCGGTCAGACCGCCGCGCAGGGGGTGAAATAACCAATGGCAGAAGAGAAAAAGAACGCTGGCAAGAAGCGCTGGCCTATCGTCGTGGGCGTTGTTGCCGCGGTGCTGATCGTGGCATGCTGCGGCGGTTGGGCGTGGCACAACACGCCGAGCTTCTGCGGCACGGTGTGCCATGATTCCATGGGCAACCACCTGGCCAACTACGAGGGCACCGACGAGTCGAACGGTGCCGGCCTTGCCGCTTGGCATGGCCAGCACGAGGGCACCACGTGCCTGGATTGCCACACGGCCGAGCTTGACGTGCAGGTGGCCGAGCTGCAATCGCAGCTGGCTGGCGACACGGACAACCTGGGTCTGGGCGATCGCTACTACATCGACAACGACAAGTGCCTGTCCTGCCATGGCGGTTCCTACGATGAGCTGGCCAAGCAGACCGAGTCGCTGGGCGCGTACAACCCGCACAACAGCCCGCACGGCCAGATCAACTGCAACGAGTGCCACAAGGGCCACGAGGCTCAGGTTGACACCTGCGGTCAGTGTCATCCCAACGGCGGCCAGACCATGCGCGGCAACAACTAAGCGTGCGCTAACGGTTTAGCTTTCCGCGCAATGTGCGCAAACAAGAGGCGGCGTCCCATGCGGGGCGCCGCCTCTTTGCGTTTCGGGGGGGGATGCTAAATCGCTTCGCCGGCTTCGATGCTGCGGTAGAGGTCGCGGCCGTGGGCGTCTACGGCAACGAATACGGGGAAGTCGTCGAACGTGACGCGGCGCAGCGCTTCGGTGCCCAGGTCGTCCCATGCCACCGTCTCGCTAGCGGTCACGTGCTTGGCAAGCAGCGCCGCGATGCCGCCGACGGCCGCGAAGTAGACGGCGCCATTGCGCACGCAGGCGTCGATGACGGCCTGGTTGCGCTTGCCCTTGCCGATGCACGCCACGATGCCCGCGTCCATAAGCTGCGGTGTGGCGAAGTCCATGCGGCTTGAGGTGGTGGGACCGACGCTGCCCAGCGGGCGGCCTGCCGCGGCGGGCGTGGGGCCGGCGTAGAACAGCGTTTGGCCGGCAAGGCCGAACGGCAGCTGGCCGTCGGCTTTAAGCGCGGCCAGCGCGCGAGCGTGGCCGGCGTCGCGCATGGTGAAGGCATCGCCGGAAAGGCGCACCTCCTGACCTGCGGAAAGGTTTGCAAGATCAGCCTTGTCAAGCGGCAGCGTCAGGCACACGGGGGCGTTTGCGGTTTCGCTCATCGCGCGGCTCCTTCCTTTGCGGGGGCGTATGAAATGCGGGTGGCAAGGGGCTTCGCGCTTCGCGCCAAGTGGGGGCGCTCGGCGATGATTCCTTGCTTGCTCATCGGTTTCCCCCTTCCTCAACGGGGGTGTACGCAAGGTTTGCGGTGGGGTTGGCAACGGGCAGGCCGGTTTCCCACGACACCAGGTCGATGGAGGCTGAGCGCATGGCCGAGCAGCCCATGTTCACGGCAACGGGCAGCGCGGCGATGTGGCACGGGGCGGTTTCCAGGTGCACGGCAAGTGCGGTGGCGTTGCCGCCAAGGGCAGCCGGACCGATGCCCGTGGCGTTGACGGCGGCAAGCAGCTCGGCCTCGCGCGCGGCGGCTTGCGGGCTTGCGGCGGGGCTGCCCACTTCGCGCAGCAGCGCGTGTTTGGCCAGGCCAGCCACCTTGTCGAACGTGGCGCCCACGCCCACGCCCACGATAAGCGGCGGGCAGGCGTTGGCGGCTTTCTCGTGCACGCAGTCGAGCACGACCTGGCGCACGCCTTCCCAACCGGCGCCGGGGGCAAGCATGACCACGCGGCTGGCGTTGTCCGAGCCGCCGCCTTTCAGCAGCACGTGCAGCGTGGCGCCGCGGCCGGGGCGGAAAGCCACTTCGGCAAAGGCGGGCGTGTTGTCGCCGGTGTTCGTGCGGTCAAGCAGCGCGTCGGCCAGCACGCTCATGCGCAGCCGGCTGTCGGTGTAGGCGCGGGCCACGGCGTCGTTGACGCGCGACAGGATGTTGCCGGGCACGCTTAACTCCTCGCCGATTTCCAGGCGTACCCAGCACGTGCCCGTGTCCTGGCAGATGGGCACGCCGTCGGCCTGCCCGATGTGGGCGTTTTCCAGCAGGCAGTCCAGCACGGACAGCGCGCGGGCTTGGGTTTCGTCGGCGCGCGCGGTTTGCATGGCGGCCAGCACGTCGGGGCGCAGGTGCGTGGCACAATGGCGCACGGCGGCATATACGGCGCCGGCAACCGCATCGGCCGAAAGTGCGCCCGCAACCCCGTTCAGTTTCTCGTCTTCCACGATGTTCCTTTCCTTGAATGCTGCTCATATTGTGCGCCAAGTTGCTGCCTAGCGGGGCTTGCGGCATGAATCATGCCGAGAAATCCGAAGAGCGGGCTTGTCTTCGAACCTCTTCGCTGTTCGTGCCTGCTGCGCTCCTCGATGTTGACCCGCTTCGGGAGAAGACGAAGCGGGCTGTTGCCTCCCTCCTCAGCTGGACTGTCCTTCGCCATCAGGCGAAAAACACCCGATGGGTGTATTTCGGGGAGAGCGGGCGCAGCGGTGGGGGCGCCTGGGGCGAAGGGGTATAATCCAACAGGGAAATATTCGCTGCCGAAAACGGCCGCGAAACACGACACGTCAAGCGGCGCCGCGCCGCGAACACGGAAGGATGCGCACGAAGCATGGACATCGCACAGGAATCGCTGCGTCTGCACGAGCAATGGCAGGGCAAGCTGGATACCGTCCCGAAGATGAAGATCGAAACGCGCGAGGACCTGGCGCTGGCCTACACGCCCGGCGTCGCCGAGCCGTGCCGCAAGATCGCCGCGAACCCTGAGGACGCCTACAAGTACACCATGAAGGCCAACACCGTGGCCGTCGTGTCCGACGGCTCGGCCGTGCTGGGCCTGGGCAACATCGGCCCGGCCGCGGCCATGCCCGTCATGGAGGGCAAGTGCGCGCTGTTCAAGGCGTTCGGCGGCGTGAACGCCGTGCCGCTGTGCCTGGACACGCAGGACGTCGACGAGATCGTGGAAACGGTCAAGCGCATCGCCCCCAGCTTCGGCGGCATCAACCTGGAAGACATCTCGGCCCCGCGCTGCTTCGAGATCGAGCGCCAGCTTATCGACGAGCTGGACATCCCGGTGTTCCACGACGACCAGCACGGCACGGCCATCGTGGTGCTGTCCGGCGTCATCAACGCGCTGCGCCTGACGGGCAAGAAGAAGGAAGACTGCCGCGTGGTGGTCAACGGCGCCGGCTCGGCTGGCATCGCCATTGCGAAGCTGTTGCTGAACTATGGCTTCCGCAACCTTATCCTGTGCGACAAGTGCGGCATCATCAACTCGCGTTCCGAGGGCATCAACGAAGCTCAGCGCGCCATGCTTGCCACCACGAACCTCAACGACGAGCAGGGCAGCCTGGCCGACGCCATGCGCGGCGCCGACATCTTCGTGGGCGTGTCGGCCCCCGGCATCGTGTCTACCGACATGGTGAAGTCCATGAACGATGACGCCATCCTGTTCGCCATGGCCAATCCCACGCCCGAGATCTTCCCCGACGTGGCTCGCGAGGCCGGCGCGCGCGTGGTGGGCACGGGCCGCTCGGACTTCCCGAACCAGATCAACAACGTGGTGGCGTTCCCCGGCATTTTCAAGGGCGCCCTTGAAGCGCGCGCCACGCGCATCACGAAGCAGATGAAGCTTGCCGCTGCCGAGGCGCTGGCCGCGCTGGTGTCCGACGACGAGCTCAGCGAAGACTTCATCATGCCCGAGCCGTTCGACCCGCGCGCCGTGGAAGTGGTGGCGGCGGCCGTGGCCGGCGCCGTGCAGGAATAGCGCCGTGACCCAGATTCACAACACCGGCATCGTCAGCGAAGTGCCCACGATGCGCGACCCCAGGCAGGTCGCGCCCGCGGGCGCTTCGCCTGTTGCGCCTGCTCAGGCTGGCGTCCCGGCAGGTGCGCCCGAAGCGCCCGAGCGCGGCGTGTTCGTCACGTTCGAAGGCGGCGACGGGGCGGGCAAGACCACGCACATCCGCTTTCTGGCCAACGCGCTTTCCGCCATGGGCCGCGAGGTCGTGTGCCTGCGCGAGCCGGGCGGCACCGACGTGGGCGAACAGCTGCGCGGCGTGGTGCTCAGCCCGAAAAACGTGAACATGTGCGACGCGTCCGAGCTGCTCATCTACGAGGCGGCTCGCGCGCAGCTGGTCAGCGAAGTGATCGTGCCGGCGCTTTCGCGCGGCGCCGTGGTGCTGTGCGACCGCTTTACCGACTCCACCGTGGCTTATCAGGGTTACGGCCGCGGGCTTGACCGCGCGTTCGTGGACGCGGCGAACGCGTTCGCCTGCCAGGGCCTGGTGCCCGATCGCACTATCTTGCTGGTTTCCGGCGGCAGCACGGCCGACGGCCTTGCGCGCGCCACGCGCCGCGCGGGTGCCGACCGCATGGAGCGCGCCGGCGAGGACTTCCACGCTCGCGTGAACGCGGCGTTTCTGGATATTGCGCGCCGCGACCCGAAGCGCGTGCGCCTGGTGCAGTCGTCCGGCCGCAAATCGCATACGGCCGTGCAGGTGTTTGCCCAGCTGGCAGACTTGTTCCCGTGGATGGGCGAATTCGTGCGCCAAAACGAGGCCTACTTCGAGCGTCTGGACGTGCAGCGCGCCCACGAGGGACGCGTGGACTATCGCGACGATACGCGCCCCACACCGGCGCCCGCCGCGCCGAAAGAGCAGTAGGCGCCCATGGCCGA
The DNA here is from genome assembly GCF_004135645.1 of Senegalimassilia faecalis. Lineage (NCBI taxonomy): Bacteria > Bacillati > Actinomycetota > Coriobacteriia > Coriobacteriales > Coriobacteriaceae > Senegalimassilia > Senegalimassilia faecalis. The sequence goes on from NZ_SDPW01000001.1 coordinate 1,522,147, forward strand.
TGCGTTCGAGAACATACTGGGGCAGCCCTACGTGCGCGATTTCCTGCGCGCCACCGTGTCGTCGGGGCGCGTAAGCCACGCGTACTTGTTCTGCGGCCCGGCGGGGTCGAACAAAACGGTGGCGGCGTACGCGTTCGCGCAGGGCATCATGTGCCCGAAGGGGCCGAAAGGCCCGCGCGGCGGCATGTGCGGGGCGTGCGACGCGTGCAGCCGCATTTTGCGCCGCAAGCACCCTGACGTGCGCTTTTTCGCCCCCGAAGGCGCGGCGGGCTATCTGGTGGAGCAGGTGCGCTCCATCGTGGCCGACACGTCGCTTGCCCCCATTCAGGCGCAGCGCAAGGTCTACATCCTTGATCGCGTGGACCTATTGGGCACGCAGGCAGCAAACGCGTTCCTGAAAACGCTTGAGGAACCGCCGGCCGACGTGGTGCTCATCCTGCTTGCGCGCACGCGCGAAAGCGTGCTGCCCACCATCATATCGCGCTGCCAGGTGGTGCCGTTTCGCACCATTCCGGTGTCGGAGGCGGCGGGCATCGTGGTGCAGAACTCCGGCGCGTCGGCGCAGCAGGCCCGCGTGGCGCTGCAGGCGTGCGACGGGTCGCTTACGCGCGCCGTGGAGTTCCTGAAGTCGAACGAGCGCTTGCAATTTCGCGCCCGCGTGCTGGAAATTTTGTCGCTGCTTGCCCGCGCCGATGATTGGGACATCATCGGATTCGCCGCTGACCTGGTGATTCGCGTGAAACTGCCGCTGGATGACGTGCGTGCCGAGCAGGAAGCGGAGCTGGCGGAAAACGCGGACTTTTTGGCGAAGTCGGCCATTCGCCAGATCGAGGCACGCAACAAGCGGCAGATCACGGCGAAAACGCTCGAGTCGCTGCGTCAGCTGGCCGGCATCGCGCGCTCGTGGCTGCGCGACGTCATGGTAGTTGCCTCCGGCGCGCCCGACACGGTGGTCAACGACGATGCGCGCGAGGCCATCGAGGCGGCCGCCGCGGCAACCACGCCGTCCCGCGCGGCCGCGGCAATCGCCGCTGTGCGCCGCTGCGACGCCGCCATCTCGTATAATGTATCTCCTGAGACGTGCATCGACGCGATGCTGTTCGAGATTCGCGACATACTGTACGGTCGCGGCATGCCGGATGCGGCGCCGCGGGCGTATCGACGATAGAAAGAAGGAGCGCCATGGTTCGCATAGCGCCTGTCAATTTGCCCTACAACCCCAAAACGTTGTGGTTCGACGCGGGCGAGCTTGAGATTTCCGCCGGCGACGACGTGGTTGTCGAAACGGCGCGCGGCACGGAGTTCGGGCACGTGTCCGACAACGCTTTCGAGGCTACGCCCGAGCAGGTGAAGAAGCTGAAAAGCCCGCTGAAGCCCGTTGTTCGCGTAGCCGACGACGAAGATCGCGCCCGCGCCGCCGAGCTTGAGGAGAAAGCCGCCGAAGCGCTGCCGGTGTTCAAGGAACTGGCAGCGAAGGCGTCCGAGGAAATGCGCCCGGTATCGGTGGAATACCTGTTCGATGGCGACAAGGCCGTGTTCTACTTCGAGTCGGAAAACCGCGTGGACTTCCGCGAGCTGGTGCGCACGCTTTCCAGCCGCCTGCACGTGCGCGTGGACATGCGCCAGATCGGCGTGCGCGACGAGGCGCGCATGGTGGGCGGCCTGGGCCATTGCGGACAGGAGCTGTGCTGCAAGCGCTTAGGCGGCGAATTCTGCCCCGTGTCCATCCGCATGGCGAAAGAGCAGGACCTGTCGCTGAACCCGCAGAAGATTTCCGGCGTGTGCGGGCGCCTTATGTGCTGCCTGCGCTACGAATACGACGCGTACAAGGATTTCAAAAGCCGCGCGCCCAAGAAGAACGCGCAGGTTGAAACGCCCGATGGCCCGGCGAAAGTGGTCGACTTGGACGTGCCGCGCGAAGTGGTTTCGCTGCGCGTGGAGGGTGAAAAACCCGTGCGCGTGCCGCTTGCCGATTTCGAGCCGGCCGAGGAAGGCGCCCGCCCGAAGTGCGTGGGTTGCGACGCGTGGGAGCGCGCGAACAGCGCGCAGACCGCAGACGTGTTCGGCGCGGCGGCGTCGCTTGCCACCCCGCAGCTTTCCGGCAAAGACCAGCTGGCCGACCGTACCAGCGTGCGCCACGTACCCGGCGGCAAGAAGCGCGACCAGAAGCAAGAAACGGAGCGCGCGGGCAAGGGTTCGAGCCGTCGCAACCGCGGTCGCGGTAAAGAACGCGAGCGTGCATCCGAGCAGGAAACGGCACAGGCGGCGCCTACGCGCAAGCCGCGTCGTCGCCGCTCCACGAAGGTGACGGGCGGCGCTGCCGAAGCGGCCGAGCGCCAGGTAGCGCGCGACCAGCAGTCAGCTGCGCCCGAGCGCGCAGCTGAGGGCAAGCAGGCGCAAGGCGCACCGAAGAGCAAAGACGGCCAGGCCAAGCGTCGTGGCATGCAGCCTTCGAAGCGCCGCGGGCAATCCGGTGGCAAGCCCGAGCAGCCGCAGAAGGGTCAGCGTGGCTCTGAGCAGCGCGAACGCGGCGGTAAGGGCGGCGAAAAGCAGCAGGCCAAGCAGCAGCGCAAGCCCGCCGAGCAGGGCAAGCCGCGCGTGCGTCCGGGGCAGAAGTCCTCGGCGCTTTCGCAAAACCGCCCTGAAGGGCAGGCCGGTCCTCGGCATGCGCGCTCCGACCAGCCGCAGCAATCCGGCGCTGCGTCCGGGCAGCATCGCCGCGCGCGTCGTCGCAGCCACAAGGCCGCCGGCACCGGCGAGGGCGCCCAGACACCGCAAAACGGTAACTAGCAATTCCGCGCCCCGCATCGTCGGGGCGCTTCGCGCAAGGAGGCGTGCAACAACGTGAGAAACGAATACGAGCTGCTGACCGACTTGTA